>CAXTPP010000105.1:0-12355 GCA_964246185.1 uncultured Acetobacteraceae bacterium
GGCCCCCCCGCCGCCTCCACCGCCCCCCCGTGCCGCTCGCACAGCGCCGCCGCCGCCGAGGGCAGCCGGTCCGTCACCAGCAAGTCCACGTCCGCCAGGTGCGCGATCCGCACCGGGGCCGAGCGCGTGAACTTGCTGCCGTCCGTCACCAGCATGACCCGGCGCGCGTTGCGGATGATCGCCTGGCTCACCTGCACCTCCCGCACGTCGAAGTCGAGCAGCGTGCCGTCCGCGTCGATCGCCGAGGTGCCGATCACCGCCAAATCCACCCGGAACTGGCGGATGTGCTCGACCGCCGAAGCGCCGATGATGCCGCCGTCCCGCCGCACCACGCCGCCCGCCAGCACCACCTCCACCGCCGGGTTGCGATACAGCTCGGCGGCCACGTGCAGGTTGTTGGTGATGACCAGCAGCCCGGCATGGCCGGACAGGGCGCGCGCAACCTCCTCCGTCGTGGTGCCCAGGTTGATGAACAGCGAGGAATGGTCCGCCACGTGGGCCGCCGCCGCCTCGCCGATCAGTCGCTTGTGCGAGGGCGCCACCAGCTTGCGGGCCTCGTAGGCCAGGTTCTCCACCCCGCCCGCCATGATCGCGCCGCCATGCACCCGGGTCAGCGCGCGGTGCTCGCACATCTCGTTCAGGTCGCGCCGGATAGTCTGCGGCGTCACGGCGAAGCGGGCGGCCAGCTCCTCCACCGACACCCGCCCGGCCTCCCGCGCCAGGGCCAGGATCTCCGCCTGCCGCCGCGGGGTGAGGCGGATATCCATCAGACGCCCAGGTTGAACGCGAGGGAAATGCGCAGCGCCGTGCCGCGGTATGGCCGCACCTGGTGCGACAGCCAGGACGGGAACAGCACCATCAGCCCGGGGCGCGGCGCGATGGTCTCGGCGCTGCCGGCGGAGCGCCCGTCCTCGCCGGCGAACTGCAGCGTCGGCGCGTACATGGCGGGCGCGGGTCCGCGCGGGTCCAGCATCTCGAACTCGCCCCCCAGCGCCGGGTCGTCCGCACAGCCGCCATCGGCCACGTAATAGGTGCCGGACCAGAACGCGCCGGGGTGGTAGTGGCAGATGTTGCCGTCGCCGGGGCCGTTCACGTTGGCCCAGGCCTGCACGACCCACTTCGGCCGCATTGGCTGGCCCGCCCGGTCGGCCGTCAGCCGGGTGGCGGCGGATTGCGCGAGGGCGAGGATGTGGGCCGCGTCCTCCCCGCCCCACTCGGCCAGGTCCCGCGCGGAATGCCAGCCGCCGGCGTTGGAGGATTGCAGCGAGGGGTGCGCCTCGCGCCGGGCCAGGATGGTGCGTTCCAGCCTCGCGTTGCGGGCGGGCGCGTCCGGCACCTGGATGGCGGCGACGGGGGTAGCGAACAGGCCTTTGAGCGCGATCTCCATCCCCTGCTTCCCTTCCCTGCCTCTCTCACCCCCCTTATAACCCCGTCGCATGATCCTGGTCACCGGCGGCGCTGGCTTCATCGGCTCCAACCTGAACGCGGCGCTGGCGGAGGCCGGGCACGAAGTCGTCGTGGTGGACCGGCTCGGCACCGGCGGGAAATGGCGCAACCTGCGCCGCCCGCCCGCCCTGCTGGTGCAGCCGGACGCGCTGGAGCCGTTCCTCGCCGCCGCCCCGCCCATCGAGATGGTGTTCCACCTGGGCGCCATCAGCGACACCTCCGCCACGGACGGCGACGAGGTTTGGCGGACCAACGTCGAGCTGCCGCGGATGCTGTGGCGATGGTGCGCGCAGCACCGGGCGCCGATGGTCTACGCCTCCTCCGCGTCCACCTACGGCAACGGCGACGCCGGGTTCGAGGACGACCTGGATGCCTTGCCGTCGCTGCGGCCGACCACGCTGTACGGCTGGAGCAAGCACGCCTTCGACCTGCGGGTGGCGAAGGTCGTGCGGGCCGGGGGACCGCGCCCGCCGCAATGGGCAGGGCTCAAGTTCTTCAACGTCTACGGGCCGAACGAATACCACAAGGGCAGCATGGTCTCCGTGGTGAAGGTCAAGCACGACGACGTGCTGGCCGGCCACGCGCCCAAGCTGTTCCGCTCCATCCGGCGTGGCATGCCGGACGGGCAGCAGATGCGGGATTTCGTCTGGGTGGGCGACGTGGTGGACATCATGCTGTGGCTGCTCGCGCGGCCGGAGGTGAGCGGGCTGTTCAACGTCGGCACCGGCAACGCACGCTCCTACCAGCACCTGGCGGAGGCGGTGTGCCGCGCCAGCGACGTGCCGGAGCGGGCGGAGTACATCGACATGCCGACAGGCCTGCGCGCCGGCTATCAATCTTTCACCCAGGCCACCACCGGCCGACTGCGTGCTGCCGGCTACGATGCGCCGTTCACCGTCATGGAGGAAGGCGTGCGCCGCTACATCACGGACTACCTGGCCACGCCGGACCCCTATTTGTGATCCCCGTCCTGATGTTCCCCGGGTTCGACCCGACGCTGCTGCAGATCGGCCCGTTCGCCATCCGCTGGTACGCGCTGGCCTACATCGGCAGCCTGCTGCTGGGCTGGCGCGTGATGCGGCGGCTGGTGCTGCGCACCCCGGCGGTGGCGACGCAGCTGCAGACCGACGACTTCCTCACCTGGGCCACGCTCGGCGTCGTGCTGGGCGGGCGGCTCGGCTACGTGCTGTTCTACCAGCCGGGCCGCTTCCTGGAGAACCCGGCGTCCATCTTCGCCGTGTGGCAGGGCGGCATGAGCTTCCACGGCGGCGTGCTGGGCGTGGTGACGGCGCTGGTGCTGTTCTGCCGCCAGCAGCGCATCCCGCTGCTGGGCTTCGCCGACCGGCTGGCCGTGGTGACGCCGATCGGGCTGGGGCTGGGCCGCTGCGCCAACTTCATCAACGGCGAGCTTTGGGGCCGCCCCGCCCCGAATTGGCTGCCCTGGGCGATGATCTTCCCCAACGCCGGGCCGGAGCCGCGGCATCCCAGCCAGCTCTACCAAGCGTTGATGGAAGGGCTGTTGCTGTTCGCCCTGCTCTGGGTGCTGGCCCGGCGCGAGGCGGTGCGGGCGCGGTTCGGCACGCTGACCGGCGTGTTCCTGGTCGGCTACGCGGTCGCCCGCAGCATCGGCGAGCTGTTCCGCCAGCCGGACCCGTTCCTCGGATACCTGTACGAGGGCGCGACCATGGGCCAGCTGCTGTCCATCCCCATGCTGGTCGCCGGCCTCGGGCTGATCGGCTATGCCCGCACCCGCCGGGTGCTGGTGGCCTGATGGAGCGGCTGGACGCGTTCATGGCGCGGGCCAACGCGCTGTACTACGCCAGCCATGACCCGTTCGCCGACTTCACCACGTCGCCCGAGATCAGCCAGGCGTTCGGCGAGGTGCTGGGCGCCTGGGCCGCCATCGCCTGGGAGGCGATGGGCCGGCCGAACCCGGTGATCCTGGCCGAGGCCGGCCCCGGCCGCGGCACGCTGATGGCGGACGCGCTGCGCGGGGTGGCGCGGGTGGCCCCGGCGTTCCGGGCGGCGCTGCGGCTGCACCTGGTGGAGAACTCGCCCCGGCTGCGCGCGATCCAGGCGGCGGCGCTGCCGCAAGCGGTCTGGCACGATCGGGTGGAGGATTTGCCGGACGGGCCGCTGATCCTGCTGGCCAACGAGTTCCTGGACGCGCTGCCGGTGCGGCAATTCGTTTGGCGGGGAGAGCAGTGGGCGGAACGCTACGTGGTGGACAGTGCGTGGGTGGAAGGCCCTCTCCCCAGGGGAGAGGGTTGGGCCGCGCGCGCGCCTCACCCCGGCCCTCTCCCGCAAGGGGGAGAGGGAGACGTGAGGGAGGTTCGTGATCCCGCCCTTGCCGCGCACCTGGGCACCCGCCTCCGTGCTGCCCCGGGCGTCGCGCTGTTCCTCGATTACGGCCCGCTCGCCAGCGGACCCGGCGACAGCCTGCAAGCCCTGCGCGACGGCAAGCCGGCGGACCCGCTGGCCGACCCCGGCAGCGCCGACCTCACCGCCCACGTCGATTTCGCCGCCTTCGCGCGGGATGCGGCCGTGCCTGCCTACGGCCCGCTGCCGCAGGGCAAGTTCCTGACCCGGCTCGGCCTGTTCGCCCGCATCCACCGCCTGGCGCAGACGCGGCCCTGGCAGGAAGCCGCCCGCATGACCGAGGCCGGCCGCCGTCTGGCGGAGCCGGACCGCATGGGCGCATTGTTCAAGACCCTGGCGCTCACCTCGCCTGGCCTGGCCACGCCCGCCGGGTTCGAGGAATGACGCCGCATCTCCGCAGCTTGCTGCCCGCCCCGCACGGCTTCTTCACCCGCGAGGGCGGCGTCTCCACCGGGCTGTTCGCCAGCCTGAACTGCAGCCTGTCGGGCGCTGACGACCCGGCCGCCGTGGCCGAGAACCGCCGCCGGGTCGCGGCCGCCATCGGGGTGCCAGCGCTGGTGGGCTGCACGCAGGTGCACGGGGCGCAGGTGGCCGTGGTGGACCAGCCGTGGCAGCCCGGCGCAGGCCCCCGCGCGGACGCGATGGTGACCCGGCGGCCCGGCATCGGCCTCGGCATCATCACCGCGGATTGCGCGCCCGTGCTGTTCGCCGGGCCTGGCGTGGTCGGCGCGGCCCATGCCGGCTGGCGCGGCGCGCTGGCGGGCGTGCTGGAGGCGGTGGTGGCGGCCATGGGCGGGCAGGACGTGCAGGCTGCGATCGGTCCCTGCATCGGCCCTGAATCCTACGAGGTCGGTGCGGATTTGCGTGACGCCGTGCTGGCGCGGGATGCGGCCGACGCCCGGTTCTTCGCGGATCGCCGCACCGGCCACTGGCTGTTCGACCTGCCGGGCTACTGCGCCGCCCGGCTGCGCGCCGCCGGGGCGGCCGTCACCCTGCTGGGAGACGACACCCTGCCGGACGAGACACGCTTCTTCAGCCATCGCCGCCGCACGCTTGCCGGAGGCGGGCCGATCGGCCATCAGATCGCGGTGATCGCATGCCCTACCTCCCCATCTTCTTCCTCCTGCTGATCGTCCTCATGGTGCTGTTCGGCTGTGTGCTCACCTGAGCGCCTGATGCGTGGGCTGGCGTTGGCGGGGCTCTGCCTGCTGGCCGGGTGCGGGGACTTGCCGCAGCCGTTCCTCGGCCGGCCGGGCGCAACCGCCATGCGCCTGTCGCAGCCGCCGCCGTCCCGGCTGGACATCCCGCTGCCGGCCGACTCGCTGCTGACGGATAGCGCCGCCAAGGCGTGGTCCTCCGAGCTGGCGGATGCCCTGGTCGCGCAGGAGCTGCCCGCCTTCGCCATCGCGTCCGCGCGCAAGGCCGATTGGCGCCTGGTGCTGACGGCGGAGCTGAAGGGCGGCATGGTGGTGCCGACGTACACCGTGATGAACCCGCAGGGCGTGCCGCAGGGCGCAAGCCAGGGCCAGCCCGTCCCGGCCAGCGAATGGGCCGCGGGCCAGCCGGCCACCTTCAAGGCGGCGGCGGAGTCGGAGGCGCCCAAGGTCGTCGCCCTGCTGGGCGGCATCGAGGCCCGGCGGCAGATGAGCGACCCGCACAGCCTGCTGAACCGCCCGCCCGTGCTCTACCTCAAGGCCGTCACCGGCGCGCCAGGCGACGGCAACGCGGCGCTCACCCGGCTGATGGCGACCCAGCTGCCGCATATGGGCGACGTGGTGCAGGACACGCCCAAGGGAGCCGACTTCACCGTGACGGGCGAGGTCAAGACCGCACCCGGCGCCGGCAAGACGACGCGGGTGGAAATCCAGTGGGTGGTGACCGACGAGCACGGCCAGGAGCGCGGCCGGGTGGTGCAGCTGAACGAGGTGAAGGCCGGTTCGCTGGACCAGTACTGGGGCGAAGTGGCCGAGGTGGTGGCCGACGAGGCATCCGGCGGGGTGCGCGACGTGGTGGTGCAGGCGGTCGGGCGGGCGGACGCCAGCAAGCTCGCCAAGCCCGCCAGTGGCGGATAGATGAGCCTGCCGAGGGCGGATAGATGACAGGGCGGTGAACGGTTGCTAGAACCCCATGCCGCTGGACCGGGACAGCACCACCCATGAGAATCGTTGCCTGCAACAGCAACCGGCCCCTGGCCGAGGCGGTGGCCGCCAGCCTCAACATCCCCTTGACCCGGGCCTCCATCCGCCGCTTCGCCGACATGGAGGTCTTCGTGGAAATCCATGAGAACGTCCGCGGCGAGGACGTGTTCGTGCTGCAATCCACCTCCTACCCGGCCAACGACAATCTCATGGAGCTGCTGATCACCCTGGACGCGCTGCGCCGGTCGAGCGCGCGCCGGGTCACGGCGGTGGTGCCGTATTTCGGCTACTCCCGGCAGGACCGCAAAACCGGGTCCCGCACCCCGATCAGCGCCAAGCTGGTGGCCAACCTCATCACGGAGGCAGGCGCCAACCGGGTGCTGACGCTGGACCTGCACGCGGGGCAGATCCAGGGCTTCTTCGACATCCCCGTGGACAACCTCTACGCCGCTCCGCTGTTCACCACCGACATCCAGGAGCGGTTCGCCGGCCGGGATCTGATGATCGTCTCGCCCGACGTGGGCGGGGTGCTGCGGGCGCGCAACCTGGCGTCCCGGCTGAACTGCGACCTGGCGATCATCGACAAGCGGCGGGAGCGGGCCGGCGTGTCGGAGGTGATGAACGTCATCGGCGAGGTGGAGGGCTTCGACTGCATCCTGGTGGACGACATCTGCGATTCCGGCGGCACGCTGTGCAACGCCGCCATCGCGCTCAAGGCGGACGGGGCACGCTCGGTCAGCGTGTACGTGACGCACGGGGTGCTGTCGGGCGGGGCGGTGGCGCGGATCGCCGCCTCGCCGATCGAGATGATGACCATCACGGACAGCATCGAGCCGACGGTCGCGGTGCGGGGCGCGGCCAACCTGCGCACCTTCACCATCGCGCCGCTGCTGGCCGAGGCGATGCGCCGGATCAACGACGAGAGCAGCGTCAGCTCGCTGTTCGACTGAGAGGACGCCATGAAGCTGTACTACTCGCCCGGTGCATGCTCGCTCGGCATCCACGTGCTGCTGGAGGAGATCGGCAAGCCTTACGAAACCGAGTTGATCAACATCCGGGAAGGCATGCAGTACCAGCCGTATTTCGTGGCGGTGAGCGCGAAGTCCAAGGTGCCGGCGCTGCGGCGCGACGACGGCAGCGTGCTGACCGAGTACGGCGCGATCGCCACCTGGCTGGCGCGCACCAACCCGACGGCGGAGCTGATGCCGGCGGATGCGGAGGACGAGGCGCGGGCGCTGGAGGCGGTGGGCTATGCCGTCGGCACCGTTCACATGCAGGGCTTCGCCCGCATCGTCCGGCCGGGCAACTTCTCGCCCAGCCAGGCCGACCGCGAGCAGGTGCAGGTGCGCGGGCGGGAGATCTATGCCAAAGGGCTGGCGCTGCTGGCGCAATCGCTGGACGGGCGGGACTGGGCCGCGGGCAGCTACTCGATTGCCGACTCGGCGCTGTTCTACGTTTGCCAGTGGGCGCCGCGCGCCGGCACCGACCTGCCGGCGGCGCTGGCCGCGCACTACGCCCGCATGAAGGCCCGCCCGGCGGTGCATCGTGCGCTGGTGGCGGAAGGATTGCACCCCTGACATTCATGACAGTCCATTCAGGTTCCCTGCCCGCCCGCGCGTTCTGGTTCCTGCGCCACGGCGAGACCGACTGGAACGCCGCCGGGCGCAGCCAAGGCCGCACTGACGTGCCGCTCAACGCCACCGGCCGGGCGCAAGCCGCCATCGCCGCCCAGGAGCTTCGCGGAAAGGGCATCGCCAGCATCGCCAGCTCGCCGTTGTCGCGGGCGATGGACACGGCCCTGGCTGCGGCCGAGGTGCTGGGCCTGCCGGTGACGGCGGTGGCGGATTTGCAGGAGGCCTCGTTCGGCGTGCACGAGGGCGCCCCGATGGGCGGCGCCTGGTTCGAGGGCTGGATCGCCGGCACGTCCACGCCCGAGGGCGGCGAGAGCTTTGCCGCCCTCCGCACCCGGGCCGCGACCGCGCTGGTCGAGGTGCTGGCCCATGCGGCGCCCGTGCTGGTGGTGGCGCATGGCGGGCTGTTCCGCGCGATGCGGGCGGAGATGGGACTGGACATAACCGCGCGCACGCCGAACGCGGCGCCGATCTTCTGCGACCCTGGCTTTCCTCCCGGCGCCTCCTGGACGCTCAGGACCCTGCGTTGACCTTGGCAGCCGCTGGCGGCGCAGCCGATGGCAGGGCTAGGTAGTTTCCGAGCCTGACCGCTGCCATGCCGTGGCGCTAGAAACCGAATGCCACAACCTGGCATTCGGAGTTTCCCATGTCCGCCGATCGCCACCTGCAGCAGGCCGTCCTCGACGAGTTGGCGTGGGAGCCCAGCGTCACCGCCGGGCATATCGGCGTCACGGCCGAGGCGGGCGTGGTCACGCTGACCGGGCACGTGAGCGGCTTTTCGGAGAAGCACGCGGCGGAAGAGGCGGCACGCCGGGTCAGGGGCGTGGTGGCGGTGGCGGAGGCGATCGAGGTGCGCCTGCCGTTCGACTGCCGGCGCAGCGACCAGATCATGCACGCGCTGGGCCGCTCCTGGTTCTTTGACATCAAGGACGTGAAGGTGACGGCCGAAGGCGGCCGGGTCCGCCTGAGCGGGACCGTCCGCTCGCCGCGTGACCGGGAGGCTGCCGCCGCGGCAGCCTGGGCCGCGCCGGGCGCCACCGAAGTGCAGAACGACATCGTGGTCGCTTGAACCGCCGCGGCAGGAGCAGGCCATGACCTACGCGACGTTGATGGTGCACATGGAGCTTGGCCGGGCGAACGACGGCCTGCTCGCCGTCGCCGCCAGCCTGGCCGTGCGGCTCGACGCCTCAGTGATCGGGATCGCGGCGCGCCAGCCGGTGCAGGTCATCTACACCGATGGCTGCTACATCTCGCCCGACGTGATCCAGCAGGACCGGGACCAGGTCGAGCGGGAGTTCGCTGGCGCCGAGGCGGAGTTCCGCGGCGCGATGCAGCTTCACCCGAAGCGCCTGCAATGGCGGTCCATGGTGACGACGGAGAAATCCTACGCCTTCGTCGCCCGCGAGGCACGCAGCGCGGACCTCGTGCTGACCAGCAAGCCGCCGCCCACCCGGCTGGACCCGGAACAGGTCACGGCCGGGCAGCTCGTGATGGAGCTTGGCCGGCCAGTCCTCGTGGTGCCGCCGCAAGTGGCGGCATTGCCGCTCGAACATGCCGTGCTGGCCTGGAAGGACACGCGCGAAGCCCGCCGGGCCGCGTTGGACGCCGTGCCGCTGCTGAAGCTCGCCAAGCGGGTCACCGTCATCGAGGTCATCGACGACGAAGCCCGGTCCGCTTCGCTGGCGCGGCTATCGAGCGTGGCCGACTGGCTCGGCGGCCATGGCGTGGCCGCCGACACGCTGGCAGCACCTTCGGGCAACGACTCGCACCTGCTGCAAACGCTCTGCCGGGAGCGGCATGCGGACCTGGTCGTCGCGGGCGCCTACGGCCACAGCCGCCTGCGCGAGTGGGCACTGGGCGGCGTCACGCGGGACCTGCTGCTGCACGCCGAGTGCTGCACATTGCTCTCACGCTGACGAAGCATCGGGCGGCTCGCCCCCACCATCCGGCACCGCAGCCATGGCAAGCCTGGCAAGGGCTGGAAGGGAGGCGGAGCCGGTCTTGCGCATGACGGAGGCGCGGTGGTTCTCGACCGTGCGCTGGCTGATGCCGAGGTCGGCGGCGATGTTCTTGCTGGGCTGCCCGGCGAGCACCAGCGCCATGATCTGACGCTGCCGCGCCGTCAGCCCGGCGAGGTGCCCGGCCGCTTCCTCCTGCCACGCGGCGGCCTTGCCGACATCGCGCGACCGGCCGAGCGCCCGGGCGATGCTGGCCAGCAGCTCGGTGCGGCCGACCGGCTTCTCGATGAAATCGACGGCGCCCGCCTTCATGGCGCGCACCGCCATCGAGACGTCGCTGCGCCCGGTGAACATGATCGCCGGCAGGCGGTGACAGGCGCTGCGTACCTGTTCCAGCAAATCGAAGCCGCTCATCCCGGGCAGGTAGGCGTCGATCAGCACGCAGCCTTCGCCGTTCGGCTGGTAGGCCTGCAGGAACGCCTCGCCGGTCGCATAGGCCGCGACGAAGTGGCCGTCGTCCTCCAGGATGGCAGTAACCGCTGTCCGCACGTCCGGGTCGTCGTCCACGAAATAGACGGTCGCCGGAGCGGCAGACGATGCCGCCCCACATGGCTGAGCGGCTGGCTGGGCGCTTGGCGCCGGGGCCGTCGCCGGGGTCGTCATCGGAACGAGCAGGCCGTGGATGGCCGCCACCAGCTCGGCCTGCCGCACGGGCTTGTTCAACTGGGCGAACCCGTGCTGCGCGATCTCCTGCTGGGTCTCGGCCGAGATGTCGCCGGTCAGGATGACGACGGGGATGGGGCGTCCGGCAATGTCCCGGACGCGCGCCCCCCGCTCCGCGCCGCGCAGGCCGTTCGGCAGGGTGTAGTCGGCCCCCAGCCACTCCGGCCGGCGCCCCAGCGCCCTACGGCCCCGCGCCGCCGGGCCGTCCGCGGCCGGGACGGCCGCGTAGCCCTCGCCCGTCAGCAACAGCGCCAGCAGCTCGCGCAGGTCCGTGTCGTCCTCCACCACCAGGATCGTTCCCCGCCGCTCGGCAGGGACGGCTGGCGATAGGGAAGCCACGCCTTGGGCCGCTGCACCCTCCGCCGGCGCGGCTCTCGCTTCCCACGGCACGCTGACCGCGAACACGGACCCTTTGCCAGGGCGGGAGTGGACGCTGATGGGGTGGCCCAGCAGCCCGCCCAGGCGCTTGACGATCGACAGCCCCAATCCCAGCCCGCGGCTGCGCTCGCGCGCGGCGTTGCCGACCTGGCGGTACTCGTCGAAGATCGTGTCCAGCTCGGCGGCGGGGATGCCGATGCCGCTGTCCCATATCTCGACGCGCAACAGGCCGCCCTCCCGGCGGCAGCCAAGCAGGACCTTGCCGTGCGCCGTGTACTTCAGCGCGTTGGACAGCAGGTTGCGGACCATCTGCTCCAGCAGCCGCAGGTCGCTGCGGACGAGCAGGCCGCACGGCACGACCCGCAGCGCCAGGCCCTTCGCCTCGGCATGGTAGGTGAACTCCTCCCGCATGCGTTCCAGCAGGCCGTCGGCCGCGAAGCTGGTGACGACGGGCTGCACCACGCCCGCCTCGATCTCGTTGATGTCCAGCAGCGTGTCGAGCATCGCCGCCATCGCGCCCAGCGTGTCGTCCAGCCGGACGGTCAGGGACTTGGCCTTCTGGCTCTCGACCGTGCGGGCCAGCAGCGCCGCCAGCAGGGTGAGGGTCTGCAAAGGCTGCCGCAGGTCATGGCTCGCAGCGGCCAGGAAGCGGGACTTGGCGGCGTTGGCGCCCTCCGCCTGCCGCTTGGCCGCCTCCAGCGCGCGGGCGGCGCGCTTGCGCGTGGTGACGTCGGTGAAGGTGATGACGACGCCCTCCACCCGGTCGCCATGCACGCGGTAGGGCAGGATGCGGCGGCGGAACCATGCGCCCTCCTTGCCCTCGATCTCCAGATCCGGCGGCGCATGCCCTTGCAGAACGGCCCGCGCATCGGCCTCCAGCGCGTTGTCCGGCGCCAGGGCCGCAAGGTCCGACAGCGGCCGGCCGACGTCGCTGGCGATGATGGCGAACAAGGACTTGGTGGCGGGCGTGAAAAACCGGATGCACAGGTCCAGGTCGAGGAACAGGGTGGCGACGTTGGTGCTGTCCAGCACGTTCTGCAGGTCGTCCGCCGTGGTGCACTCGCGTTCCAGCGTCTCCTGCAGCTGGCTGTTGAGCGCGGTCAGCTCCTCGTTCAGCGATTGCAGCTCCTCCTTGGAGGCGAGCAGCTCCTCGTTGGTGGACTGGTATTCCTCATTGACCGAGAGCGCCTCCTCGTTGATCGCCTTCTGGTCCTCGCTCGACAGCTCCAGATCCCGGACCAGCCCTTCCAGCTCCGTCCTGGTGGCATCGAGCTCCTTCTCAAGCTCGGCCACGCGAGGGGCCTGCCGCGCTCCGGCCGCGTCGTCGGGCATGGCCAGCGCTTCAGGCGCATCGACGAAGCAGACCAGCAGCATCGCCTGGCCGGCCGTCGCCGCCGGGTGCACCTCGACGTTGAACGAGCGCGTCCGGCCGTCATCCGTGACCCGGCAGCTCGCCACGGCCTTCGCCTTCGTGCCGCGCGCCGTTTCGATCGCGGAACGCAGCTTCGCGCGCAGGCCGGGGCGGGCCATGGCCAGCAGGTCGTGCGTCGCGTGGCCGGAGGGCGTCCGCAGGTAGCGGTCCGTCGGCCCCATCGAGAACAGGCTCTTGTTGTCGGCGTTGACCAGCACCGCCGCCGGCGCGTAGGCCTCGGCCAGCAGGCGGCGGCCGAGTTCGGCGATTTCGGTGGGGCGGGAGGGCGCG
>CAXTPP010000106.1:0-12031 GCA_964246185.1 uncultured Acetobacteraceae bacterium
TCATCATCCCCAAAACTTGGGAACCCGGCCGCCTCCAGTCCATAACAGCTTCTAGGAAACTGTGTGTCTGCCAGTTGCACCGTTGCAGGTTTGACACGGCTTGACCGCCCGCGCGCGGGGTTCGGGTAGGGTGCATATGCAACGCTTGTCAAGATCAAGGGATTTGGAAGCTAGGCCCGGGCAGGCGTGAGCTTGAGAGTGCGGCTGGCCGATGCCCCTGTTGCGAAGCCGTCCATCGGGTTTTCAAAAACGGCGTGCCGCCAAGAAACGCCAGCCCGGCGGGTCCGCTATGGGTCCGCTGCCATTTTCTGACCGATACGGCTCCGGTCCAAAACAGGGGCTAAGTCATTGACGGGGCGGTGGTGGAGTTGAGGGGAATCGAACCCCTGACCTCCTCATTGCGAACGAGGCGCTCTACCAACTGAGCTACAACCCCGCCGTCCCGTGCCGCGATATGCCGAGAGGGGTGCGGCGGAGTCAAGCCGCCCGGCTGCATTGCCGCAGCCTGGCAGCGCCTGTAGGGTCCGCCGCCATTGCGGGAGAATCGGCTTGGTCACCGTCGTCTATGAGTTGCTGGACCAAGTCCTCAACCTTTACTGGTGGGCCGTCATCCTCGCTGCCGTGATGAGCAACCTGGTTTCGTTTGGCGTCGTCGACACCCGCAACCGGCTTGTCTGGTCGATCACGGATTTCCTCTACCGCATCACGGAACCAGCGCTGCGCCGCATCCGCAACGTGCTGCCGAACATGGGCGGGATCGACCTCAGCCCGCTGGTGCTCCTGCTAGCGATATGGCTCGCGCGGCAGGTGCTGGCACGGGTTTACCAGGCTGTGGTGATGGGCGGCCTGCAGCCGCTGTTCTACTAGGGCCACCGTGGCGGCCCGCATCATCGACGGCAAGCTGCTGGCCGCAGACCTGCGCCGCCGGGTCGGCGAGCATGTGCGGCGCATGCCGTTCCAGCCGGGCCTGTCCGTGGTGCTGGTCGGCGACAACCCCGCCAGCGCCGTCTACGTCCGCAACAAGGATCGCGCCGCCCAATCCGCAGGGCTCGCCGTGAGCACGACCCGCCTGCCTGCGGACATATCCCAGGACACCCTGCTGGGCGTCGTCGAGCGTCTGAACGCGGACCCGGCGGTGGACGGCATCCTGGTGCAGCTGCCCTTGCCCCTGCACATCGCGGCCGAAGCGATCCTTGCCCGGCTCGACCCGGCCAAGGACGTCGATGGCCTGACCGTGGCCAACGCCGGGCACCTGGTCGGCGGGCGGCCGATGCTGTCGTTGGAGCGTCCCGAAGGTTCGGGCCTGGCGCCATGCACCCCGCGCGGCGTCATGGCGCTGCTGAATGCCGCTTGCGGGCCGTTGGCCGGCAAGCGAGCCCTCGTGCTGGGCCGCTCGGCCCTGGTCGGCCGTCCCGTCGCCCTGATGCTGACGGCTGCGGATGCGACCGTCACGCTGGCGCACTCCCGCACCGAGGATCTTGCAGCGGAATGCCGCCGGGCCGAGATCGTGGTCTCGGCCGTGGGCCGGGCCGAGTTCGTCCGCGCCGACTGGCTCAGGCCCGGCGCGGTGGTGATCGACGTCGGGATCAACCGGCGGCCGGATGGGAGCCTGGTGGGCGATGCGGCTTTCGACGAATGCTCCGAAGTCGCCAGCGCCATCACCCCGGTGCCGGGCGGGGTGGGTCCCATGACGATCGCTTGCCTGATCGAGAACACGGTATGCGCCGCGGCAGTGCGCCGGGGCCGCAGCGGATGATGCGCCGGGGCTATCTCTGGCTGTGCGTGGGACTGGTGTCGGTGACGGCGGCCCGCGCCCTCACGGCAAGCCAGGATTTCAGCATCGTCAACCGCACTGGCTTCGAGATCGAGAGCATTTTTGTCAGCGAGGCTGGCGCCGGCCGCTGGGGAAACAACGTGCTCGGCATCCTGCCGCTCGGTATCAATGGCGAGGCCCATGTCGCCTTCGCCCGCACGGAGCAGTCCTGCCTATGGGATGTGATGGTGGAATACCGCGACCAGAACACTGCTGTTTGGCCGCAGGTCGATGTCTGCAGCATCAGGCGCATGGCGCTGTTCTGGGATCGAGCGACGCGGCAAACAGTAGCTAGGGCGGAGTAGAACCTCCCTGGCCATCGACCTGCCTCAGAAATCCGTGCAACGGCCTTTCTGCTCCCAGTCGCCATAGCGCGTCGGCTCAGGTCCGGCAGGGCCGCCGTATTCCTTCTCGGCCGGCGGCGGCGCAACGGGCTTGGCGGGGATCGGCTTGGCTTCGTCTTGCATGACCAGATAGATGGGAAGCACCCGGCGCGGCTGCTAGTGGGATTGGGCCAGCTTCTGCTCTACGGCGCCCCGCCAGGCGGCGTCCGGCGGGGCGGCGGCGAGGGCGCGGCGGAACAGGGCGGCGGAGGCCTCGCTCACGCGGCCCTCGGCCTGGCTGGTGGCGTCGGCGACGCGGGCGGCCAGCAACGGATCGAAATGCAGCGCCAGCGCCTTGCGCCACTGCTCGGCCGCGCCGGCGAAGTTGCCGCGGCTGGCTTCCAGGTTGCCGAGCAATAGCTCCCCCTGCCGGGCGCGCTCCGAGCTTGGATCGACGCTGGCAAGCACGGCGCGGAGCTGCTCGACCATGGCGTTCTCGTCGGCCATGGCCTTGTCGGCGCCCTTCATGCGCCCGGCCAGCGGCTGCGCCGGCAAATCCGGCCGGCCGCCGACCAGATAGAGCCCGAGCGCCGCCATCGGCACCAGGGCCAGGCCCACCACCAGGGCGCGGCCGTCAGACTTGGCTTGCGGCGCATCGCCGGCCTCGGACGCTGCCAGCAAGCGCCGCTGCACTTCCAGCAGCGCCGTCGCGTGGTCGTTGGCGGAAATCCGCCGCTCCTCCAAGTCACGCGACAGCTCGAGGATTTGCGCCCGGTAGAGCGCCAGCGTCGCGGACTGCCGGCCTTGCACCCTGATGCGGCGACGCAGCGCCAAGCCGGCTGGCGCGAGGGCGCACAAGGCGAGGACCGCAGCGGCGAGCCAGATCACCGCCGAGTCAGTTCGGCGATGCGGGCGCGCTCGCCCTCCGAGAGGGGTGCAGCCGCCATGGTCCGCCCGCGCCGGCCCAGGGCAGCCATGCCGAGACCCAAGCCGACCGCCAGCACGGGGGACAGCCAGAGCAGCGCGGTGACGGTGTTGAACGGCGGGCGCAGCCGGACGAAATCGCCATAACGGGCCACCATCCAGGCCGTAATCTGCTGGTCGGTGTCGCCCGCCGTCACGCGCTGGCGCACGATGCCGCGCAAGTCCCGGGCGAGGTCTGCTCCGGAATCCTCGATGCTCTCGTTCTGGCACACCAGGCAGCGGAGCTGCTTGCCGATCTGCTCAGCCCGGGTTTCCTGCACCGGGTTGGGCAGCATTTCCGCCGGGTCGCTGATCGCGTGCGCGGGCGCGGCCATCAGCAGGATGGCCAGAAGACCCGCTGAGAAGGAGGGGGATGTCAGGCCAGCGCGCGCCATGCCGGTTGCAACCTGTTCTGTATGGTGTCGGCATCGAGTGGGCCTGCCCAGTGCCAGCGTATGATCCCGGCCGCGTCCACCAGGAAGCTTTCCGGCACGCCGGACAGGCCGAAGTCAATCCCGACCAAGCCTTGCTGGTCCCGGGCGATGCGCTGGTAGGGGTTGCCGTTGCGGTTGATGAACTGCGCGGCCTTCTCGAGCGCGTCCTTGTAGGCGATGGCCCAGATCGGGATGCCCGCCTTGTCCAACGCAAGCAGGGCCGCGTGCTCCTGTGCGCAGGGCAGGCACCAGGAGGCGAAGAAGTTGAGCAGCAGCGGCTTGCCGGTCGCCAGGTCGGCGCTGCCGAAGCCCTGGCCGGGCGCCTGCGCCGGCAGGTCAAACTCCGGCGCTTTCTGGCCGGTGACCGGGCTCGGCACGCCGCGCGGGTCGAACGTGCCGTGCGCCATGCCGCGCAGCATGGCCCAGAACGCCCCGCCCCCCACCAGGGCCAAACCCAAGGGGGCCGCCAGGAGCACCTGGCGACGGTCCATCAAGCCGACGCCCCGAGCGCCACCGTCCGGCGGGCGGGAGCGCCGACCCGCAGCCGCCGGTCCACCAGGGACAAGCTGCCGCCGAGCGCCATCACCAGGCCGCCGAGCCAGATCCACGGCGCCATCGGGTTGTAGTGCAGCCGCATCACCGCAGCCCCGTCCCGCTCCTCGCCCAGCACCGCGTAGATATCCGCCATGCCCGTGGTGTGGATGGCGGCCTCGGTGGTGGTGATCTGCTGCACCGGGAAGGTGCGCCGGGACGGGTGCATGTTCAGGTCGGCTTGGCCGGGGCGGATCACGCGGACGTTGGCCACCCGCTCCGTGTAGTTGGACCCGCTGGCATCGGTCAGCGAGTCGAGCGCCCAGGTCATACCCGCCGCCTGCACCTGCTCGCCGGGGGAGATCAGCACGACGCGCTCGGTGGCGAGCGACATGCCGGCGACGCCCGCGACCAGGACGCCCATGCCGGCATGGGCCAGCGCCGCGCCGAACGCCGACAAAGGCAGTCCGCGCAGCCGGGCAGCGCTGTCCCGCAGCGGGATGCGGAACAGCCGGGTACGCTCCACGATCTCCGCCCAGGAGCCCACGATCAGCCAGGCTGCCCCGGCGAAGGCGAGCGCCGGCAGCACGGGCAGCCGGGTCAGCACGAACAGCCCGAAGCCGACCGCAATGGCCGCGGCCCACCACAGGCGGAGCAGCGCCGGGGCGAGGGCGGCGCGCTTCCATGGCAGCACCGACCCCACCGCCATGGCGGCGAACACCGGGACGGCGAGCGGCAGCACCGTCGCATTGAAGAACGGCGCGCCGACGCTGAGCTTGTCGCCGAGGATGAGGTCGGTGAACAGCGGGTACATCGTGCCGGTGAGCACCACGGCGGCAATGGAGCAGAGCAGCACGTTGTTCAGCACCAGCGCGCCTTCCCGCGACACGGGCGCGAACAGCCCGCCCGCGGCCAGCCGGGGCGCGCGCAGGGCGAACAGCAACAAGCTGCCGCCGATGACGATGCCGAGCAGGCCGAGGATGAACACGCCGCGCGCTGGGTCGTTGGCGAAGGCGTGCACCGAGTTCAGGATGCCGGAGCGGACCAGGAAGGTGCCGGACAGGCTGAGCGAGAAGGTGGCGATGGCCAGCAGCACCGTCCAGATCTTCAGCGCCTCGCGCTTCTCGACCACGATGGCGGAGTGCAGCAGCGCCGTGCCGGTCAGCCACGGCAGCAGGGAAGCGTTCTCCACCGGGTCCCAGAACCAGTAGCCGCCCCAGCCCAGCTCGTAGTAGGCCCACCAGGAGCCGAGCGAGATTCCGCCGGTCAGCAGGCACCAGGATGCCAGCGTCCAGGGCCGCACCCAGCGGCCCCAGGACGCATCGACCCGGCCTTCGAGCAGGGCGGCGATGGCGAACGCGAACGGCACGGCGAAGCCCACGTAGCCGGCATAGAGGATGGGTGGATGGAAGGCGAGGCCAGGATCCTGCAGCAGCGGGTTCATGTCCCGGCCGTCGATCGGCGCCGGCCACAGCCGCACGAACGGGTTGGAGGTGAACAGCGAGAACAGCAGGAACCCCACCGAGCAGCCGCCCAGCACGCCGATCACCCGGGCGCGCAACGCCCCCGGCAGGTCCCGCCCGAACCCGGCCACCGCACCGCCGCACAGCGCCAGGATCAGCGCCCAAAGGATGATGGAGCCCTCGTGGTTGCCCCACGTCCCGGTAATCTTGTACAGCAGCGGCTTCAGGCTGTTGCTGTTCTCCGCCACGTTGAGCACGGAGAAGTCGTCCGACACGTTGGACCACACCAGGCAGAACGCCGCCACGCCCAGCGCCAGCAATTGCCCCACGGCGATGCCGGGCGCGGCGGCGATCATCCGCGCATCCCGCCGCTGCGCGCCCCAGATGGGCAGCAACGCCTGGGCAAGGGCGATGGCGCAGGCCAGGGCGAGCGCGAAATGGCCAAGCTCTGGGATCATGCGTTGACTATCCCGCTGCCTTCGTGACCATGGCGTTCCACGTCGCGGCGGGCGGCGGCGGGCCCTTGGAGGGGTCCCACATGCCCGCCTTCTTCAGCGCGTCCGCGACGTCCTTCGGCATGTAGGTTTCGTCGTGCTTGGCCAACACCTCGGACGCGCGGAAAATGCCGTCAGGCCGCACGTGCCCCAGCGTCACCACGCCCTGGCCCTCGCGGAACAGGTCGGGCAGGATGCCGGTGTAGGCGACCTCCACGCTCTCCCGCCCGTCCGTCACGCGGAAATGCGCCACCGGCTGCCCATCCTCGGACACGCGGCGGACCGAGCCGGCCTCAACCAGCCCACCAAGGCGCAGCGAGCGGCCCGGTAGGCCCTTCTCGGCCATGTCGGATGGCGCCACGAAGAACACGATGTCGTTGTTGAACGCGGCCAGCGACAATGCGGTGGCGGAGCCGAGGCCCAGGCCGCACGCGACCAGGACCGCCATCCGGCGGTGCTTGCGCTTCATCGCGCCGCCCGCTGGCCGATCGCCGCCAGACGACGCCGGGCCACCGCAAGGCGGCGAGCCGCGGCCAGGGCGAACGCCGCCGGGATCGCCACGGCGAGGCCGTAGGACGTTGCGACGAAGGCAAGGTGGGTCATGCCGCCGTCTCGCTGCGGGCCAGCAGAAGCCCGCGGATGCGCCGCTCCATCACCGCGGCACGGGTGCAGGCCATGGTGATGGCGGCGAACGCCAGCGTGTAGCCGACCGCGCACACCAGCAGCGGCCACAGCATGTCCAGCGCCATCGTGGGCGCGCCGGTGAGGGTGATGGTGGCCGGCTGATGCAGGGTGTTCCACCAGTTCACGCTGAACTTGATGATCGGTAGGTTGACCACGCCGACCAGCGCCAGGATCGCGCCGGCCCTGTATCCCCGCTGCGGATCGTCGAAGGCGCGGACCAGCGCGATGTGGCCGAGGTAGAGGAAGAACAGCACCAGCACGGAGGTGAGCCGCGCGTCCCACACCCACCAGGCGCCCCACATCGGCTTGCCCCACAGGCTGCCCGTGACCAGACAGAGGGCGGTGAACCCGGCGCCGACCGGCCCGATCTCGGCCGCCGCCAGGTCCGCCAGCGGATGCCGCCAGACGATCGACGCGGCCGAGCACAGCGCCAGGCAAACATAGCCGAACGACGCCAGCCAGGCCGCCGGAACGTGGACATACATGATGCGGACGGCGTCGCCCTGCTGCCAGTCGGCCGGCGCCCGGAACAGGCCCCAGTACAGCCCGGCGGCGGTGACCAGCAGGGCCGCCGCGTTCAGCCAGGGCTGCACGGCGCCGGCCAGCCGCAGGAACCGCCCCGGGTTGGCGAATCGGTGCAGGGCGTTGCCAGTCCGTGGCGTGACGAGGGCGGTTGCTTCCACCATTCCAAGATAGCACGCAGGGCGGCACTGCAAACCCCGCCAAGTTCCACGGCTTCCATGGATGACGTAGTGTTAACGTCCCATGAAGGAAGGCCCGCGATGCTGTTCGCCATCATCTGCACCGACAAGCCGGACAGCCTGGCGTTGCGCCAGGCCACCCGCCCCGCGCACCTGGCCCATGCCGCGGCGAACGGCATCGTGTTCGGCGGCCCGCTGCTGGACCCGGCGGGGCAACCCTGCGGCTCCATGCTGGTGATCGAAGCCGAAAGCCATGCCCATGCCGTCGCCGTCGCGGCGGCGGACCCATACGCGGCGGCTGGCCTGTTCGCCGCGACGGACATCCATGGCTTCCGGACCGTGTTCAAGGACGGCGCGGCCGTTTGATGCCGTACTGGCTGGTGAAGTCCGAGCCGGACGCCTTCAGCTGGGAGCAGCAGGTGGCCCGCAGCGTCGAGCCCTGGACCGGCGTGCGCAACCACCTGGCCAAGAACAACCTGCTGGCGATGCGGCTGGGGGATCGGGCGTTCTTCTACCACTCCAACGTCGGCAAGCGGATCATGGGCGTGGTCGAGGTGGCGCGCGAGGCCTACCCCGACCCGACCGGCGAGGCATGGGCGTGCGTCGACCTGCGGACCGTGGGGCCGCTGCCTGCCCCGGTCAGCCTGGCCGCGGTCAGGCAGGACCCGGCGCTGGCCGGCATGGCGCTGCTGCGGCTGTCCCGCCTGTCTGTGGGGCCGGTCAGCCCGGCGGAGTGGGCGCATATTTGCGGGCTGGGGGGCTTCAAGGGATAGGCGCGGAGGGATAGCTTGCCGGCAAAGAACAAAGGGATCGAGGATGTCCGAAACCAGCCTGTTCCACGTCAAGCCGTCCTTCGCGGATTCGGCGCACGTCAACGGCGAGAAGTACCGCCTGATGGCCAACCACGCCCGGCGCGATCCCGATCATTTCTGGGCGGAGGAAGCCAAGCGCATCGCCTGGATCACGCCGCCCACGATCATCAAGAACGCCAGCTTCGAGGGCGGCGTCTCGATCAAGTGGTTCGAGGACGGCCGGCTCAACGCCTCGGCCGCCTGCCTGGACGCCCACCTGAAGCGGCGCGGCAACCAGGTGGCGATCATCTGGGAGGGCGACGACCCGGGCAGCCGCAAGACCATCACCTACCGCGAGCTGCACGGCCAGGTCTGCCGGCTGGCCAACGTGCTCAAGGAGCGCGGCGTCCGCAAGGGCGACCGGGTGACGATCTACCTGCCGATGGTGATCGAGGCCGCAGTCGCCATGCTGGCCTGTGCGCGGGTGGGCGCGGTCCATGCCGTGGTGTTCGGCGGCTTCTCGCCGGACAGCCTGGCCAACCGCATCCAGGACTGCGGGTCCACCCTGCTGATCACCGCCGACGAGGGCCGCCGCGGCGGCCGCAAGGTGGCGCTCAAGGCCAACGCGGACGAGGCGCTGCGCCGGTGCCCCACGGTCAAGGATGTGCTGGTAGTGGCCGTCACCGGCGGCGGCGTGCCCATGCAGGCCGGGCGGGACCATGATTACGCGGCCATGCTGGAGGCTGCTTCACCGGAGTGCGAGCCGGAGCCGATGGAGGCCGAGGCGCCGCTGTTCATCCTCTACACCTCCGGTAGCACCGGCAAGCCGAAGGGCGTGGTGCACACCACCGGCGGCTACATGGTCTGGGCCAGCTTCACCCACGAACTGGTGTTCGACTACCACCCGGGCGACATCTACTGGTGCACCGCCGACGTCGGCTGGATCACCGGGCACACCTACATCGTGTACGGCCCGCTGGCGAACGGCGCGACCACGCTGATGTTCGAGGGCGTGCCCAACTACCCGGACAGCTCGCGCATGTGGCAGGTGGTGGACCAGCATAAGGTCAGCATCTTCTACACCGCGCCGACGCTGATCCGCTCGCTGATGCGCGAAGGCGACGGCCCGGTGAAGCGCACCAGCCGCGCCAGCCTGCGCGTGCTGGGCAGCGTGGGCGAGCCGATCAACCCGGAGGCCTGGCTGTGGTACCACCGCGTGGTTGGCGGCGAGCGGTGTCCCATCATGGACACCTGGTGGCAGACGGAGACGGGCGGCATCCTGATCAGCCCGCTGCCCGGCGCCACCGCGCTCAAGCCCGGCTCCGCCACCCTGCCGCTGCCGGGCGTGCAGCCGGTGCTGGTGGACGCGGAGGGCAACGAGCTCGAAGGCGCCGTCGAAGGCAACCTCTGCATCGCCGACAGCTGGCCGGGGCAGATGCGGACGCTATACGGCGACCACGAGCGATTCATCCAGACCTACTTCACCACCTACCCGGGCAAGTACTTCACCGGCGACGGCGCGCGGCGGGACGCGGACGGCTACTGGTGGATCACCGGCCGGGTGG
Organism: uncultured Acetobacteraceae bacterium; assembly: GCA_964246185.1. Lineage (GTDB taxonomy): Bacteria > Pseudomonadota > Alphaproteobacteria > Acetobacterales > Acetobacteraceae > LMUY01. The sequence continues at coordinate 9,763 of CAXTPP010000106.1, forward strand.
ACGACGTGATCAACGTGTCCGGCCACCGCATGGGCACGGCCGAGGTGGAATCCGCCCTGGTCGGGCATCCCAAGGTGGCGGAGGCGGCGGTGGTCGGATTCCCGCACGACATCAAGGGCCAGGGCATCTACGCCTACGTGACGTTGAAGACCGGCGAGGAGCCGACCGAGGCGCTGCGCAAGGAGCTGGTGGCCTGGGTGCGGCGCGAGATCGGCCCGATCGCCTCGCCGGACGCCATCCAGTGGGCGCCCAGCCTGCCCAAGACGCGCTCCGGCAAGATCATGCGCCGCATCCTGCGCAAGATCGCCGCGAACGAGACCGAGGGCCTTGGCGACACCTCCACCCTGGCCGACCCGGCGGTGGTGGACGACCTTATTCAGAACAGGAACGGCTGACACCATGGAACTGTATGGCTACTGGCGGTCCGCCGCGACCTACCGCGTGCGCGCGGCGTTGAACCTGAAAGGACTGGGGGCGCACGAAACCCTGGTCAACCTGGATGCGGGCGAGCAGAACGAGGCAGCCTATCGCGCGGTGAACCCGCAGGGCGCGTTGCCGGCGCTGGTCGAGGACGGGCTGCCGCCGCTCACGCAATCGCTGGCGATCCTGGAATACCTGGAGGAATGCCACCCGCAGCCCGCCCTGCTGCCCGCAGACCCGCGCGGACGGGCTCGCGTGCGTTCGCTCGCCCTGGGCATCGCCTGCGACAGCCATCCCCTGATCGTGCCCCGTGTCAGGCGCTACCTGACCGAGAGCGAAGGCTTCGACGCGACTCGCTGGAAGGCCTGGCAGACGCAATGGTTCGGCGAAGGCCTGCGGGTGCTGGAAGCTCGGATGTCGGGCGACGAAGCGACCGGCGCGTTCTGCCACGGCGACGCCCCCACCTTGGCCGACCTTTGCCTGATGAGCTGCCTGATGGGCGTGCGCGTGTTCAAGCTCGATGTCGGCGCCATGCCGACGATCGACCGGATCGCCGCGTCCTGCCGGGCGCTCGACGCCTTCCAGCGCGCCGAGCCGGAACGCCAGACCGGAGCGCCGACTTCCTAGAGTGACAGCTTGGGCAGCCTATGCTGTAAGATGATGCTCGCGGAGTGCAACACGAGGTTTGAACATGTCTCAATCGGATACGACGCTTTCCACGGTCCCGGCACGCGGCAATGCAGCGGGCCTGCTTGGCGTGGCGGCGGTGATGGCGATGGGCCTGCTGCTGAGCGCCTGCAACACGACGGCGGGCGCTGGGCAGGACGTCAAGGCGACCGGGGCTGCCATCACGCGCGGCGCCAACGACGTGAAGCAAGGCTTGTAGGCCGGCCGCTCCCCGGCAATGCCGGGGAGCTTCTGCCAGGGCTAGAGCGCGCCCTGCACCCAGGCCTTGAGCTGGCTCTTCGGCCGCGCGCCGACCATCGTGTCGGCCGGCTTGCCGTCCTTGAACAGGATCAACGTCGGGATGCCGCGTACGGCGTAGGTGGTCGGCGTCATCGGGTTTTCATCGATGTTCACCTTGGCGATCTTGACCTTGCCCTGGAACTCCGCCGCGATCTCCTCCAGCGCCGGGCCAATCGCCTTGCACGGCCCGCACCATTCCGCCCAGAAATCGACGATCACGGGACCGGCGGCGTCCAGCACATCCGTCTTGAAGCTGGCATCGCTGACGGCAACGGTGTTCTCGCTCATGCACTCTCTCCTAGACCTAGTCCCTATGGTGGGCGTTGCCACGAGGCCAATCAAGCACGGCGCCGGGCGCGTGGCTGTCGAGCAGGCCGTCCGGCATCGGCATGACGGTGGCCGTTCGGGTCCAGACCAAGGCGCAACGGACCGGGCGGTCCGGGAACACCTGCTGCAGCAGCGCCCGGTAGGCGGCAAGCTGGCGGAGGTAGAGCACCGGAACGGCGGCGGGGTCGGCTGGAGCGTCGCGGCCGCTCTTGAAGTCGGCGAGCAGCACGGCATCCGGCAGCACGGCCATGCGGTCCACCACGCCCGAGACGATCACCCCCCCGACCTCCCCGGCCAGCGGCTGCTCCGCCCGGCTGCCGGGGGCGAACAGCGGCGCAAGCTCGGGGTGCTCCACGATGCCCATCACCTCGGCCGCGAGATCGGCGGGCGCCCCGGCAAGCCGCAGGTAGGCGGCCATTGCCTCGTCACGCCCGTCCAACGCCGTCGGGATATGCTGTAGCAGACGATGGATCAGGATGCCCCGTTCCAGCGCGCGGCTGCCGCCGAGCGGCGACGCGGAGGGCGGCACCGGGCCGAGATGGGCGTCCGCCGGGCG
>CAXTPP010000107.1:0-11912 GCA_964246185.1 uncultured Acetobacteraceae bacterium
CGCGGGAGGCGGCGCGGCTGCTGCGGGTGGCCGGCGAGCTGTCGGACCATGTCGTCGCGGACCTGCCCCGCCTGCTCTCGCCGGGCGACCTGCTGGTGGCCAACGACACGCGAGTGATCTCGGCCCAGCTGGCCGCCCGGCGCGGCGCCGCGCGCATCGGGCTGACGCTGGACCGCCCGCTGGCCGACGGCAGCTGGCACGCCCTGGCCCGCAACGCCCGCCGCATGAAACCCGGCGACGTACTGTCCCTGGACGGCACGGAGATGCGCGCCGCCATCGTCACCCGCGCGGAGGGCAGCGTCACGCTGCGGTTCGACCGCGAGGGCGAGGCGTTCGCCGCAGCGCTCCGCTCCGCCGGGGCGCTGGCCCTGCCGCCCTACATCGCCCGCCCGCACGGCCCCACCGCGGCGGACGCGGCGGACTACCAGACGGTGTTCGCCCGAATGGAGGGCGCGGTGGCCGCCCCCACCGGCGGGCTGCACTTCACCCCGGCCCTGCTGGCGGCGCTGGACGCGGCGGGGGTGCGCCGCGCCACCGTCACCCTGCACGTCGGCGCAGGCACCTTCCTGCCCGTCCGCGGAGACCCGGCGCTCCACGTCATGCACCCGGAGCGCGGCGAGGTCACCGAAGCAGCCGCCACCGCCATCCGCGCCGCCGCCCGCGTCGTGGCCGTGGGCACCACCACGCTGCGCCTGCTCGAATCCGCCGCCACCCCGGATGGTGTCGCGCCCTTCGACGGCGACACGGAACTGTTCATCCGCCCCGGCTACCGCTTCCGCGCCGTGGACCGGCTGATGACCAACTTCCACCTGCCGCGCTCGACCCTGTTCATGCTGGTCTGCGCCTTCGCCGGCACCGAGCGGATGCGCGCCGCCTACGCCCACGCCATCGCCGCCAACTACCGCTTCTACTCCTACGGCGACTCCAGCCTGCTGGACCCTTCTCCCTCTCCCGCTTGCGGGAGAGGGCCGGGGTGAGGGGAGCCGCACGCCCGGCGCCTGGCGCGCTGCATTGGTCCCAGCAGGCCACCGACGGCCCCGCTCGCGCCGGCGTCCTGCACACCGCGCACGGCGATGTGCCGACCCCCGTGTTCATGCCCGTCGGCACCGCCGGCACCGTCAAGGCGATGACCGCGGACGGCGTGCGCGCCACCGGCGCAAGGCTGGTGCTCGGCAACACCTACCACCTGATGCTGCGCCCCGGCGCGGACCGGGTGGCGGCCTTGGGCGGGCTGCACCGGTTCATGGACTGGCCCGGCCCCATCCTCACCGATTCCGGCGGCTTCCAGGTCATGTCGCTGTCCGGCCTGCGCCGCATGGACGAGGACGGCGTCACCTTCCGCTCCCACCTGGACGGCACGCCGCACCGGCTGACGCCCGAGTCCTCCACCGCCATCCAGGACCAGCTGGACGCCACCATCACCATGGCGTTCGACGAATGCACCCCCTTCCCCGCCACCGAGGAACAGGCGGCGGCCTCCATGGAACTGTCCATGCGCTGGGCCGCCCGCTCCCGCGCCGCGTTCCGGCCGCGCCCCGGATACGGCCAGTTCGGCATCGTGCAGGGCAGCGTGTTCCCGCACCTGCGCGCCGCCTCCGTCCAGGCGCTCACCCCGCTCGGCTTCGAGGGCGCCGCGATCGGCGGGCTGGCGGTGGGCGAAGGCCAGGCGGCGATGTTCGCGGTGCTGGACGCCACCGCGCCGCTGCTGCCGCCGGGTCAGCCGCGATACCTGATGGGCGTCGGCACGCCGGACGACCTGGTGGGCGCGGTCAGCCGCGGCATCGACATGTTCGACTGCGTGCTGCCCACCCGCGCCGGTCGCACCGCCCGCGCCTACACCGCCGGCGGCGCGCTGAACCTGCGCAACGCCCGCCATGCCGCCGACCCGGCCCCGCTCGACCCGGCCTGCGCCTGCCTCGCCTGCACCCGGCACAGCCGGGCCTACCTGCACCACCTGTTCCGCGCCGGCGAGATGCTGGGGCCGATGCTGCTGACCGCGCACAACCTCGCCTATTATGCCTCGCTCATGGCCGGGCTGCGCCGCGCCATCGTCGCCGGCCGCCTGCCGGAGCACGCGGCCATGCTGCGCGCGGGCTGGACGGCGGCGGGCGCAGACCACATTTCCCCCCCATGACCGATGCACCTTATGCCGGGCTGACCCAGCTCGGCCGCCATGCCGCCTTGCCCGCCTCCCCGGCCGAGGCGGTGCTGGAGCGCGTGCCCAGCCCGCACCAGGGCAAGGACTACGTGGTGCGCTTCACGGCGCCGGAGTTCACCTCGCTCTGCCCGCTGACCGGGCAGCCGGACTTCGCCCACATCGTGATCGACTACATCCCCGGCGAATGGCTGGTGGAGAGCAAGTCGCTCAAGCTGTTCCTCGGCAGCTTCCGCAACCACGGCGCGTTCCACGAGGCCTGCACCATGGAGGTGGCGGACCGCCTGGTGGGCCTGCTGTCGCCGCGCTGGCTGCGCATTGGCGCGTACTGGCATCCGCGCGGCGGCATCCCGATCGACGTGTTCTGGCAGACCGGCGCGCCGCCGCCGGGCGCCTGGGTTCCGGAGCAGGGCGTTGCGCCATACCGTGGCCGCGGCTGACCCGAAGGCCGCGATCCGCGCCAAGGCCCTGGCGCTCGGCTTCGACGCGGTGGGGTTCGCGCCCGCGTCGCTCGGGCCGGAGGCGCGCGAGCGGCTGGGCGCGTTCCTCGCCGCCGGGCAGCACGGGGACATGGGCTGGCTGGCGGAGCGCACCGCCGAGCGCAGCCATCCGAAGGCGCTTTGGGACGAGGCCCGGACTGTGGTATCCTTAGGCATGTCCTACGCCCCCGCCACCGATCCGCTCGCCACGACAAGGCGGCCCGACCGCGGCAACGTCTCGGTCTATGCCCGCAACCGCGACTACCACGACGTGGTGAAGGGGATGCTGAAGCACCTCGCCCAGTTCATCGCCAGCCGCTTCGGCCCGGCGGTCAAGGTGTTCGTGGACACCGCCCCGGTGATGGAGAAGCCGCTCGCCGCCGCCGCCGGGCTGGGCTGGCAGGGCAAGCACACCAACCTGGTGTCACGCGCGCACGGCTCCTGGCTGTTCCTCGGCGAGATCTACACCACGCTCGACCTGCCGCCCGACCTGGCCCACGCCGACCGCTGCGGAAGCTGCACGCGCTGCCTGCGAGCCTGCCCGACCGACGCGTTCCCCGCGCCCTACCGCCTGGACGCGACACGCTGCATCTCGTACCTCACCATCGAGCACCGCGGCCCGATTCCGGCGGCGCTGCGCCCGGCGATGGGCAACCGCATCTACGGCTGCGACGACTGCCTGGCCGCCTGCCCCTGGAACCGCTTCGCCGCCGCCTCCCGCCACGCTAAGCTGCAGCCGCGCCCGGAGCTGGACGCGCCCGAATTGGCCCGGCTGGCCGCGCTGGACGATGCCGGGTTCCGCGCCCTGTTCGCCGGCTCCCCGGTCAAGCGCATCAGGCGCGAGCGGTTCGCCCGCAACGTGGCGGTCGCCATCGGCAACTCGGCGGACCCCGCCCTGCGCCCGGCAGCGGCACGGCTGGCCGCGGATGCTGACCCGGTGGTGGCTGAGGCGGGGGCCTGGGCGGCGGCGCGGCTGGCGTGACCCTGGAGAAGCGCAGCCTCACCCTGGCCGGGCACCGGACCTCCGTGGCGCTGGAGCCGGAGTTCTGGGCGGCGCTGGAGCAGGCGGCGGAACAGGGCGCGCAGACCTTGGCCGGGCTGGTGCTCACGGTGGACGCCGCACGGGAGCCAGGAAGGCCGCTGGCCTCGGCGCTGAGGATTCACGCGCTGGGGTTGCGCTGTTAACCTTGTTGCAACCAATGGTTGCCAATCTCTGATCCGGGCCGCAAAAAGGGCCTGTAGGAGCAAAAGCATCATGCCGACGACCGAGACTGCCAAAACCACCATCACCGTCAGCCCGCTCGTCCTGGCGGACCGGCTGATCTCCCTGGCGCAGGATGCCGACCGCGCCGGATATTCCGAATCAGCCGTGCGGCTGCTCGGCCTGGCCTACGCCGTGTTCGACGAGCAGCCTATTCGGCGGAACTGAGGGCGCGCCACCCTCACCCCGCCCTCCGCTGCCATTCCACGGGCGCAAGAAGCCCGTGGAACCTTGGGCAGCTACGCCCTTCTCCCGCCAACGGGAGAGGGAGAAGCCAGGCCCCACCCGCCGCCGCCAGGCGTCTCGATGACGAACACGTCGCCCGCCTCCATGCCCACGGAGTCGGTGCCGGTCAGCGGCTCGCGCCGTCCATCCGCCCGCTCCACCCATTGCCGCCCTACCGCCCCCGCCGCGCCGCCTGCCATGCCGAACGGGCCTTCATGCCGGCGGGACGCCACGATCACCGCCTGCATCGGTTGCAGGAACCGGATGCGGCGGACCGCGCCGTCGCCGCCGGGCCACTCGCCCGCGCCGCCGGAGCCGCGGCGGATGGCGAACTCCTCCAGGCGGACGGGATAGCGCAGCTCCAGCACCTCCGGGTCGGTCATGCGGGTGTTGGTCATGTGCGTCTGGATGGCGGACGTGCCCGCGAAGCCGGGGCCTGCGCCGCCGCCGCCGCAGATCGTCTCGTAGTACTGGCGGGCCGCGTCGCCGAACAGGAAGTTGTTCATCGTGGCCTGGCTGCAGGCCGCCGCCCCCAGCGCGCCGAGCAGGGCGTTGCACACCGCCTGGCTCACCTCCGTGTTGCCGGCCACCACGGCGGCGCCTGGTTCGGGCGACAGGAAGGTGCCCGGCGGGATGACGATGCGCAGCGGCGTCAGGCAGCCGTCGTTGAGCGGGATGTCCTCGCCCACCAGGCAGCGGAAGCAGTACAGCACCACCGCCCGCGTCACCGCCGGGGGGGCGTTGAGGTTGCCCGGGCGCTGCGGCCCGGTGCCGGTGAAGTCGATGGTGGCGCTGCGGGCGGCGGCATCCACGCTCACCGCCACCCGCAGCAGCGCGCCGTCGTCCATCGTGTACGCGAAGCACCCGTCCGGCAGCTTCGCCAGCACCCGGCGCACGCTCTCCGCCGCGTTGTCCATCACGTGGCCCATGTAGGCGGCGACCACCGGCCAGCCGTAGCGCTCCACCACCCGGCCCAGCTCCTGCACGCCGCGCTCGTTGGCCGCCACCTGCGCCTTGATGTCGGCCACGTTCACGTCCGGCGAGCGGGCCGGATGGCGCGCGCCGCCCAGCAAGGCGCGGAACTCCGCCTCCCGCAGCCGCCCTCCCTGCACAAGCAGGAAGTCGTCGATCACCACGCCCTCCTCCTCCAGCGTGCGCGAGCGGGGCGGGGTGGAACCCGGCGTGATGCCGCCGATGTCCGCATGGTGCCCGCGCGAGCCGACGAAGAAGCGGATGCGGCCGCCCGCCGGGTCGAACACGGGAGTGATGACGGTCACGTCCGGCAGGTGGGTGCCGCCGTCGTACGGGTTGTTCAGCGCGACCACGTCGCCGGGCCGCAGCGTGGCCGCGCGGTGGCGCAGCACCGTCCGCACGCTCTCGCCCATCGCGCCCAGGTGCACCGGGACGTGCGGCGCGTTGGCGACCAGGCGGCCTTCCGCGTCGAAGATGGCGCAGGAGAAGTCCAGCCTTTCCTTGATGTTGACCGACTGCGCCGTGTTGGCCAGCACCACGCCGGTCTGCTCGGCGACGCTGGTGAACAGGTTGTTGAACAGCTCCAGCAGCACCGGGTCCGGCCGGCCTGCCGCCGCGTCCTCCCGCGCGCGCTGCGTCGTGCGGTGCAGCAGCAGGTGGTTGCGCCGGGTCACCTCCGCAGTCCAGCCCGGCTCGACGACGGTGGTGGCGTTGGCCTCGCGGATCAGCGCCGGCCCGCCGACCCGATCCCCGGCGCGCAGGGCCGTGCGCTCGAACACGGGAGCCGAATGCTCCGCCCCGCCGGTCCAAACGGTGACAACCTCCACCGGCACGGGACCATCTTCTCCTTCTCCCTCTCCCGCCGGCGGGAGAGGGAGAAGGAGAAGATGGTCCCGTGCCGGTGGAGGTTGTCACCGTTTGGACCGGCGGGGCGGAGCATTCGGCTCCCGTGTTCGAGCGCACGGCCCTGCGCGCCGGGGATCGGGTCGGCGGGCCGGCGCTGATCCGCGAGGCCAACGCCACCACCGTCGTCGAGCCGGGCTGGACTGCGGAGGTGACCCGGCGCAACCACCTGCTGCTGCACCGCACGACGCAGCGCGCGCGGGAGGACGCGGCGGCAGGCCGGCCGGACCCGGTGCTGCTGGAGCTGTTCAACAACCTGTTCACCAGCGTCGCCGAGCAGACCGGCGTGGTGCTGGCCAACACGGCGCAGTCGGTCAACATCAAGGAAAGGCTGGACTTCTCCTGCGCCATCTTCGACGCGGAAGGCCGCCTGGTCGCCAACGCGCCGCACGTCCCGGTGCACCTGGGCGCGATGGGCGAGAGCGTGCGGACGGTGCTGCGCCACCGCGCGGCCACGCTGCGGCCCGGCGACGTGGTCGCGCTGAACAACCCGTACGACGGCGGCACCCACCTGCCGGACGTGACCGTCATCACTCCCGTGTTCGACCCGGCGGGCGGCCGCATCCGCTTCTTCGTCGGCTCGCGCGGGCACCATGCGGACATCGGCGGCATCACGCCGGGTTCCACCCCGCCCCGCTCGCGCACGCTGGAGGAGGAGGGCGTGGTGATCGACGACTTCCTGCTTGTGCAGGGAGGGCGGCTGCGGGAGGCGGAGTTCCGCGCCTTGCTGGGCGGCGCGCGCCATCCGGCCCGCTCGCCGGACGTGAACGTGGCCGACATCAAGGCGCAGGTGGCGGCCAACGAGCGCGGCGTGCAGGAGCTGGGCCGGGTGGTGGAGCGCTACGGCTGGCCGGTGGTCGCCGCCTACATGGGCCACGTGATGGACAACGCGGCGGAGAGCGTGCGCCGGGTGCTGGCGAAGCTGCCGGACGGGTGCTTCGCGTACACGATGGACGACGGCGCGCTGCTGCGGGTGGCGGTGAGCGTGGATGCCGCCGCCCGCAGCGCCACCATCGACTTCACCGGCACCGGGCCGCAGCGCCCGGGCAACCTCAACGCCCCCCCGGCGGTGACGCGGGCGGTGGTGCTGTACTGCTTCCGCTGCCTGGTGGGCGAGGACATCCCGCTCAACGACGGCTGCCTGACGCCGCTGCGCATCGTCATCCCGCCGGGCACCTTCCTGTCGCCCGAACCAGGCGCCGCCGTGGTGGCCGGCAACACGGAGGTGAGCCAGGCGGTGTGCAACGCCCTGCTCGGCGCGCTGGGGGCGGCGGCCTGCAGCCAGGCCACGATGAACAACTTCCTGTTCGGCGACGCGGCCCGCCAGTACTACGAGACGATCTGCGGCGGCGGCGGCGCAGGCCCCGGCTTCGCGGGCACGTCCGCCATCCAGACGCACATGACCAACACCCGCATGACCGACCCGGAGGTGCTGGAGCTGCGCTATCCCGTCCGCCTGGAGGAGTTCGCCATCCGCCGCGGCTCCGGCGGCGCGGGCGAGTGGCCCGGCGGCGACGGCGCGGTCCGCCGCATCCGGTTCCTGCAACCGATGCAGGCGGTGATCGTGGCGTCCCGCCGGCATGAAGGCCCGTTCGGCATGGCAGGCGGCGCGGCGGGGGCGGTAGGGCGGCAATGGGTGGAGCGGGCGGATGGACGGCGCGAGCCGCTGACCGGCACCGACTCCGTGGGCATGGAGGCGGGCGACGTGTTCGTCATCGAGACGCCTGGCGGCGGCGGGTGGGGCCTGGCTTCTCCCTCTCCCGTTGGCGGGAGAAGGGCGTAGCTGCCCAAGGTTCCACGGGCTTCTTGCGCCCGTGGAATGGCAGCGGAGGGCGGGGTGAGGGTGGCGCGCCCTCAGTTCCGCCGAATAGGCTGCTCGTCGAACACGGCGTAGGCCAGGCCGAGCAGCCGCACGGCTGATTCGGAATATCCGGCGCGGTCGGCATCCTGCGCCAGGGAGATCAGCCGGTCCGCCAGGACGAGCGGGCTGACGGTGATGGTGGTTTTGGCAGTCTCGGTCGTCGGCATGATGCTTTTGCTCCTACAGGCCCTTTTTGCGGCCCGGATCAGAGATTGGCAACCATTGGTTGCAACAAGGTTAACAGCGCAACCCCAGCGCGTGAATCCTCAGCGCCGAGGCCAGCGGCCTTCCTGGCTCCCGTGCGGCGTCCACCGTGAGCACCAGCCCGGCCAAGGTCTGCGCGCCCTGTTCCGCCGCCTGCTCCAGCGCCGCCCAGAACTCCGGCTCCAGCGCCACGGAGGTCCGGTGCCCGGCCAGGGTGAGGCTGCGCTTCTCCAGGGTCACGCCAGCCGCGCCGCCGCCCAGGCCCCCGCCTCAGCCACCACCGGGTCAGCATCCGCGGCCAGCCGTGCCGCTGCCGGGCGCAGGGCGGGGTCCGCCGAGTTGCCGATGGCGACCGCCACGTTGCGGGCGAACCGCTCGCGCCTGATGCGCTTGACCGGGGAGCCGGCGAACAGGGCGCGGAACCCGGCATCGTCCAGCGCGGCCAGCCGGGCCAATTCGGGCGCGTCCAGCTCCGGGCGCGGCTGCAGCTTAGCGTGGCGGGAGGCGGCGGCGAAGCGGTTCCAGGGGCAGGCGGCCAGGCAGTCGTCGCAGCCGTAGATGCGGTTGCCCATCGCCGGGCGCAGCGCCGCCGGAATCGGGCCGCGGTGCTCGATGGTGAGGTACGAGATGCAGCGTGTCGCGTCCAGGCGGTAGGGCGCGGGGAACGCGTCGGTCGGGCAGGCTCGCAGGCAGCGCGTGCAGCTTCCGCAGCGGTCGGCGTGGGCCAGGTCGGGCGGCAGGTCGAGCGTGGTGTAGATCTCGCCGAGGAACAGCCAGGAGCCGTGCGCGCGTGACACCAGGTTGGTGTGCTTGCCCTGCCAGCCCAGCCCGGCGGCGGCGGCGAGCGGCTTCTCCATCACCGGGGCGGTGTCCACGAACACCTTGACCGCCGGGCCGAAGCGGCTGGCGATGAACTGGGCGAGGTGCTTCAGCATCCCCTTCACCACGTCGTGGTAGTCGCGGTTGCGGGCATAGACCGAGACGTTGCCGCGGTCGGGCCGCCTTGTCGTGGCGAGCGGATCGGTGGCGGGGGCGTAGGACATGCCTAAGGATACCACAGTCCGGGCCTCGTCCCAAAGCGCCTTCGGATGGCTGCGCTCGGCGGTGCGCTCCGCCAGCCAGCCCATGTCCCCGTGCTGCCCGGCGGCGAGGAACGCGCCCAGCCGCTCGCGCGCCTCCGGCCCGAGCGACGCGGGCGCGAACCCCACCGCGTCGAAGCCGAGCGCCAGGGCCTTGGCGCGGATCGCGGCCTTCGGGTCAGCCGCGGCCACGGTATGGCGCAACGCCCTGCTCCGGAACCCAGGCGCCCGGCGGCGGCGCGCCGGTCTGCCAGAACACGTCGATCGGGATGCCGCCGCGCGGATGCCAGTACGCGCCAATGCGCAGCCAGCGCGGCGACAGCAGGCCCACCAGGCGGTCCGCCACCTCCATGGTGCAGGCCTCGTGGAACGCGCCGTGGTTGCGGAAGCTGCCGAGGAACAGCTTGAGCGACTTGCTCTCCACCAGCCATTCGCCGGGGATGTAGTCGATCACGATGTGGGCGAAGTCCGGCTGCCCGGTCAGCGGGCAGAGCGAGGTGAACTCCGGCGCCGTGAAGCGCACCACGTAGTCCTTGCCCTGGTGCGGGCTGGGCACGCGCTCCAGCACCGCCTCGGCCGGGGAGGCGGGCAAGGCGGCATGGCGGCCGAGCTGGGTCAGCCCGGCATAAGGTGCATCGGTCATGGGGGGGAAATGTGGTCTGCGCCCGCCGCCGTCCAGCCCGCGCGCAGCATGGCCGCGTGCTCCGGCAGGCGGCCGGCGACGATGGCGCGGCGCAGCCCGGCCATGAGCGAGGCATAATAGGCGAGGTTGTGCGCGGTCAGCAGCATCGGCCCCAGCATCTCGCCGGCGCGGAACAGGTGGTGCAGGTAGGCCCGGCTGTGCCGGGTGCAGGCGAGGCAGGCGCAGGCCGGGTCGAGCGGGGCCGGGTCGGCGGCATGGCGGGCGTTGCGCAGGTTCAGCGCGCCGCCGGCGGTGTAGGCGCGGGCGGTGCGACCGGCGCGGGTGGGCAGCACGCAGTCGAACATGTCGATGCCGCGGCTGACCGCGCCCACCAGGTCGTCCGGCGTGCCGACGCCCATCAGGTATCGCGGCTGACCCGGCGGCAGCAGCGGCGCGGTGGCGTCCAGCACCGCGAACATCGCCGCCTGGCCTTCGCCCACCGCCAGCCCGCCGATCGCGGCGCCCTCGAAGCCGAGCGGGGTGAGCGCCTGGACGGAGGCGGCGCGCAGGTGCGGGAACACGCTGCCCTGCACGATGCCGAACTGGCCGTATCCGGGGCGCGGCCGGAACGCGGCGCGGGAGCGGGCGGCCCAGCGCATGGACAGTTCCATGGAGGCCGCCGCCTGTTCCTCGGTGGCGGGGAAGGGGGTGCATTCGTCGAACGCCATGGTGATGGTGGCGTCCAGCTGGTCCTGGATGGCGGTGGAGGACTCGGGCGTCAGCCGGTGCGGCGTGCCGTCCAGGTGGGAGCGGAAGGTGACGCCGTCCTCGTCCATGCGGCGCAGGCCGGACAGCGACATGACCTGGAAGCCGCCGGAATCGGTGAGGATGGGGCCGGGCCAGTCCATGAACCGGTGCAGCCCGCCCAAGGCCGCCACCCGGTCCGCGCCGGGGCGCAGCATCAGGTGGTAGGTGTTGCCGAGCACCAGCCTTGCGCCGGTGGCGCGCACGCCGTCCGCGGTCATCGCCTTGACGGTGCCGGCGGTGCCGACGGGCATGAACACGGGGGTCGGCACATCGCCGTGCGCGGTGTGCAGGACGCCGGCGCGAGCGGGGCCGTCGGTGGCCTGCTGGGACCAATGCAGCGCGCCAGGCGCCGGGCGTGCGGCTCCCCTCACCCCGGCCCTCTCCCGCAAGCGGGAGAGGGAGAAGGGTCCAGCAGGCTGGAGTCGCCGTAGGAGTAGAAGCGGTAGTTGGCGGCGATGGCGTGGGCGTAGGCGGCGCGCATCCGCTCGGTGCCGGCGAAGGCGCAGACCAGCATGAACAGGGTCGAGCGCGGCAGGTGGAAGTTGGTCATCAGCCGGTCCACGGCGCGGAAGCGGTAGCCGGGGCGGATGAACAGTTCCGTGTCGCCGTCGAAGGGCGCGACACCATCCGGGGTGGCGGCGGATTCGAGCAGGCGCAGCGTGGTGGTGCCCACGGCCACGACGCGGGCGGCGGCGCGGATGGCGGTGGCGGCTGCTTCGGTGACCTCGCCGCGCTCCGGGTGCATGACGTGGAGCGCCGGGTCTCCGCGGACGGGCAGGAAGGTGCCTGCGCCGACGTGCAGGGTGACGGTGGCGCGGCGCACCCCCGCCGCGTCCAGCGCCGCCAGCAGGGCCGGGGTGAAGTGCAGCCCGCCGGTGGGGGCGGCCACCGCGCCCTCCATTCGGGCGAACACCGTCTGGTAGTCCGCCGCGTCCGCCGCGGTGGGGCCGTGCGGGCGGGCGATGTAGGGCGGCAGGGCCAGCGCCCCGGCGGAGCGGAGCGCTGCGGCGAACGCCTCGCCCTCGCGGTCGAACCGCAGCGTGACGCTGCCCTCCGCGCGGGTGACGATGGCGGCGCGCATCTCCGTGCCGTCCAGGGACAGTACGTCGCCGGGTTTCATGCGGCGGGCGTTGCGGGCCAGGGCGTGCCAGCTGCCGTCGGCCAGCGGGCGGTCCAGCGTCAGCCCGATGCGCGCGGCGCCGCGCCGGGCGGCCAGCTGGGCCGAGATCACTCGCGTGTCGTTGGCCACCAGCAGGTCGCCCGGCGAGAGCAGGCGGGGCAGGTCCGCGACGACATGGTCCGACAGCTCGCCGGCCACCCGCAGCAGCCGCGCCGCCTCCCGCG
>CAXTPP010000108.1:0-11798 GCA_964246185.1 uncultured Acetobacteraceae bacterium
CACGCTCGCTGCTACCGTCATCTTCTGGCTCAGCAAATGAGTCCTGACCCTAGCGTCTGGCGTGACATGTAGCCGCGGCCCGTCGAACTGTTGACGTCCTGGCCGAAATCCATGACGTCGCCGAGCAGGTCGCCCTTACTACTCTGAGAGACGGCAGTGCCGAAATGCTTACCCAGGCCCCAGTAGATCTTGCGCAGTTCCTCCTTGCTGTAGTTCAGCGCAGGAAAACCACGGACCACGGCCAGCCCGCGGCCGTTCTCCAACCGGTCGAGCACGTCGTCCACTAGTGCTGCGAAACTTGGCAGCGGGAAGTTGTCTTTGGTGATGCCAGCGATGACAGTCCCGGCACAGCCTTTCAGCGCCGCGTCCACGTCGGCAACCTGGGCAGGGGTGAGATGGATCATCCACTCATCTGAGTTGTTTAAGTCCGCCGCGAGCCAGGATGCTGGGTTGTTCTGATAGTCCATGCCTGTGTCCTCCGATGGCGAGTGGCTTCTCAAGTCTTGGAGTTATCATGTGCCAAACTGGGTAATCGTCAATCTTGATCGAATCCGTCAAGCTTGCGAGAAGGTCAGGCCATGTTGCGACCCAACCATTCGTTGACCAGGGCCGCGATCTCGTCGCTGTTCTGCTCGAGCATCATCATGTGGCCGTTGCCGCTTATCCCGGCCTCCTCTAGCCGGATGAAATCCGCCGCCACACCGGCCTGCCGCAGGTAGTTGACCGTGCAGTGATCGAACGCCGCGTGGTACGAAGCTTCGGCGGTGACGATTAGCGTCCGCACGGCGGCCAAATGCACGAGGCGGCGCGGCGTGTCGGCCTGCGACCAGCACTTCGCGAGATCGGGACCTTCCGCGTCCGCAGCCTCCGAAAAGCGCAACGGCTGCTCGTCCGTCACCGGCGGGTCGTAGGTGAGCCCTTCTTCCGTCAGCCCGAACAGCCGTTCCGCCGCGCCGGGCTTGCCCACGGGGTCCTTGAAAGGCGGCCCTGATGGTTCGAGTGCCACGATGCCTTTCACCAGTCCGGGGCAAGCATCGGCGATCAGCCAGGCGAACAGGCCGGCTTGCGAGTGCACCAGCAGCACGCAGGGGCCGATCCGGTGGAGCAGCGCCGCACCTGCTGCGCGCATCGCCCGTTCGCTCTCCGGGCGCGGTAGCGACGGAACCTGGCTGGCGAAGAACTGGTCGAACACCGGATCGCCGGCGCGGCCGCGGCCCGGGCCGCCGGGCCATTGCGTGTGCAAGCGCGCCTGCGGCCACAGATTGAATGTGCTGGGCGCCGTGAAGAAGCGTTCGATGAAGTGCAGCGTAGTGGGCGCGAGCGGCGCATCCACGCCGGGCTGCCAAGCGGAACGGCCGCGGCCCGGCTGATCGACTACATAGACTTGCCAGCCATGTTCAACGAACCAGGGCGCCCACCCCGGCCTGTCGTCCGGCGTGGTGAGCCAGTTGGTGGCCGTTTGGCCGCCGCCATGAATCATCACCAATGGGTAGGGTTGGGTGACGGCGTCGGGGCATAGCCGCTCCACGCACATCTGCCCCTGCATCACCCGCGCCATAGCCGGCCCGGCGTAGCTGCCGCCAACGAAGAATGTCTCGCGCCTCATGTCCTCTGCGCCGCGTGAACGTTCGGCCGGGTCTCGGCCATCCGGCGGCGATACAGGTGGAGGGCCGGCACGATCAGCAGTGCGGCCAGCAGCATGGTGGCGGCAAGCGTTGTCACCAGCGACAGCCGGATGCCGTCGACATGCGGGAAGGCGTGGTCGTTCAGGAAGCCCACCGCGAAGGGGCCGATGGAATTGGTAACGATGCCGATGACGAGCGTGTTGAAGCCGGCAAACCGGCCGCGCGCGCCGGCGGGCAGCACGTCAGCCATGGCAGCGTAGATGGCCACCGACGGCATGTAGCCCCAGAAGCTGGCCAGGGTTAACGCTGCGACCGCCAAAGCGGGCGATGGTGCCAGGAAGCCGACCGTGGCCAGGACAGTGTAGATGATGCTGGCAGCCAAGCCCACGCGCAGCGGCGCGTCGGCGTAGCCACGGCGGCGCACGGCATTGATGATTGGGCCGCCGGCGATGCAGCCAAGCAGCGCGGCGGCGCCCCCCGCCAGTCCGAGCACCGCGGCGGCTCTGGACAGGTCCCAGCCGTGTACGCGCTGGAAGAACACCACGTTCCAGGTAAGTGCCGTGAATGGCCCGAGTTGGGCTACAGCCAAGCCTAGGGACATGCCGGACAGCAGGCACCAGTGCCGCCGCAAGAAAGCCGCAACTCGGTCCTCGCTGAAGCCGTCGCCCGTGGCAGTTTCGCGCGACGGCACGCCCAGCTTGAGAAGCACCACCCCGGCCAGCAGCAGCCCGGGCAGGGCTGCCAGCAGGAACACGCAGCGCCAGGGCGCTAGTTCGCCCAGCACGGGCACCAGTACCGAAGCGGCGCCGTACGCGCCGGACGGCCCGGCCAGCAGGCGCAGCGCCACGCTGCCGAACAGGTAGGCCGTGATGGTGCCGAGCGCGCCGGCGCTGAGGTAGAGGCCGAACACGCCCGCGCGGCGGCCGCGCGGGATGGCGTCGCTGATCAGCGAGAAGGCCAGCGGGTTGAACACCGCCTCGCCCACGCCCACCGCGGCCCGCAACACAGCAAAGGCCAGGAAGCTGCTGGCCAAGCCGGAGAGGAAGGTGGCACAGCTCCAGAACGCGATCGCACCCGCCATCAGGCGGCGGCGGTCCACCCGGTCCACTAGCCAGCCGCCGAGCGGGCTGAAGACCGCGTAAGTGACAGCAAAAGCGGCGCCTGCCAGCAGGCCGAGCTGGGCGTCGGTGAAGCCCAGCGCCGCTTTGGCCGGCTTCATGACGATGCTGAAGATGATGCGGTCGATGAAGCTCAGCAGGTAGCCGGCATAGAGCAGCGGGACGACGTTGCGGCCGCCCGTGGCCGTGCGTGGCGCGGGCAGGGCCGTGCTGGCCGCGTCAGGCATGCACTGCCATCGCCTGGGCCTGCCGCAGCGGCGCGCCTTCCAGCAGCGCGGTGACAGCGGTGATGGAGGCCCAGCTCTCGATCCCGTTGAGCGCCGCGAACGCCGCTTCCGTCTGCGGCACCGGAAGCACCGCGATGGCGCAGTCGCTGAACTTCTCCCACATCTCCTCGGGCGACATCGGGTTGGCGGGGCCGCGGCCGAGCGCGCTTTCGGCCACGCCGGTCAGCGTGCGGCCGTCCTGCAGCGTCACTGTCACCTCGCAGGCGAACTCGTGGGCGGCATCGTCCCGTGCGGCATCGAACGGGCGCGTGGACACCTTCGCCAGCAGCGCGCGCACGCGCGGCTCGGCCAGCGCGCTGTCCTCGAAATGGCCGAGCCGGACGCAGCGGTCCAGCAAAGCGCGCGCGGTGACGTACTGTACGCTGAACTTGCCGCCGAGCGCGGTCTGCGGGTCCGGGTTGTCGGTGTGCGGCAGGCGACGGCGATGCGCCAGGATGTCGATCGCGGCCACGTCCTCGGCGCGGATGCGCTCGCGGCCGGCCAGGTCCAGCATCGCCAGGATAGCCGGGTGCGTGCTGCCGCAGCAGGGGAACTGCTTCAGCCCGAACTGCGCCTGCTCCACCTCCAGCCCGTCAGCCGGCTTGCCCAGCAGGCTGCCGGGCGAGACGTTGCCCAGCCCGTCATAGGCTGCGAAGAACCCCTCCTTGGCCTCGAACGCGCCGGGGTTGGCGGTGAAGCCCCGCGCGGCGAGCTGTGCCGCTAGCAGCCCGTCGTGCGCGGCGTGACCCACGTGCAGCGGCTTAGTCATCGTGCCGAAATTGGCCTTCACGCCGCTCGACATCGAGGCGGCGATGGCCAGCGCGGTGGCCGTCCTGCCGGCATCCAGGCGCAGCAGGCGAGCCGCCGCGGCGGCGGCGCCGAACACGCCCAGCGTGGAGGTGGGGTGCCAGCCGGACCCGTAATGGTGCGGGTGGACGATGCGGCCAAGGCAGCATTCCGCCTCGAAGCCCACAATGTAGGCCTCCAGCACGTCCCGGCCGGAGGTGCCCAAAGCCTCCCCCAATGCGAACGCCACCGGCACCACGGGCACCGAAGGATGGCCGCCCATGGCGGACGCCATGTCGTCGTAATCGATGGCGTGCGCCGCGGTGCCGTTGATGAGCGCTGCGTCCAGCGCGGACAGGCGCCGATGGCCGCCGAGCAGCAACGACGGCCCTGCCGCGCCCGGCCCGGCCAGCGTCTCGGCCAGGATGGTGACGGCAGGCTCGGCGGCGCCGGCGAGCGTCACGCCGATGGTGTCCACTATGGCCATCTTCGCCATGGCGAGCGCGCGCGCGGATACCTGGGCGATGTCGATGGCCACGAGGTGGTCAGCCAACACGGCCGAAATGGGCTTGCTCACGTCACGGCACCTCCAGCCCAAGCAGCTCGACGTATTGCTGCCCGCCGTAACAATCCCCGTCCGCCAGATCGCCCTGGATCACCGGGCGCGGCATCGAGGCTTTGATGGCCAGCGCGTTGTCATGATAGACGACGAGCACGTCCTCCGGCCGCTGCCTGAACATCTGCGCCATCATCGCCGCGGTGATCGGCTGTGCGCGCTTGGCGCGCTGGTAGTTCGCCTCGCTGGAAAACATCACGTCGAAGGTCAGCGTGAACGGGCCGGCGTTCTTCGACCGGATCAGGCTGCACAACTCGATGAGTTTCGCCATTGCCTAGATCTCCACCATCTCGGTGCGGAACATCTCCAGCGGCGAGTCAGGCACCACCACGTGGTTCAGCGTGAAGCGGTACACCGCGCCGCGCTCGATCTCCGGCGGCGAGAACGGGTAGGCGATGCTGCTGACCAGGCCTTGATATTCCGGGATCGGCAGATGCGCGCTGCGGTGGCTGACGAAGCTCGCGATATTGGTCGCCAGCTCCTGCGTCGGCGCAGTCACCGAGATCAGGATGCCGACCTCCTTGGGGATAGGATCGAGCGTGGGATGAGGTTCCAGCGCGCCCATCACCGCGTCGCGGCCATAGATGCGGAAACCGATGTCGTAGTCGTCTGGCCCCAGCACGTCACCATAAAGCTCAGCCACGCGATGGCGGAAGTTCGCCTGTGCCAAGGGCAGCAACCCGTCCAGCGCGCGGATAATATAAGGGTCGCGGATGCCGCCGATGGCGATGGTCTGGTACCCGGCATGGCGCGCGCCCTCCAGCTTGATGGTGTAGGTCTGGGCGGGCAGGAAACGCGAGCCGCGCACCCGCACGCTGCGTTCGGTCAACGCCTCGTAGGTGGCGTGCTCGGTGTCAATGGTGCCGGACGGCTCGGTGAGCAGGTACGGGTTGCCGTTCTCATATAGCGTGTGGGCGGCAACGGAGACCGGCGTCACCCGCGCGCCGGGGTCCAGCGGCTCGATGTCGAAATGGTCGTCGCGTATGGTGGCCATCAGCCCGTCGGCGGCGGGCACCACGCAGCAGGCCGCACCGCACTCGATAGTCTTGGCCGCGTGCCAAGCCAAGCCGCGATCCGCACCGCGCATCTCCGGCACCGCGGCGTATAAAGCCGAGTCGCTGGCACGGCCGGCCAGCACCAGCGTGGCGCCGGCGTTGATCGCCGCCTTGATCGGCTCGGTGCCCATCATGCCGACGACATGGCTGCCTGCCAGCACGTCCTCGCCGATCGGCGGCGCGTTGCCCAGCGCGCGGATGCGGCCCTGCTTCAGGCGACTGGTCAGGTAGGCCGCGTCCTGGTCGGCACGGATCAGCGCCATGCGGAACCGGATCGCGCCTTCGGCGGCGATCTCACGCGCCAGCTCGGCCACCAGCGCCACCCCGATGTCCCGCCCGCTGGTGCCGCAGGAACCGACGATCACCGGCACGCCCAGTTGCGCGCCGGCCTGCATCATCAGGTGGAGATCCCGCTTAAGCGCCGCGCGCGCCAGCTTGGGCTTGCCGCCGCCGAGATACGCCGGACCGGAGTCAGTGGAGCCTCCATCGCAGGCGATGACGTGCGGCGCCAGGCAGACGCCGCGGGCGAAGGAAGCTTCTTTAAAGCCGGCGCCCAACACGCCGCTCGGTGCCAACACACGAATTTCCATCAAGCCCCATCCCGCGACACGATCTCTCAGGCTTGCCTAAAGGCTCGGTCCGGCGTCAAGCTTGACAGCATAAGTCAATGTGAGCCCCGAATGTACCTGGATGCCAAAGACGCGGCCCGCGCGCTGGGCGTGAGCGTCTCCACGCTGTACTCCTATGTCAGCCGTAAGAAGATACGCTCCCAAGTGGTGCCCGGCACCAAAAGGCGGCGCTACTGGAAGGACGACATACTCTCCCTGCACGGCGAGACAGCGCCCCCGCCAAGTGACGTGCTGACGGCCAACACGAAAATTACGTTGATCAACGAGGCGGGCCCATTCTACCGCGGCCAGAGCGCGCTCAAGCTGGCCGAAACGGCAACCATCGAGGAGGTGGCAGGTCTGCTGTGGGAGGCCGACCCGAGGGAGGCCTTTGCACCACGCGCCTTTGTTGCCACTGAGTCTTACGCCCGCATCCTGCAGGCGCTTGAGGGGGCAACGCCCACCGAGCAGGTGATGACGCTGTTGCCGGTGCTCGAGCGCGGCAACCCGCGCGCCTACGACCTGTCGCGGGCGGGCTACGTGCGCAACGCGGCCGAGATCATGCGCTGGATGGCCGGCATCATCACGGGCGTGCCCGGCCCCACAGCGCAGCCGCTGCACGCCTTCCTGGCCGGCAGCCTGGGCAAGCCCGCCGTCTATGCCGACCTGATCCGCCGGCTGCTCGTCCTCGCGGCCGACCATGAGCTCGATCCGACCACCTACGCCGTCCGGGCGGTCGCTAACACCGGCGCCACGGCGTACCAGATCGCCATCGCCGGCATTGCCACCTCAGCGGGGCGGCGCCTGATCTTCGGGCGTGCCCAGTCGCTGTCCCGTCTACTCGACGAACTGGCCTCCAGCCTCAACACAGCCGAGCCGATCATGCGTCGGCTGCGCGAGGGCGAGGCTATCCCTGGCTTCACCTCGTCGCTGTACAAGGAGGGCGACCCGCGTGCCACGTCCTTGCTGGCAGCCATTCAAGACGGGTTGAAGAAGGATACCGAGATGGCACGCCTGTCGGCAGGCATTCAGGTAGTGGCCGATGCTACAGGGCACGCGCCTGATTTTGCGCTGCCGGTCATGTATCTGAGCCGCAAGCTCGGCCTTGCATCGGCGGAGGGTCTGCTGTTCCGCCTCGGCCGGCTGGCCGGGTGGATCGCCCACGCCATGGAGCAATACCACGCTCACCCGCTCATTCGTCCGCGGGCGCTTTACACGGGCTTCCTACCTGCGGAGACAACGGGCGCACTGCCAAATCAACCTGACGGAATTAATCAAGGCTGACGTTTTTGCATAGCCAAACATTAGAGCGTAACCGGGATTGTGGATAACTGCCACGGTGCTCGGGACCGTCAAAGACGTTCGCCTACGGCTCCCGCCGCTTCGCGGTGCCTTTGGCATCCTTGACCGCCCCTGCGCGCTGTTGCCGCCGGAGAGCGTCGGGACGGAAAGCGTCCCGACAATCGACCAGCCTCCGGCAGGTCAAACAGAAAGCGGCTGACAAGGTAAGGAAGATACATTACCTTCACAGGCATCGTTGGTGCTGTCCGGGAGTGAGCCATGCCGATTGTCGAAGAGGTCTGCACCATCACAGCCAAGGGGCAGACAACAGTGCCTAGAGCTGTCCGGCAGGCGCTTGGGGTAGGGTATGGCGGCCGTATTGCCTTCCGGGTGGAGGGCGATACCGTCACCGTCCGCGCCTTGCCGGAGGACGATGCCTTTGACCCAGCCCTGGCACCCTTCCTTGCCTTGCTGGAGGCCGACGTTGTCAGCCGGCCGGCAAGTGCCGTGCTGCCGCTCACGCCTGCCTTAGCGGCCCATATGGAGGCGCTGACAAGCGGGCTAGGGGAGGTGGACCCTGACGCGCCAATCGAGGGCGAGGTGGCGCTGTAGCCGGTGCTGGGACGCCATGGCTGGAGCCTTCATGGCCACCCGCTCTTTCTGGACCAGGTGGAGCGATTGCTGACAGCCGTGGAGCGGGCCAAGCGAGCTGACCCGCAAGGGTGGCAGGGCAAAGCCGACACGCGGTTGTTGGCAGCCATCCGCGCGCTGATCCTGGACCGCATTCCGCGCGATCCCTTGGCGCCGGAATTCCGCCAAGGCAACACGCTTGGCCGGCAGCACCGGCATTGGTTCCGGGCCAAGCTCGCCGGCAACCGCTTCCGGCTGTTCTTCCGGGCCGACTCCCAAGCGCGGGTGATTGTGTACGCCTGGGTTAACGACCGGGACACGTTGCGCAAAGCGGGAGCCAGCTCGGACCCGTATGCCGTGTTCGCTGCCATGCTGATCGGCGGCAACCCGCCCGACGACTGGCTAGCGCTGTTAGCCGCGGCACAGGCAGACGAGGCGGTGCGGCGCTTCGACGTGCTGAACGAAGAAACACCTGGAAAAGCATGAAGCAGATGCCGAACAGCACGGTCCGCCCGGTGCATTTCGAGGACTTCGGCGGCGCCGGGTTCGAGCGTTTGGTGTTCGCCTACCACGTCCGGATTGGCTGGTCCGAGCTGGCCTGGTATGGCCAGACCGGCAGCGACCAGGGGTGCGACATCATTGGCGTGGAGCCGGTCGACGCCGCGGCGCACGGTCATCCAGTGCGTCAACCGAGGCGTGCTGACCCAGGACAAGGCCGAGCAGGACATGGGCAAGGCAGTCGCGGCGCCGACTGGCAGGCCGGATGCCTTCCGGTTCGTTTGCCGCGGCAGCGTCTCGGCCGAGCGCAGGGACGCTGTGGCCGCGGCGGCACGTCGGCTGGGCGTACGTCACGTCACGGTCTGGTCCGGGGTAGAGTTCGAGGAGAACCTGCGGTTGCGCGGCGAAGACCTGTTGCGTCGGTTCTGCGCGGGCGAGGCGTTCCCCGATGACCGGGAGGAGCTGCGCCGCTTCGTGGACGACTTTCCGGGCATGACGGACGGTGAGGCCCTGCACCTGATGGCAGCGGTATTTGATCGGCCGGCCTTTACCACACCGATCCACCATGAGAGTTCGCTGCCGGCTTTCCTGCAAGCGATTGAGGACACGATCCGGGCGCTCAATACGGCATCTGGCACACGCGCGAGGGGGCGGAAATCCGGCATATTCCCTCGCTGCACCATCTGCGGGACGCCCGGACCAGGGCCGGTGTCGCCAAGGCCGTGCAACTCGTGGACGAGCTGCGCCGGGTTTTTGTCGCACGGCGGTGAGACGGCAGCATCAAGCCATGTGGCTGCGGGCAAAAGAGCTGTCCCGTGTTCATGGTCCAACCCCATGCCGCCGTTGAGCTGAATCGCACGAGAATGCACGCTTTTGATGCCTTCCGCGTCGCCACAGGCGAGAGAGGCAGGAGCAGTACATAGAACGATGCCCATCGCCCTGCCGCCTCTTGAGCAAGACCTTACTACCGACGCCACGGACCGTCGTGACCAACACTG
Source organism: uncultured Acetobacteraceae bacterium (assembly GCA_964246185.1). GTDB lineage: Bacteria > Pseudomonadota > Alphaproteobacteria > Acetobacterales > Acetobacteraceae > LMUY01. The sequence continues at coordinate 9,482 of CAXTPP010000108.1, forward strand.
GGTTCCAGAGGCGTATCTTCGGCAGTGGCGCGACTCGACCACTCCGCAAGGAGCTTACATCCTGACCTGCCCTAAGGACCGGGCAATACCGCCTGGGCCAAGGTCGCCCAAACGCACCTTCACCTCGCCTGACATGAACACCATGACCAAGGACGGTGTCAGGAACCTGCGCCTTGAGAGTGTTTACCATGCCATGGAAACCAGCTTTGGGACGGTTCGAGGCAAAGTCGTCAGCGGCCTACAGGCGACTGCTGCGGACATTAGAGCGGAATCACTCTGACCGTCGATAACCGGAGTTGGCGAGGTAGTTTGTGCACTCGCGGGGGGCGAATTGTGTGGCAATAGCTCCGATCCTGTTCCAGAGCGCGTCGCGGGACCTTGGTTTGGCTTTTCGGACGAGTTGCTTGAGTTTGGCGAAAGCCTGCTCGATCGGGTTCAGGTCCGGCGAGTAGGGTGGCAGGAACATCAGGCTGGCGCCGCGTGCCTCGACCAGTTCGCGCACGCCGCGGACCTTGTGGCTGCTGAGGTTGTCGAGCACGACGATGTCGCCGGGCGAGAGCGTGGGTGCCAGCACCTGTTCGACATAGGCGGTGAACAGCTCGCCGTTGATCGCGCCGTCGAACACGGCCGGGGCTGTCATGCGATCATGGCGCAGGCCAGCCAGGAAGGTGGTGGTGCGCCAGTGCCCGTGCGGTGCCGAAGCAACCAGCCTGGCCCCTTTGGGCGAACGCCCGCGGAGCGGCGCCATGTTGGTCTTAGTCCAGGTTTCATCGATGAAGATCAGGCGTTCGGGGTCGAGCCCGGATTGGGCGGCATGCCAGGTCTTGCGCGCGGCCGCGACGTCGGCGCGGTCCTGCTCGGCCGCCCGGAGCGACTTTTTTTCTAGGCCGGCAAAGTTGGCTGTAGGCTGGTTCCTGTGCTGAGCTTCTGGCCGGCTTTGGGAGGCAGAAGAATGGCCAGGCTATCAGCGCGGCCGCAGCCGAGCCGGGAGCGGGTGCTGGTTCCGGCGCGCAGGGTGTGCGTGTCGTGCGGCGGGGTGGCGCGGATCCGCTACGAGAACCGCCGCACGCTGGTGATGTTGTCCGGGCCGGTGCGGCTGCGCCTCAAGATCCGCCGGTGCGATCGCGAGGGCTGCGTGCGTCATTATGTGCCCTACCGTCCCGAGGCCGAGGGCGCCCTCGCACTGCCCCAGCATGAGTTCGGGTTGGACGTCGTGGCCCTGGTGGGCACGCTGCGCCACCGTGACCATCGCAGCGTGCCGGAGATCCACGCCATGCTGCGCGGGCGCGGGGTGAAGATCGCCGAGCGCAGCGTGACCAACCTGCTGGACCGCTACGACGAGCTGCTTGCAACCTCGGTGACCGGCAGCACCCGGCTGCGGACGGTGCTGGCGAGACAGGGGCGGGCCATCCTTGCGCTGGACGGCATGCAGCCGGACGTGGGCCACGAGGTGCTGTGGGTGATGCGCGAGTGCCTGTCGGGCGAGGTGCTGCTGGCGCGCAGCCTTCTGTCGGGCACCGCCGCGGACCTCGCCCCGTTGCTGCGCGAGGTCGCCGACGCGATCGGCGTGCGGGTCGAAGGTGTGGTCAGCGACGGGCAGGCCTCGATCCGGCATGCGGTGGCGGCCGCGCTGCCCGGCGTGGCGCACCAGCTGTGCCAGTTCCACTTCCTGCGCGAGGCGGCGAACCCGGTCTACGAGGCGGACCGTCATGCCAAGAAGGAGCTGAAGAAGCAGGTGCGCGGAGTGCGTCCGATCGAGCGGGCGAGCGAGGGCCGAAGCGACGCCGAGGCCGCGGTGGTGCGCGGCTACTGCGCCGCAGTGCGCAGCGCCATCACCGACGATGGCCGTGCGCCGCTCGCGGCCCCGGGCTTGAAGCTCAAGGCGCGGCTGGAGGCGGTGGCGGACAGCCTGGACCGGGTCGAGGCAAAGGGGGGCTCTCGTCGGCGCCGCTCGCGCGGCTGCGCCGGCTGATCGGCCGCGGCCTGGAACGCACGGCGGCGCTCTGGCCGGACATCGAGCGCGCCTATGCCTGGGTGCACGCTGCAGCCCGGGTGCTGGGCAACGACAAGGGCGAGGACGCCGCCAGGGTACGGCACCGCTTCGATGGCCTGGTCGCGGCCATGCGCCGGCATCGCGATCGCGCGGGCATGCTGGCACCGGCCATCGAGCACTTCGCCAAGGTGACTCGGAGCTACCGTCCGGGGCTGTTCCACTGCTACGGCGTGCCTGGCCTGCCGCGGACCAACAACGACCTCGAGCAGCTGAAGCTGCCGCGTTTTCGTGGAGTGTTGAGGGACTTGGTTCAGGTGGGTTCTG
>CAXTPP010000109.1:0-11785 GCA_964246185.1 uncultured Acetobacteraceae bacterium
GGGTGGTTGTGAGGGGACAATCCTAGTTGCTGAAAGCTTGACGCCACTGGCATACGTTAAGGGTTATACAGGCGATCAACTGCAACCGCTTACCTGGCTTTTCTTGTTGCTTGCTTGGTAGTGAAAGTCATGCTTGGAAAATTAACCTGTATGACTGTCCAAGCTCCGCCTGTAGCCTCTTCAGCAAGGCCTCGCCATCGGCTTTGAATGCGACTTCTGCAACGGGATCATGGAAGCCGGACTGGCGGGGGTCGTCGCGGTCGAGCGTGTCGTCATACCGCAGCGCCCAGGCATCTAGAGCGTCCTGTAAGCCCCGCGAGATCGATAAATCTGCGGGATTGACGTTATTTGCGCCAGCTTCGCTGCGCTCCCAGAGCGGGTAGCAATCGTAGTCCGCCATCAACTTGAGGTTGCGCGTCTTGGTTGCCGTCGTCATCGCAGGTTAGCTCCCACCACGTAACCATTGTTGCCTACCGTTATGGCCGTGCGCAACGTGCTGCCCTCATAGTTTACCTCGTAAACGGGCCGTTTACCTTGCTGGCCGACAAGCTTTCCGTTTTCCAATGCTTCCATCAGGAAAGCTGGTATCTTGCTCTCAGGTATTCCGGCTTGGGCAAACTCCGCGCCATGACGCTCGATGATGTGTTGCAGGCCAGACGACGAGTCACCCTGTTCCAGAAAGGCAATTTGGCCGCTGGGCATCCGCGTGGCGCCAACCACATCGGCTGGCGTGGTTTTAATGCCATTCTTGACAAGTTCATTGACCAGGTCACCCTTTGTCACCACTGCTGCATGGCCAACCTCGTTCGCGGCAACCTCCACACCTCCACGGCTCCTTTCCGTACCATGCCTGCGGCAATGGACGCTCCCCCGTCGGCGGCACCTTGGGCAAGGTCCACGCCGGTGGCGACGCGGTCCGCCGTCTGGTCCGAAGCGCCCAAAGCCCGCGCACCGACGCCAGCTGCTTGGGAGGTCAGGGTGTGGTGGAACTCACCGGTCACGCGGTGCGCACCCCAGCCACCAGTAGGCTTTAGCGTCATTTGAGGTGCTCGCGAGACCAAGCGAGGCAGGTGTTTGCCCAACACGCCATTGCCACGTCGCCCAGGTGCTCTGCCCGCGTAGCGATGCCTTTTTGCCTAAGCAACATTCCTGCAATCAGGTCACGCGCGCTCGGACCCGGATCATAGGCATTGACGAAGACGCCCAGGCGGCGATGCTGGTGCTCGGGCGTGACATCCTGGTTGCCGATATCCAACCAAAGCCACGCAGCATATCCGAGGTCGTACGCGCGTGTGCCGGGACAGGCCGCCTCGAAATCTATTATCGCGACGGGGAGACCATCGCGGAAAACGAAGTTGCAGGGGGAGAGGTCGTTGTGACAGACGACTTCCAAGCCTGCATCACGCGCTGCTGGCGCTTGCAGCAAGGCGGCGGTCGCGTCGTGAAACCGGCGGATCAGCCGCGCTGCCGCTGCAAGAACAATGTCGGAGTGGTCAGCGCATAGTTGGGACGGCACATCACCCGCAATCCAACCCAATGCTTCGCGCCCTGCGTCGTCGTGGCCCATCGGGTGCGGTGCGCCGTCGAAGCCGCAGTTGGCGAGATGCCATAGCAGGCTTTGCACGAACTCGGAGTTGGGCGCTGGCGTGCGGCGGACAGTGGACCCCACGCGTACAACGCGCGCCGTCGTGCGCCCGCCGGAAAGTGGATGCTCATCACTCTCGTTCGGCACTTTGCCCTTCCCACCACCCTCCACGCTCGTTCCCATCAGGCGGCAGCTGCGGTAGAGGACTGTTCATCACTGCGGCCCCCCTCACCCCCGCCCTCTCCCGCAAGGGGGACGGAGAAGCCGAACTACTCCGCCGGAACCCGCCGCACCGCCGGCGCATCCTCCAGCCGCCCATCGTGCGGCAGCGCCAGCACCACGACCATGCCGACCAGCCCCGCCGCCGCCAGCATCCACAGCCCGCTGTCGAAGCTGCCGGTCAAATCCCGCATGTACCCCATCGCATACGGCCCGAAGAACCCGGCCAGGTTGCCGATCGCGTTCACCGTCGCGATCCCGCCTGCCGCCGCGGCCCCCGACAGGAACGCGGTCGGCAGCGTCCAGATGACAGGCAGGCAGGCGAAGATGCCGAACCCGGCGATGGTCAGGCAGGCCATCTTCAACACCGGGTCAGCGAACACGGTGGACGCGGCGATGCCCGCCGCGGCCACGAGCAGGGCGAAGGCGGCGTGGCCCTTGCGCTCGCGGCGCGCGTCCGAGTGGCGGCCCCACCAGACCATGCCGACCAGGCCCACGACGTAGGGCAGCGTGGTGACCAGGCCGATCTGCAGGTTGCTCAGGCCGCCGAAGCCCTTGATGATGGTCGGCAGGAAGAAGCTCAGGCCGTAATTGGCCGCGTTGGCGCCGAAGTAGATCACCGCCACCGCCAGCACGCGCGGGTTGGTGATGGCCTGCAGCACCGAGAAATGGCCGGCCTGCTCCTTCGCCTGGCGCTCCTGCTGCAGCCGCTGCATCAGCCAGTCGCGCTCGTCCGGCGCCAGCCACTGCGCGTCCGCCGGCTTGTCGGTGAGGTAGAAGTACACCACGAACGACAGCAGCAGCGCCGGCGCCGCCTCGACGATGTAGAGCCATTGCCAGCCGTGCAGGCCCAGCATCCCGTCCAGGTCGAGCAGCTTGCCGGAGATCGGGCCGCCGATGACGGTGGAGAGCGGGATGGCGGCCATGAACAGGCCGACGATGCGCGCCCGCTCCTTGGCGGGGAACCACAGCGTCAGGAAGAAGATGATGCCGGGGAAGAAGCCGGCCTCCGCGAAGCCCAGCAGGACACGGATGGCGTAGAAGCTGTACTCGCCGGTGACGAAGGCGGTGGCGCCGGACACGACGCCCCAGGTCAGCATGATGCGGGCGATCCACTTGCGCGCGCCGAACTTCTCCAGGAGCAGGTTGGACGGCACCTCGAACACGAAGTAGGCCACGAAGAAGATGCCGGCGCCGAAACCGAACGCCTTTTCGGACAGGCCGATGTCGCCGCTCATGGTCAGCTTGGCGAAACCGACGTTCACCCGGTCCAGGTAGGCCACGAAGTAGCACAGCACCAGGAACGGCACGAGCCGCAGCGTCACCCGGCGGATGGTCCGGCTTTCCAGCTCCATGGCCGCATCTCCCCTGCGTGCCCGCCTTGGCGCGGGCCATTGCACCGGACACTGGCGAAGCGGCGGGCGGCTGCCAAGCCTATTTCAGCGGGTCGTGGCCCCAGTTCATCAGCGACTTGCGCCAGCGTGTGTCCGTCACGTCGCCGCCGGGTCGCTGCTTGGAGTGGCGGTGCACGTAGCCGACCACCTTGCGCATCGCCTCGTAGTCGGCCTCGTCCAGGTCGGCGGCCTTCTTGGCGCGCAGCTCCAGGATGCGGCGGCCCATCTCGTGGCCGACCGACTCCTCGCCGCCGCCATGCGCCTTCTCGCCCTCGTGGGTCATGCCGACGGTGCGGCTCTCCTCCCCGTCCAGCCACTTGCGCAGGGTGGCCGGCGTCATGTTCGCCAGCTGCTTGAATTCCTGCGCGGTGGCCTTCCGCTCCGCCTCGTCCATCTCAGCCATGGGCGTGCAGCGCCTTCTCCAGCTCCGCCTTCTTCATGCGGGCGCGCCCCTTGATGCCCTTGCTGGCCGCCTGTTTCAGCAGCTCGGCGCGGGTGCTGGCATGGCCCCCGTGCTTGGCGTCCCGATGCTCGGCCGTCTTGGCCGCCACGTCCTTCGGCTGGGCGGAGTGCTGCCGGCCCTTGGCGGTGTCCGCCCGCTTCTTGTCCGAAGTGCGCTTGTACTCGCTGTCGGTCAGCTCGTCCCGCGCCTCCTTGGGCAGGTAGCGCTCGCCGGTCTTGCCGCTTTCCTCGCCGGACTTGGTGCCCCAATCCTCGCGGCCCCACTGCACCAGGTGGTTGTCCGACGATTTCTCGCCCTGGTAGCCGCCCCCCTCGTGCTTGTACTCGCTCACCGCCATCTGCGCCTTGCGCGCGGACCACTGGCCGGGCTTGCCGCCCTTGTCGCCCTCCGTGACCGCTTCCTTCACCTTCTCCCACAGCTTGGGATCGGTCTTCTCCGCACCCTTGGCCATCGCATCGCCCTCCTGACCCGGCAACGCCGGCCAGGCGCGCAAGTTCAGTCGTCCGCGTAAGGGTTCTTGGTGCCGCGGAACTGCAAGCGCACCGGCGTGCCGGGCAGCGCGAACGTGTCCCGCAAGCCGTTCACCAGGTAGCGGCGGTAGTCCTCCGGCGTCTGCTCCGCCCTGGTGCCGAAGATGACGAAGGTGGGCGGGCGCGCCTTGGGCTGCGTCATGTAGCGCAGCTTCAGCCGCCGGCCATCGACCAGCGGCGCGGCATGGCGTTCCAGCGCCGCCTCGAACCAGCGGTTCAGCTCGCCGGTGGCCACCCGGGTGTTCCACACGGCATGGGCGCGGCGCACCGCGGGCAGCAGCTTGTCCACCCCGGCGCCCGTCATGCCCGAGAGCGTCACCACGGGGATGCCCTTCATCTGCGCCAGGCTGGTCTCCAGGCGGTCGGACACTCCCTTGCGCGCGGCGTTGCGGTCTGGCGCCGCGTCCCACTTGTTCAGCGCCAGCACGCAGCCGCGGCCCTCGCGCTCGACCAGCCGGGCGATCTGCAGGTCCTGCTCGTGCAGCCCCTCCACCGCATCGACGCACAGCACGACGATCTCGGCCATCTTCAGCGCCTCGATGGTGGCCGACACGCTCATCTTCTCCAGCGAGGCCTCGATCCGCGCCTTCTTGCGCAGCCCGGCGGTATCGACCAGCTCGATCGGCCCCACGTCGTCGTGCAGCCGCACCGTCACCGCGTCCCGCGTCAGGCCCGGCTCCGGCCCGGTGATCATGCGCTCCTCGCCCAGCAGCCGGTTCAGCAGGGTGGACTTGCCCGCGTTCGGCCGGCCCACCACGGCCAGCCGCAGCGGGCGGTCCGCCTCGTCCGCTTCCTGCGGCTCCGGCAGCCGGTCGGCGATCTCGCCCATCAGGTTGGCCAGCCCGTCGCCATGCTCGGCGGACACCGCCAGCGGCTCGCCCAAACCGAGGCTGTAGGCGTCCATCGCCGCCTGCGCGCCGCCGCGGCCTTCCGCCTTGTTGGCCACCAGCAGCACCGGGCGGCCCTGGCGGCGCAGCCAGGCGGCGAAATGGCTGTCCGCCGGGGTGATGCCGGTGCGGGCGTCCACCACGAACACCACCAGGTCCGCCGTGCCGACCGCGGCCTCGGAGCTGGCGCGCATCCGGCCGTACAGGCTGTCCGGCGCGCTCTCCTCCAGCCCGGCGGTGTCCACCAGCCGCACCATGCGGCCGCGCAGCTGGGCGGTCGCGTCCTTGCGGTCCCGGGTGACGCCGGGCGTGTCGGCCACCAGCGCGTGGCGGCGTCCGGCCAGGCGGTTGAACAGGGTGCTCTTGCCCACGTTCGGCCGCCCGGCGATGACCACGGTTGGCAGCACGGCTCAGCCCAGCGCCGAGAGGGTCGAGTCTTCGGTGATCACGAACATCTTGCCCATCGCCGCCACCATGGCCACGGAAACCTCCTGCGGCAGCTTTTGCTCGCCCAGCACCGCGCCGGTCGCCGGGTTGACCGCGATCAGCTTCTGCGTGGACCCGGCGAGGTAAAGGTACTGCCCGCCCAGCAGCGGCCCGGTCCAGTAGATCGGCTCCTGCAGCTTCTTCTCGTTGCCGTAGCGCGGCAGCTGGGTGAGCCAGCGCACCCGGCCATCGACGCGGCTGAGGCACGCCAGCGTCTGGTCCTCGGTCAGCACGAAAATCCAGTCCCCGGCGATCCACGGGGTGTGCTGGCCCGACATCTCGCGCTCCCACAGCCGCCGGCCGGAGCGCAGGTCCAGCGCCACCATCAGGCCGCCGACGCCGACCGCGTACACGGTCGATTGCACGATCACCGGCAGCGCGCGGATGGCGGACAGGTCGGCCGCGCTGTTGCGGCCCCGCGCGCCGGCCAGGCTGTCGCTCCAGACCAGGGTGCCGGTCTCCGCCCGCAGCGCCACCAGGTCGCCGGAGCCGAAGCCGCAGACCACGATGCCGTCGGCATAGGCGGGCGAAGGCTCCCCCAGCACGATGGTGGCGGACGCGGTGGCCTGGTAGCTCCACAGCTTCTTGCCGTCCGCCCGGGCCAGGGCGACCATGCGCTCGTCCAAGGTGGGCAGGAACAGGCGGCCCTCCACCAGCGTCGGCGCGGCCCGGGCCGGCGCATCCAGCGGCACGCGCCAGGTGATGTCGCCGGTGGCGGCCTCCAGCGCCAGCACCTCGGCGCGTCCGGTGCTGGCGAACACGACGCTGCCGTCCACCACGATGCCGCCGCCCAGGTTGCTGCTGCGGTCCTTCTTGGGCTTGGTCCGCGTCCTCCAGCGCCGGGCGCCGGTCGCCGCGTCGAACGCCGACACCGAGCCGTCGGAATCCATGGCGAACACCTGGCCGCCGGCGATCGCCGGGGTGCCGGTGATCTTGCGCCGGTAGCCGCCGCCCTCGCCGATCGACTGGCGCCAGGAGCGGCTGAGGTCGCCCAGCGCCAGGTTGCCCATGGTGTGCGCCGGGTTGCCGCCGGCCTGCGGCCACTCGGCGTTCGTCACGGCGGGGGGCAGGTTGACCGCGGTGCGGAACGCCGGGTCCACCTGCAGGCCGCGGACGGACGCGGTCACCGCCTCGCGCTTGCCGGGGATCGCGTCCTTCTCCTTGTCGAACAGGTTGTCCCAGTCGATGCAGCCGGGCAGCGCCGCGGCGGGGGCCAGCGCTGCCGCCCGCAACAGGGTGCGACGTCTCATCCGCGCCCGCCTGGCCCAGGCCCGGCCCCCAGCAGGGTGAGCAGCGCCGTGGCCCGGCCGCGCAGGCCATCCGGGGCGAGCGCATCGACCGACAGGACGCGCAGCAGGCTTTCCGCCTTGGGCTTGTCGTCCTGCCGCAGGGCGAGCAGCGCGTCCACCTCCAGCGCCAGCGGCCGCCAGGGATTGCCGGCCGCCTCCAGCTTGGCGGTGTGGGCAGCGATTGCCGCCGGGTCCCCGGCATCGACCGAGTGCTGCGCCCAGAGCAATGTGGCGAGGTCCCGCAGCAGCTTGTCCGCCGATTCGTCCGCGGCCAGCCGGGTCCAGAGCGCGAAGGCGGCGTCCGGAGCGTCGGAATCCCACCGCAGCGCCGCCTCCCTCAGCAGCGCCAAGGACTGGTATCCGGCCGGCGCGGTGCTGGCGAGCTTGGCGAACGCATCGGCATCCGGCGCGCGCTGCGGGCTGGGGCCGGGCGGCAGCGCGTCGGCGGCCCGCATCGCGTCCAGGTAGGGCGCCGCAGCGGCCTCGGCCTGCTTGCCCTGCCGCCATTCCCAGCCCTGCCATGCGCCGACCCCGGCCACCAGCAGCAGGGCGGCCGCGCCGGCGACGATGCCGTAGCGCCTGGCTAGCGCCCGGGCGCGCTCGGCCCGGATGTCCTCACTCAATTCGTCGAAGATGTCCGCCACGCTTGTCAAAACCCTCGGTCCTGCTGGCGGGACCATAGCGATGCCCCCCGTTGCGGGAAACCCTGCGTTCATCTTGGCGTGGTCCATTGGGCGGCATGTGCAAGATTTTCCGCCCAGCCTCGCTGCTGGCGCTGCTGCTGGCGGCCGGCCCGCTCGCGGGCTGCGTGGGCGTCGGCGTGGCCGCGGGGGTGGAGGCGGCCAGCGTCACCGTGTTCGGCCGCGGCGTGGTGGACATGGGCGTGTCGGCCGTCACCGGGAAGGATTGCTCGATCGTTCGGCTGGACCGGGAGCAGCCCTACTGCGCCGCGCGCGAGCAGCTGCCCGACCCGATGCCCTACTGCACGCGGAGCCTCGGCAACGTGGAGTGCTGGGCGGATCCACAGGCCTTCGCGGTCCTGCCGGCCCCGCTTGGGGACTATCCGCCGCTGACGCCGGAGCAGGTGAGCCAAATCACCTCGCGCTGGCCCAAGTCGCTCAACTTGCTGGGTCCGTGACCGCCGGGCAGTCCCGGAACCGCACCAGCTGGCCGCGGGGCAGGCCTACGATCTCCTCCTCACGCATCACCACCTGGCCGCGGATGATGGTCATCTCCGGCCAACCCGTGACCGCCATGCCGGCGAACGGCGTCCAGCCGCAGGGCGAAACGATCCACGAATCCTCGATGGTGCGCCGCCGCTTCATGTCCACCAGGGTAAAATCTGCGTCGTAGCCCGCGGCCAGCCTTCCCTTGCCGACCATGCCGTAAACCCGGGCTGGCCCGGCGCACATCAGGTCCGCCAGGCGGGACAGGCTGAGCCGGCCGGCGCTCACGTGGTCCAGCATGACGGGAACCAGCGTCTGCACCCCGGTCAGCCCCGCCGCCACCTCCGGCCAGGGCCGCTCCTTGGCGGCGCGGGAGTGCGGCGCGTGGTCGCTGCCGATGGTGTCCGCCGTGCCGTCCCGCACCGCGGCCCAGGCGGCCTCCCAGTGCTCGCGCCCGCGGATCGGCGGGTTCATCACCGCGTAGCCGCCCAGTCGGTCATATACGTCCGGCGCCCACTGGGTCAGGTGGTTGACCAGCAGCTCGGTGGTGGCCACGTCGCGGTGCCCGCGCAGCAGCGCCAGCTCCGCCGCGGTGGAGACGTGCAGGATGTGCGCCGGCCGACCCGTCTTGCGGGCGAGCGCCAGGATGCGGCGGGTGCCGAGCAGGGCGCACTCCTCGTCGCGCCACTCCATGTGGCTGCGGGTGGGCATGCCGGAATGAAACTGCGGGCGGCGGTCGCGCAGGCGGTACTCGTCCTCGCTGTGATAGGCGACCGGGCGGCGGCCGGAGCGCATCACCGCCTCCAGCCCGGCATCGTCCTCGATCAGCAAATCCCCGGTGGAGCTGCCGGCGAACACTTTGACCGCGCACACGCCCTGCATCGTCTCCAATGCAGCCAGGTCCGGCGTGTTGGCCCGGGTTGCGCCGACGTAGAAGCCGATGTCGCACCAGCTGTTGGCGGCGGCGTAGCTCTGCTTCCAGGACACGCGGGCAGCATCGGTGATGGGCGGGGCAGTGTTGGGCATGTCGAACACCACCGCCAGCCCGCCGAGGATGGCGGCTTGGGTGCCGGCGCCGATGGTCTCCACCGCCGGGTCGCCGGGGTCGCGCATGTGGACGTGCGGGTCCATCAGGCCGGGCAGCACGTGCAGGCCCGTGGCGTCGATGGTCTCCTCCGCCGTACCGGTGGCGCCGAGGGCGGCGATGCGGCCGTCGCGCACGCCGATGTCGGTGGCCGCCTCGCCCCAGGGCAAGATGGCGGCGCCGTTGCGGATGATGAGGTCGTAGTGGGGCATGGGACGGCTCCGGCATGGCAGGTCATTGTGGCGCGGCGCCTAACGGGCCGCCAGCACCTCGAACACGTCTCCCTCGATCGGCAGCGCCTCCACGTGCGCCCGGTGCCACAGCGCGTAGAACAGCAGCGTCCAGGCGGCGAACGCCTCGTGCCGGCCGCCCGCGCTGCGGAACAGCGCCGCCACCCGCTCCGGGTCCGCCACCGCGGCCACGCCGGGCTGCGCCGCCACCAGCGGCCCCAGCCGCGCGCCCTGCCCGGCGATCCACGCGCCGACCGGCACCGTGAAACCCTGCTTCGGCGCGAACGGGTGCGCCTGCGGCAGGTGGCGTTGCAGCCAGCGGCGCAGCAGCCACTTGCCGCGGCCGTTCTGCACCTTCAGGCCGTCCGGCAGGCAAAAGGCAGCCGCCGCCACGCCCGGGTCCAGGAACGGCGTGCGGCCCTCGACGCCGTGAGCCATCAGGCAGCGGTCCAGCTTCAGCAGCAGGTCGTTCGGCAGCCAGTCGGCCACGTCGGTCGCCTGCGCCACCTGCAGGCGGCTGCGCCCGCCGGTGGCGGCGCGGGCATCCGCCGCCGCCATGCCGTCCCGCCAGCCCGGGGGGGCCGCGCGCAGCACGCCCAGCCGGTCGAACGTGCCGCGGGTGCGCATCCCCCGCCCGGCCTGCCACCAGGGCCGCATGGCGCTGCGGTAGCGGCCGTAGCCGGCGAACAGCTCGTCGCCGCCCTCGCCGGACAGCACCACCTTCACGTCCTGCCGCGCCCGCTGCGCCAGGAACCAGGTGGGGACGATGGCGTAGTCGGCCGCCGGGTCGTCCATGCTGGCCACGATGCGGGGCAGCGCGGCCCAGGCCATCGCCTCGGTCACCACCACCGTCTCGTGCCGCGCGCCGACCGCCCGGGCCAGCGACGCGGCCTGCGCGCGCTCGTCCGCGGCGCCCGGCACGTCGAACCCGGCGGTGTACGCCAGCACGGGCGCGTCGTTCAGCCGGGCCATCAGCGCCAGCACCGTGGCACTGTCCACGCCGCCGGACAGGAACATGCCGTACGGCACGTCGCTGCGCTGGTGCAGGTCCACCGACTGCTCCAGCGCCGCGTCCAGCCGGGCCAGCGCCGCCGGCTCGCCGATCTCCTCCGGCGGACCCGGCGGCAGCGCCTCCAGCCGGGTGCGGTCCACCACCTGGCCATCGACCACGAGCAGCGTCTCGCCGGGGAGCACGCGCTGGATGCCGGGGAAGATGGTGTCCGCCCCCGTGGTGAACTGCATCTGCAGCAGCTCGTCCCGCGCCGCCGGGCGCACGCCGCGCACCGCCAGCCCCGCCGCCAGCAGCGCCTGCGGCTCGGAGGCGAAGGCGAGGCCGCCGGGGATGGCCGCGGTATAGAGCGGCTTGATGCCGAAGCGGTCGCGCGTGAGGGTCAGGCTGCGGGTGGCGCGGTCATGGATGGCGATGGCGTACATGCCGCGCAGCTGCCCGGCGTAGGCCGCGCCGGATTGCTGCCACAGGTGCAGCGGCGGCTCGCAGTCGCTGGCCGTGTGCAGCTTCAGGCCCGGCGACAGCTCGCGGTAGTTGTACACCTCGCCGTTGGCCACGAGGGACGCCGCACCCGCGAACAGCGGCTGGTCGCCGGTCTGCAGGTCGATGATGGCGAGCCGGGTCTGCACCAGCGCCACCCGGCCCATCGCCGTGTGCCCCTCCCCGTCCGGCCCGCGGTGCGCCAACGCCTGGGAGAGAGCGGCCAGGGCCACGGGCGCGGGCGGCGGCGCGTCCGGCCGCATCGCCAGCCCGGCTATGCCGCACATGCGGGCTTCCCCACCGTTTGCAGGAAGCCGCGCCATTGCGCCAGCACGGGCGCTTCGGCGAACTCCGCTGCCCACCGCGCCCGCCCGGCCGCCGCGAGCCGGGCGGCGAGCGGCGGGCCTTGCAGCACCAGGCCGAGCGAGGTGGCCAGCGCCTCCGCATCCTCCGGCGGCGTCAGCAACCCGTCCTCGCCGGGCCGGATCAGCTCGCGCGGGCCGGCGGCGGCGGCGGCCACCACGGGGCGGGCGGCGCTCCACGCCTCCACGATGACGTTGCCCAGCGGCTCGTGGCGCGAGGGGCAGGCCAGCGCGCCGCACCCGGCGAGCAGCGCCGCGCCATCCTGCCGCCAGCCGGGGAGCTGCACCCCGTCCGCCCCGCCCCGCTGGCGGGCCAGGCGCTCCACCCCGCCCCCCTCCCGGGGGGGGGCGGGGGGGCCGGCCCAGCCGCTCCGGCGCTGCGCCCGCGAGATCGGGTGAGAAGTTGGGCAGGTGGCGGGTGCGGGCGGCGGGCCAGCCTTGCGCCACGATCCAGTCGGCCAGGGCGCGGGTGTTGCCCACCAGGTGGTCGCAGCGCCGGTAGTAGCGCAGGTCGTAGTAGCCGCCGAGCCGGCCCACCAGCACCCATTCCCCGCGCGGCGCGAAGCGGGCGGCGCGGTTCATCCACGCGACCGCAACCCGG
>CAXTPP010000110.1:0-11742 GCA_964246185.1 uncultured Acetobacteraceae bacterium
CCCCCCGCATCCGCCACCGGCGCAGACCACGCCACCCGCCGCACCGTCTCGTCCCGCAACAGGTCGCAGCCATCCACGTCCACCGCCGCTATGCGCCAGCCGGGGCTGCCGGCGATGCGCTCGACCGCTGCCGCGTGGTCCGCGTTCATGTGCTCGATGACATCCGCCTCGGCAGCCGCCACCGCCGCGACCGCCGCCGGGTCGGGCGTGAGGTCGGCCTGGCTGAACCGGTGCGCGCTGGCGAAGCCGCCGATGAACTGGCCGCCGGTGGGCCGCAGCCGCACCAGGCGGAAATCGGCCAGGCCGGCGTAGAACCCGGCGTAAGGGTGCCGCGCGACCCAGCGGGCCTTGAGCGCCGGGTCCGGCTCGGCGGTGGCGACGCCCATGACGGTCAGCCGCGGCGCGGTCTGCGGGTTGCCGTCGGTGGCCTCGCCCATCACCATCAGGGCGCAGCGGCCATCGTCGCGCAGGTGCCTGGTGTGGGCGGACAGGCCGGACAGCAGCAGCAGCAACGAGAGGTCGGGCGCCGGGGCAGGGGTGATGAGCGCGGCATACGGCTGCCCGCCCTCCTGCGTCGCCAGGGTGCCGGCGCGCGCGTTCCGCAGCAAAGTGCGGGCGTGCCAGACCACGGCGGCCCGATCCGGCTTCATCTCGGGTGCATCCGCCATCGTGTGTTCCTCATCCAGTCCGTTTTGCGCCATAATCTGGCGGCACACTGCCGCATTGCCAGATGATTGGTCACCTTGGGGCGCCCGTCCATGAAGCACACCATTGCCCTGGTCGATGACGACCGCAACATCCTCACCTCCGTCACCATGACGCTGGAGGCAGAAGGCTTCCAGGTTCGCACCTACACGGACGGGGAGAGCGCGCTGCAAGGCCTCACCGCCCGCCCGGTCGATCTGGCGGTGCTGGACATCAAGATGCCGCGGATGGACGGCATCGAGCTGCTGCAGCGGCTGCGCCAGCGCTCCTCCATGCCGGTCATCATGCTGACCTCGAAGGACGAGGAGGTGGACCAGCTGATGGGCCTGCGCATGGGGGCGGACGACTACATCACCAAGCCGTTCTCCCAGCGGCTGCTGATCGAGCGCATCCGCGCCCTGCTGCGCCGCAACGAGAGCAGCCGGGCCGAGGGCTCGGGCGCCGCACCCGGCGGCGTCATGGCGCGCGGGGACCTGATCCTGGACGAGACCAAGCACCAGTGCACCTGGCGCGGCCACGACATCCAGCTGACGGTGACGGAGTTCCTGCTGGTGAAGGCCCTGGCCGCCCGGCCCGGCATGGTGAAGTCCCGCGACCAGCTGATCGACGCGGCCTATGGCGAGAACACCTACGTGGACGACCGCACGATCGACAGCCACGTCAAGCGGGTGCGCAAGAAGTTCCGCACCGGCGACGACAGCTTCGACCACATCGAGACGCTCTACGGCATCGGCTACCGCTACAAGGAGGGCTGAGTTGCCCGACATCGGCGCCCCTGCCCCTGCCCCTGCCCCTGCCTCGGCCCGGAAGCCGTCGCCGCGCATGCCGTTGCCGCGCCGCTGGGTGCCGCCGCTGCTGCGCAAAATCCTGCTGGTCAACGCCTTGCCCCTGGTGCTGCTGGTGGCCGCGCTGCTGTACCTGGACCAGTACCAGAACGGCCTGCTGGAGAACGAGGTGACGGCCTTGCGCGAGCAGGCGCGCATCTACGCCGGCGCACTGGGCGAGAGCGCGGTGCGGGAGACCGACCCGGACAACCCCGTGCTGGTGCCGGAGATCGCCCGACCGCTTCTGCGCCGGCTCACCGATCCCACGCCCAACAGCCAGGCCAAGATCTACAGCGCGGACGGCCAGGTGGTCGCCGACAGCCGGATGCGGGAGGGGGCGGGCGGCGATGTCCGCACGCAGCCGCTGCCGCCAGCCGCCGACCTTACCCGGTTCGAGGGCACGGTGCAGGCGACCTACGACCGGCTGCTGTCGTTCTTCCCGCACGAGCCAACCGCCACCGTGCAGACCGGCGCCGCCGCCGCCGGGCCGGACTGGCAGCCGGACGTGAAGGCCGAGCTGAAGCTCACCTCCGACCCCGGCCGCGAGACGCCGCCGTATATCCGTCGCACCGCCGACAACCGGCTGCTGGTGACGGTGGCCGAGCCGATCATGCGCAACCGCCACACCGTCGGCATCGTGCAGCTGACGCGGGATGCGCGGGAGGTGGACGGCAGCCTGGTGGCGATCCGCGGCTCCATCCTCGGCCTGTTCGTGACCGCGCTGGTGCTGACGGTGATGCTGTCCTGGTACCTGTCGCTGACCATCGCGCGCCCGATCCTGCGGTTGAGCCAGGCGGCGCGGGACATGCGGGAGGGCCACGGCCGCGCCGGCGCCGTGCCGCCGCCGCTGATGCGCCGTCGCGACGAGATCGGTGAGCTGGCTCATGCGCTGCGGGACAGCTCGGCCGCGCTGTGGTCCCGCATGGACGCCACCGAGCGGTTCGCGGCGGACGTGGCGCACGAGATCAAGAACCCGCTCAGCTCCATCCGCAGCGCCATCGAGACGCTGCGCCGGGTCGAGGACCCGGTGGCGCAGCGCCGCTTGCTGGCCATCATCGCGGAGGACGTGACCCGGCTGGACCGCCTGATCAGCGACATCAGCGACGCGAGCCGGGTGGACGCCGAGCTGAGCCGCACGCCGGTGGAACCGGTGAACGTGGTGGCGATCCTACGGCTGCTGGCCGAGATCGACGAGGCGACCCGGCCGGAGGGCGGGGTGCGGCTCCGGGTGGAGGCGCCGGACGGGACGCTGCTGGTGCAGGCGGTGGAGGACCGGCTGGTGCAGGTGCTGCGCAACCTGATCGGCAACGCCCACAGCTTCAGCCCTGCCGGCGGCAGCGTGGTGCTGCGCGCACGCGATGCCGGCGCCATGGTGGAGGTGAGCGTGGACGACGAAGGCCCCGGCATGCCGGAAGGCCGGCTGGAGCACGTGTTCGACCGCTTCTACACCGAGCGGCCGCAGGGGGAGCGGTTCGGCCAGCACTCGGGGCTGGGGCTGTCGATCAGCAAGCAGATCGTGGAGGCGCTGAAGGGCCGGATCGCGGCGGAAAACCGGCAGGACGGGACGGGGCAGGTGCTGGGCGCGCGGTTCGTGGTGCTGCTGCCGAAGGCCTGACTGCATCCGTCAGGTAAGCGGAACATCTCTAGCCGTCAGGCTCGATAATTAGCCGGAACACCCGATAGAGCCATCAGTCTCGAAACCTGGCACTCCTTGTCCCGTTGCGTGTCACTAATGTGACAGAGCCGTGACGCGGCCATGGAGACGTATGGCAGGCACGGCGGAGAAAGAGCGGGTCACAGCCAGCTTGAGCGAGGTCCGCTCGCTGATTCTAGGCGCGCAAATCCTGCTCGGCTTCCAGTACCGGGCGGCGTTCGAGGGGCGCTTCGCCGCGTTGCCGTTGGCGGCCCAGTACCTGCAAATCGCCGCGTTCGTGCTGCTGATCGCCACCACGGCCCTGATGATCGCGCCTGCGCCCTATCACCGAATCACGGCCGGGGGCCAGGCGACCGTGGCCATGGAGCGCTACACCAACCGGATCGCCCTGCTGGCGCTGGCGCCATTCGCGCTGGCGCTCGCCGCGGACTTTGCCGTCGCCCTCGCGGGCCAGCTCGGACTGACGGGAGCGTGCGCGCTGGGGGCGGCGATAGCGCTGGCCACCCTGCTGTGCTGGTTCGGCCCGGCTCTCAAGCGGCGGGAGACGGCCAACCCCCCGGCCAAACCCAAGGAGGACGAGATGGTTTCGACCAAGGACAGGATCACCAACCTGCTCACGGAGTCGCGCATCGTCTTGCCCGGCGTCCAAGCGCTGCTTGGCTTCCAGTTTGCCTCTTACCTCACGCAGGCGTTCGAAAAGCTCTCGCCGATCGGCAAGGCGGTGAACACAGCAAGCCTGCTGCTGCTCGTGCTGGCGATGGTGCTGCTGATGATGCCGGCGCCCTACCACCAGCTCGTCGAAGGCGGCGAACATAGCGAAAGCTTCGAGCGTGTCGCCGAACGGCTCGTGCTCGCGGCACTCGTGCCCCTGGCGCTCGGGGTCGCAGGCGACGTCTTCGTGGTCGCGCAGGTGGTCCTGGGCATCGCTGCGGGAGCTGCCGTGGCAGTTGGCTGCGCGGCCGGCATGATGGCGCTGTGGTTCGGGCTGCCGCTGCTTGCCCGGCGCTGGCATGCATCAGGAAGGTAATGCCCGGTCAACCCTCCGCACCCCTGGGCAGCATGCCACTTGTCATCCCCGCCGAACGCAACAGCTGCCTGACATGCACGACGCCTCTCCCCCCATCGGCGACGCCTACCAGGCCTTGATGCACTCCGGCCGGGTCAGCGCCCGGACGCGCGACCTGCTGCTGCAGCGCGCGCAGCCTGACGACCCTGGCTACGCCCCCGGCGCGGTCAGCGCAGCGCAGCTGGCGGTGCTGCGGGCCGTGGCGGGCCGGGTGGTGCCGCAAACCGGCCCGGCCCGGGTCGACCTGGCCGCCCGGATCGACCGCCAGTTGGCCGGGGCCAAGGGCGACGGATGGCGCTTCGACATCCTGCCGCCGGACGCGGAGGCTTTCCGCGCGGCGCTCGACACGCTCGACGCCGGGGCGCAGGCGCAGCACGACGCCGGGTTCGCGCAGCTGGATGGCGCGCAGCAGGACGCCATGCTGGAAGCGGTGGCGGCCGGAAAGGCGGCAGGCGGCACCCTGGACCCGGCGCAGATGCAGAAATGGTTCGAGGATTCCTGCGCCGAAGCCGTCCGTGCCTACGTCGCCCACCCGGCGACGCTGTCCGCCATGGGCTACAGCGGCATCGGCTACGGCGGCGACGGCGAGCCCAAGAGCGGTTTCGTGACCGTCGGCGTCGGCGAGGCCGAGCCTTGGGAGCCGCCAGCGGCCGGGACGATGCCATGAACCTGGACCGGATGGCGCGCCACGGCCTCGCCGACCCGGTGGATGCCGTGGTGGTCGGCACGGGCGCCGGCGGCTCCCCGTTGCTGGCGCAGCTGGCGCGCGCGGGCCTGCGGGTGGTGGCGCTCGAAGCCGGGCGGAACTGGAACCCCGAGGATTTCGCGGCCGACGAGGTCGCGGCCGACATCTACTGGCTCGGCGAGCGGTTGAGCGCCGGCGGCACGCCGCAGGCTTTCGGCGCCAACAACAGCGGCGCCGGCGTTGGCGGTTCCACCCTGCACTGGGGCGCCTATGCCCCCCGGGCGGACCCGCGGGACTTGCGCCTGCGTTCCGAGCAGGGCGTCGGCGCGGACTGGCCGCTCGGCTACGAGGACCTGCGGCCATACTACGAAAGCGTCGAGGCGTTCATCGGCGTGTCCGGGCCGCCATCTTACCCGTGGGACGCGTCCCGCCGCTACGCCCTGCCCCCGGTGGCGCGCAACGCCCCGGCGCAGATGATGGCGGTCGGCTGCGACGCGCTGGGCGTGCGCGCCTGCGACGCCCCGGTCGCCGTCGTGTCGCGCGATTTCGAGCAGCCCGGCCATGGTAGGCGCCACGCCTGCATCAACTGCGGCTATTGCCACCAGGGCTGCCGCAACGGCGCCAAGACCAGCATGGACGTGACCTATTTGCCGCAGGCGGTGGCGGCGGGCGCGGAAATCCGGCCGGAGTGCAGCGTGCACGGCTTCGAACGGGACGCCGCTGGGCGGATCACCGCCCTCATCTACCGCTCCGGAGGGAAGGACCACAGGCAACGCTGCGCCGCCGTGTTCCTGTGCGCGGGCGCGGTCGAGACGCCGCGGCTGCTGCTGCACACGGGGCTGGCCAACTCCAGCGGACAGGTCGGGCGCAACTACATGGCCCATGTGGCCACACAGGTTTGGGGGACGTTCGCCGCCGAGATGCGAATGAACAAGGGATACCCGTCCTCCATGATCACCGAGGACATGGTGCGCGCGCCCGACGCCAATTTCGCCGGCGGCTACTTGGTGCAGAGCCTGGGCGTGGTTCCGGTGACCTGGGCCACGTCGGTGACGCGCGGGCGCGGGCTGTGGGGCCAGCCCCTGGTGGACTACATCGGCCGGTACAACCATGTGGCCGGCATCGGCATCAATGGCGACTGCCTGCCGCAACCCGGCAACTACCTGGAACTGTCCGACGAGCTGGACGAGTTGGGCGTGCCCAAGCCGCGGGTGCATTTCAGCTACGGTTCCAACGAGCAGGGCATCGACCGCCATGCCGTCAAGCTGATGAAGGCGGTATGGGAAGCGGCTGGCGCCACGGATGTCTGGTCGCTGCCGCGGGCCGCCCACACCGTCGGCACCTGCCGCATGGGGGTGGATGGCGACGCCGCCGTCGTGGACCCGGCCGGGCGCAGCTTCGACGTGCCGAACCTGTGGATCTGCGATAACTCGGTGTTCCCCAGCGCCCTGGCCGCCAATCCGGCATTGACCATCATGGCGCTCAGCCTGCGCACGGCGGATGCGTTCCTGGGCAAGGGCTGCTGAGGATCTAAACCTCAAGCCTCGCAGGGTTTTCCCTCCGTAGGCCTTCCAGTTGCCCGAACGAGATGGTCGGAACCTTCCACCTCCGCCCTGCACCCGCAAGGGGATAGTCGTTTCCCTGACCCTTTATACAGAGGACGACCGTCCTCTGGTGGGGTCCGGGCAGAGCCCCGTTCTGCTTGCGCGCTTGCCAGCCCGGACCCGGCGTGGTGCAAGCCAGGCGAGCGGCGCGCGGGATGGCCTGGCGGACCGCGACCAGGAGTTGCCGCGATGGCAGATGCACCGAGGCCATCCAGCGCACAAATCCACGTCGTCGCCGCGGCCTTTCTCGGCTGGACGCTCGATGCGTTCGACTTCTTCATCATGGTCTTCGTCCTGCAGGACATCGCGGCCGCGTTCGGCGCCGAGAGGAGCAGCGTCGCGTTCGCCCTCACGCTGACCCTGGCCTGCCGGGCAATCGGCGCGGTGCTGTTCGGCCGCCTGGCGGATCGCTTCGGCCGCCGCCCAACCCTGATGGTCAACGTGCTCTGCTACTCCCTGCTGGAGTTCCTCTCCGGCTTGGCGCCCAGCCTGACGGTGTTCCTCGTGCTGCGCGCGCTCTATGGCGTGGCCATGGGCGGCGAGTGGGGCGTCGGCGCATCCCTGACCATGGAGAGCGTGCCGGCCAAATGGCGCGGCCCGGTATCCGGCCTGCTGCAAGCCGGCTATCCCACGGGCTACCTGCTCGCGTCGCTGCTCTACCTGGCGCTACCATGGCTGACCTGGCGCGGCATGTTCATGGTGGGCGTCGTCCCGGCGCTGCTGGTGCTCTACATCCGCCGCAACGTGCCGGAGAGCCCGGACTGGCTGGCCCGCACGGAGGCGGAGCGCAAGATCGGCCTGCTGACCGTGCTGAAGCAGCATGCCGGCCTGGTCGTGTTCGCCTCGGCCGTGATGATGGGCTTCAACTTCTTCAGCCACGGCTCGCAGGATGTCTATCCAAGCTACTTCCTGAGCGGGCAGCATCAACTGCCGCATGGCGTCATCTCGGCCATCGTCGTCGTGATGAACATCGGCGCGATCATGGGCGGCATCCTGTTCGGCAGCCTGTCGCAGCGGATCGGGCGCAAATGGGCCATCGTGATCGCGGCCCTGCTGGCGTTGCCGGTGCTGCGGCTGTGGGCGTTCTCCACCACGCCGGTCCTGCTCGGGCTGGGCGCGTTCCTGATGCAGATCTGCGTGCAAGGCGCTTGGGGCGTCGTGCCGGTCTACCTGAACGAGCTGTCGCCAGCCGCCATCCGCGGCACCTTTCCCGGCCTGGTCTATCAACTGGGCAACTTCCTGGCCTCGGCCAACGCCAACATCCAGGTCTCGCTGGCCAAGCAGTTCGATGGCGACTATGGCATGGCGCTGGCCATTGTGATCGGCGCCGTGGCGGTGGCGATAGCCGGGCTGGTGGCGCTCGGACGGGACCCAAGGGGCGCGCGCATGGGGGCTGACCTGGCCTAGCTGCTCCACAAGGAAGCTTTAGGCGCTGCTGAAGCGGTGCTGTCCGTGCAGCATCGCCGCCAGGGCCGAATGCCAGCTTTACGGGTGAGTCCGGCTTGGACTAGCGTCGCTTGCAACGCCGGGGCAACGCCGGTGTCCGAGGAGCCGCCATGCCCGTCCCCAACCTGCTTCCTGCGCTCGCCCTCCTTGCGCTGCCATTGGCCGCCGCCGCCGCGGAGCCGCTGAAGATCGGCGTCATCGCGGAGAACTCCGCCATTGCCGGCATCGCCATCCCCAACGGCGCGCAGGTCGCGGCGGACGAGATCAACGCAGCCGGCGGCGTGGACGGGCGCATGATCGAGATCGTGGCCTATGACGACCACGCCTCCGCATCGGATGCGGTGCGCGCCTTCCAGCGGCTGGCCAGCCAGGACAAGGCCGTCGCCGTCATCGCCACCTACACCAGCGAGGTGGCCCTGGCGCTGGAGCCGTGGGCGGGGCGGCTGAAGCTGCCGACGATCACGCCGGGTGCGGCGAGCGACGAGATCGGCGCGCGCATCCACGCCGATTACGGGCACCTGAAATACTTCTTCCAGGGCTATCTCGAATCGACGTTCCTCGGCGAATCCGTGTGCGATTCAACCAAGGACCTGCTGGTGGACGGCCAGTACCACATCAAGACCGCCGTGGTGATGAGCGAGGACGCCGCCTGGACCGGGCCGCTCGACGCCGAGTACCTCAAATGCCTGCCGCAGATCGGCGTGAAGGTGCTGGACCACATCCGCTTCTCGCCGGACACGACGGACTTCACGCCGATCTACAACGGCATCGAGGCCAAGCATCCGGACGTCATCGTCAACGGCATCAGCCACGTGGGCGTGCAGCCGACGGCGCAATGGGCCAACCAGCAGGTGCCGGTGCCGCTGATCGGCGTGTCGTCGCAGGCCACGTCTTCCACGTTCTGGAAGGACACCAACGGCGCCACCGAGGGCGTGATGCTGCAGCTGGTCGCGGTGGACACAGTGGCCAGCACGCCCAAGACCATCCCGTTCGGCCAGGCCTACATCAAGAAGTACGGCATCACCCCGGCCTACTCGGGCTACGGCGCGTACGACGAGGTCTATTACATCGCCGACGCCGTGCGCCGGGCTGGCGGCACCGAGCCGGACAAGCTGGTCGAGGCGCTGGAGCAGACCGACTGGCAGGGCACGGTCGGCCGCATCCGCTTCTTCGGCAAGGATGACCCGGCGACCCACGCGATGCGCTACGGGCCGGACGACGTGAGCGGGCTGATCGTGCAGTGGCAGGACGGCAAGCAGGCGCCGGTCTGGCCGAAGGCGGTGGCAGGCGGCAACACGCTGCGGTTCCCGTCGTTCGTGAAGCTGACCAACTGAGCGGGGGCGGCCTCCCCTCACCCCGGCCCTCTCCCGCAAAAGGGAGAGGGAGAAGAAAGCCCTCTCCCTTGGGGAGAGGGTTGGGTGAGGGGCTGGGAAGAATCCCATGCTGACGGCCCAGATTCTCATCGACGGCTTCGCCATCAGCGCGCTGTACGGCCTGGGCGCGGTGGGCTTCACGCTGATGTTCGGCGTGTCCGGGGTGCTGAACCTGGCGCATGGCGGCACCATGCTGGTGGCGGCGGTGGTCGCCTGGCTGGTCGCGGACACCGCAGGCGCACTGGGTGGCGCATTGGCCGGGCTGCTGGCGGGCATGGCCACCGCGTTCGCCACCTACTTCTTCGTGGTGCGGCCGATCCAGCGCTCCCGCTCCATCCCGCGCGAGGAGACCGAGATCTTCGTGCTCACCGGCACGCTGCTGTGGGGCATCATGCTGCAGGAGGCGGTGGCATACTTCGCCACCACCAGCCCGCACACCGTCCGCCCGCTGATCTCCGGCGTCACGCTCATCGCCGGGGTGCGGACGCCCACCAACGAGATACTGACCGCGGTGCTGTGCTGGGCGGCGATCGGCGGGCTGTGGCTGCTGGTCAACCGCACCCGGGCAGGCAAGGCGCTGCTGGCCGCCTCCATCAACCCGCGCGGGCTGACCCTGCTGGGCTACGAGCTGGGCCGTATCTACCTTCTGGTATGGGCCATCTACGGCGTGCTGGCGGGCATCGCCGGGGTGCTGCTGGGGGCGTTCCTCGGCGTGTCGTCGGACAACGCGGGCACGCTCACGGCGTCGGCGTTCTCCATCGTGGTGCTGGGAGGCCTGGGCAGCGTCTCCGGCTCGCTGGTGGCGGCATACTGCGTGGGATACCTGGAGACCGCCACGTCCTACCTCATCTCGCCCGCGTTCCGGAACATTCCCTCCCTGGTGCTGCTGGTGGCCGTGGTCTACCTGCGGCCGCAGGGCCTGCTGGGGCGGCGATGATGCGGTCCCGGCTGGCCTGGGGCGCGCTCGGCGGGCTGGCCGTCGCGGCGCTGCTGCCGCTGGGCGTCTCGCCGTACATCCTGGGCGTGCTGATCCCGGCGTACTACTTCGCCGTGTTCGCCATGTCGTGGGATTTGCTGTTCGGCTTCGCGGGCGAGGTCAATTTCGGGCCGACCTTCCTGGTGGGCCTTGGCGCCTACGGGGCGGGCATCCTGAACAGCGAGACCGGGCTGCCGATCGCCGTCTGCGTGCCGTTCGGCGCGGTGCTGGCGGTGGTAGGGGGCGTGCTGCTGGCGCTGCCGGCGCTGCGGCTGTCGGGGCCGTATTTCGGGCTGATCACGCTGGTCGCGGTGCTGCTGCTGCAGCAGATGGTCACGGTGTTCGCGCACTGGACGGGGGGCGAGATCGGGCTGACGGTGCCGGACGTGCTCTCGATCGACGACACCACGAACTATTACTTCGCGCTCGGCTTCATGGCGGCGAGCGGGGCGGTGCTGTTCGGCCTGTCGCGCTCGGCGCTGGGGCTGATCCTGCAGGCCTGCGGACAGGACCCGGTGGAGGCCCAGGCGCTCGGCTTCAACGTGGCCAAGCACAAGTTGGCGGCGTTTTGCGTGTCGGCGCTGTTCAGCGGCTTGGCCGGAGCGCTGCTGATTTTCTACTATGGGACAGCCTCGCCGGGCACGGTGATCGACATCGCGGTGGGCGTGCAGGTCATCATCGCCGCCGTGCTGGGCGGGCGCCGCACCATCCTCGGCGCCGTCCTGGGGGCGGTGTTCCTGGTCGTGGCGGGCGAGGCGCTGCGGCCGCTGGGCCAACTCAGCACGTTCGTGGTGTCCGCCGTGGCGCTGGTGGTGATCCTGCTGGCGCCGGCCGGGTTCCTCGGCGCGCTGCTGCAGCCGCGGGGCGAGGCATGAACGTGGGATTCCGCCCGCCGCCGCTCGCCACCGCCGGGCTGTTGGAGGTGGCGGGACTCACCAAACGGTTCGGCGGGCTGGTGGCGGTGAAGGACATGGGCTTCTCGATCAAGCCGGGCGAGATTCTCGGGCTGATCGGTCCCAACGGCTCCGGCAAGTCGACCGTGATGAAGCTGATCATGGGGATCGAGCGGCCCGATGCGGGGCAGGTGCGGATCGGCGGCGTCGACGTGGCGGGCTGGCCGTCGCACCGGGTGGCGCGGCAGGGGGTGGGGCTGGTGTTCCAGCACTCCCGCCCGCTGCACCGGCAGACGGTGGGGGAGAACATCAGGCTCGCGCTGCTGCCGGACTCGCTGCTGCGGCTGTTCGCCGACCCCGGCGTGGATGCCCGCGCCCGCGCCATCGCGGACCGGGTGGGCTTGGCCGCTGTGTTCGACCGGCGGCCCGGCACGCTGCCGTTCGCCGACCTGCGCCGGCTGGAGCTGGCCAAGGCGATCGCGCGCGACCCCAAGGTGGTGCTGGTGGACGAGCCGT
>CAXTPP010000111.1:0-11564 GCA_964246185.1 uncultured Acetobacteraceae bacterium
ACACCGATGGGGAATCCTAGACAGAACGTGAGTCAGAACTTCGGACGGCTGGTATCATACCAACGGCCCTTGAGGGTGACCGTTAGGTAGATAAGGCCAGAGGCTCTGCCCCTGGACATCGCCAAAGGCGAGCCTTTGGAATCCTTTTGCATAATCAAAGCAGGGAGAGCCCAGGCTTGCTTTCCAGCAGGGTCAAAAAAGGCCGTTGGCATTAGAACCGAGTGGCGATAATCCACACAAGGCAAGCGGCCAACCCGGCCAGCATCAGCGCCAGGAGCGGAGAGGCCATGCGCGGCTGGCGCGTGGCGCCTGGCAGGCGTTTGCGCCCGGTGATCATGGGCCGCAGCAGATCCTGCTTCCTGATGGCGCCATAAGCCAAGACCGCCAGGACATGGGCGCCGACCAGCGCGACTAGGATGCCGAAGCTGACGGCGTGCACCTCCGTCAGCACGCCGCTGGTGGATGGGCTGACGAGGTGGGCGAGCGGCCCTTGCGACGGCGGAGGTTCGCTGAACAGCCCTGTGCCGGTTTCGACGCCCAAATCGCACAGCAGAAGCAGCACCAGCCATCCGCCGGCGGCGCTATGCCCCACCTGGTCGTCCGGGCCTTGCCGGGTGAGCTGCGTGAGGCTGCGGAGCGCTGCCGAAGGGCCGCGCACGAAATGGTTGAAGCGCGACGTTTCGCTGCCGACCACGCCCCAGGCCAGGCGGAACAGCAGCAAGGTGAGCATGGCATATTCGCAGAGCAGGTACAGCCCACTCCAGCCATACCGGACGGAGAGGTAATCCGTGGCGATCAAGGCAAGCAGGAGCCAGTAGAACAGCCGGGTCGGCAAATCCCATACTGTCATCGACAGCCGCAGCACCGTTTGCCGTGCGCGCGGGCGCCTTGCTCCACTCATGCTTTCTCCTGATTCGGCATTTCGGACGGGCTGGCAAGGGCCATGGCGCGGACTTGGATTGCGGTCTCAGCCTGGTCTCACTACCATAAGGGCGTGATGGCGTCATCCGGCCCACCCCTGCGGCTGCGTCCGGTCCTGCTGCTGGGTACGCTCCTGGCGGGCGGCGCGGCCGGGACGTGGCTCCTGCATGGTTCGCCACCTTTGCCTCCCCTGGCGGCGCCGGCCAGCCTGGCTCTTGCGTTGCTCGCGCCCAGCTTCGACATCGTGCGGGTCTCTCCGGATGGCAGCGCCGTGATCGCGGGACAGGCTGCGCCGGGCACCGCCGTCGTCGTGCGGCAAGGCGGCCAGCCGATCGGCGAGACCCAGGCGGACGCCCACGGTGCCTGGGTCCTGGTTCCCGCGGCCAAGCTGCCGCCAGGCGCCAGGGATATCACCCTTTCGAGCCGTGACGCGGCGGGCCGGGAAGCGCAGGCAGACGCTCCCGTGCTGGTGGTGGTGCCTCAACCCGCTGCACCGCTGCCCGCGCTGGCCTTGTTGGCGCCGCCCCATGCGCCGTCACGCCTCCTGCAAGCGCCGGGTGGGGACGCGCCGGGCCGCACCCTGGGGTTGGGCACCGTGGACTATGACGAGCATGGCGCCATCCGGTTCAGCGGCACGGCCCCGCCCATGGCATCCGTCCGGGTCTATGTGGATGATCTGCCGGTCGGTGATGCGATGGCAGGACTGGACGGCCACTGGGGCCTGCTGCCGCCCGGCACGGTACCGCCGGGAATGCACCACTTGCGGCTGGACCAGTTGACGGCGACAGGCCAGGTGGCGCATCGCATGGAGCAGCCGTTCCAACGCGAAACCATGGCGGCATCGCAAGCAGC
The DNA here is from genome assembly GCA_964246185.1 of uncultured Acetobacteraceae bacterium. Lineage (GTDB taxonomy): Bacteria > Pseudomonadota > Alphaproteobacteria > Acetobacterales > Acetobacteraceae > LMUY01. Next base: position 1,774 of record CAXTPP010000111.1, read on the forward strand.
GGCCGGCCAGGTGGTGGTGCAGCCCGGGCAGACGCTGTGGCTCATCGCGCGCCACAGCTACGGGAGCGGCGTCCGCTACACGCTCATCTTCCTGGCCAACCAGGGGCAAATCCGGGATGCGAAGCTGATCTACCCGGGTCAGGTGTTCACCATCCCGGGCGCTTCGGCGCGCTGAACTTGCAGGCAGGCGCTGCAAGGCCCATAACCTCTTTCCCCATGATTTCAGTGCCATGACCTTCGCGCAGAGCCTCCGCTCCGTGTTCTCCCCGCCCCACCGGGCCGGCTGGCCATTCATCGCGGGGGGGCTGGCGGCAGCGCTGGCGGGGCTGCTGCTGACCCGGTGGCTGTTCTGGCCGGCTTTGGCGTTCACCCTGTTCAGCCTGTACTTCTTTCGTGATCCGGAGCGCACCCCGCCGCGCCGGCCCGGCGCGTTGCTGGCGGCGGCTGACGGACGCGTCGTGGCAGTCTCGCTGGCCGTGCCGCCGGAGGAGCTGGGGCTCGGTCCCGCGCCGCGGTGGCGGGTGGCGACGTTTCTGTCCGTGCTGAGCGTGCACGTGAACCGTGTGCCGGCGGACGCCGTGGTGACCCGCATCGCCTACCGCCATGGCGCGTTCCTCAACGCCAGCATGGACAAGGCCAGCGACAAGAACGAGCGCAACGCGCTGGCCATGCGCCTGGCAGACGGGCGGCAGATCGCGGTGGTGCAGATCGCCGGGCTGATCGCGCGGCGAATTTTGTGCAACGTGCGGGAGGGCGAGCCGGTGCAGGCCGGCAGCCGGTTTGGGATCATCCGCTTCGGCAGCCGCACGGACGTTTACCTGCCCGAGGGTGCCCAGCCGCTGGTGGTGGTGGGCCAGACCATGGTCGGTGGCGAGACCGTGCTGGCCGAACTGACGTGAGCGGCGGCAGCCGCCGGCCTAGTTTCCGGCCCCGGCGTCGCCGCCCCCGCTACACCGGGCCGTCGTTCAACCGGATGGTGCCCAACCTGATGACCCTGGTCGGGTTGTGCGCCGGAATGACCTCCATGCGGTTCGCGCTCGATGCAAGATGGGGCGATGCCGCGGTGGCGCTGGTGCTGGCGGGCGCCATCGACGGGCTGGACGGCCGGCTGGCACGCCTGCTGAAAGCCACCTCCCGGTTCGGTGCGGAGTTCGACAGCCTGGCAGACTTCCTGTGCTTCGGAGTGGCGCCGGCGTTCATCCTCTATTTATGGTCCCTGCATGTGGCGGGCGGCTATGGCTTCGCGCCTTGCCTCATGTTCAGCGTGTGCATGGCGCTGCGGCTGGCTCGCTTCAACGCCATGCTGGACGCCTCGCCCGCCCCGGCCTTCGCGCAATCCTTCTTCACTGGCGTGCCAGCGCCGGCGGGGGCGGGACTGGTGCTGTTTCCGCTGTTCGCCGGGCTTGAGGCACGCGAATGGGGCTGGCCGCGGCTGTATGCCGTGATGCAGAACCCGCTGTTTTGCGCGCTGGTGCTGGTGGGCGGCGCAACGCTGCTGGTGTCCACCCTGCCGGTCTGGAGCTTCAAGAACTTCAAGGTGCCGTCGGCCTATGTACTGCCGCTGCTGCTCGGCACGGGGCTGTTCGCGGCGGTGCTGGTAGCCGACCCATGGGCGGCGCTGGCGTCGGCGGGGCTGATTTATGTCGCCATGCTGCCCTTGAGTCGACGCAGCTTCCACCGGCTGCGCGCCGCGGCGGGCGGGATAGGAGAGCCGAACGGCACGGAACGTGGCTAGCCGTGTCATCAAGGCCCGCTGGGCAATAATACCGGCTCGCTGAACTGTTGACCCGGAATGGTGGGCTGCAAGGCATACAGGCAATCATCCAGCGGCAGCAGCGTATGGCGGCGGAAGGCAACTACCATGGTCTCCTGCTCGGGCGTGAGCGTGGTTGAGCGCGTGTCCTTTGGACCCATTGCCGCGTCGGCCGCGGTTTGGCGCTTGCGCCACTTCTGGACCGTGGTGGGGCTGATGCCGTGGCGCTGTGCCAGCGCTCTTACGCTCTCTTGGCTCCGCTGCATTGCGCGACGGACTGCCTCAGTCGTTGTGGCGCTGCCGTGAAGAACTTGGCCCATAGCTCGTCCCTTGCTGCCTGGTGACTGACTGTGCCACCACACCCGGGGACTGAACACCTAGGCTGCTTCCTGGGGCGGGGCACCAGACCAACATACCGCAACCCTATCTACTCAGTCGCGGACAACACACACTTCCTCATGGTCCCCTGAACGACCGACGGATCGGTTCAGGTCCCTATTTGATGATCGCGTCACGTGACCGGTAGGTCGTGAGGATAACGACGCCGATGATGAAGATACCGTAGACGAGGCTCTGCGCCTGAGCGCTGATGCCGAAGGCCTGGACGGCAATCGGCACGAAGGCGACGGTCAAGGCACCGAAGATCACGTTGATCGGGTTGGTCACGCCGCCCGAGATGGCGGTGCCGCCGACGAGGGCGGCGGTGATGCCGGGGAGCAGCAGGTCGCTGCCGAGCCCGCTTGCGGAGGCCGATCCGGCCTGGGCGACGATGCTGATGCCGGCCAGGCCGCCGGTGAAGCCCGAGATCGCGAAGGTGACGATCTTCAGCCATCGCGTCGGCACGGCGGCGAAGATGGCACCGGGCTCGTTCTTGCCGATTGCGGTCATGCTCTGGCCGACCCGGGTAAACCGAAGCAGCACCCAGTACAGCACCGCCACGACCGCCCCGAGCCAGAACGTGAACGGGATGGCGGCGCATTGCGCCTGATAGAGCATGGTGACCAGTTCGCGATGCTGGTTGACGTAGATCGTCTCCGATCCGCTGGTCACCAGCGTGGCGGCATCGAGGATGCCGAGGGTGCCGAGCGTGAGCGCGAAAGATGGCACCTGCGCGTAGGCGACAATCGCGCCGTTGATGGCGCCGAACACCGTGACGATCACGAGCACGAGCACGAGGGCGCCGACACCGAGACTGGGCAGCATGAGCGCCAGGAGGATGGCGCCCAGCAGGCTGATCGAGGCGTTCGACAGATCGATCGAGCCGATGTTCAGCACCATCGCCTGTCCGAGCGCCACGAGCAGGATCGGCGCAGCGGAGCCGGTGACGATGGAGATTCCGGTTGCGCCCAGGAAGGAGGGGGTCGAGATGGAGACGGTCAGCAGCGTCGCGGCGAAGATGAGGAAGGGCCCGAGCACCTGCCAGAAGCCGGCACGGCTCATCGACGTCGGGGCGACGCTCCGAGCGCCGGGGGCATCGATATGTTTGGCGGCGGATTCGGCGATATTGCTCATACCATCTTCTCAAGTATGTCCTCGACGGAGAGCTCGACGCCTGGCCCCAACTGGTAGCGGGCGGAAACCTCTCCGTCGCGCATGACCACGATGTGATCGGCCGCCTCGAGCGCTTCCTCGATGGTATCGGAGATAAGGATGACGGCGGCGCCGTTGTCGCACGCCGCGCGGATCTGAAGATTGACGGTCTGTGCCGCGCCGACGTCGAGACCGCGCAGCGGGTGATCGAGCAGGAACACCTTCATGTGCGGCAGGTTGAGCCACTTCGCGAGCACGACCTTCTGCTGATTGCCCCCGGAGAACCGCCCGAGCGCCAGCGACACGGCGTTGGGATGGACGTCGAGGCGGTCGAACCACGATTGCGCCATGCGGGTGAGCCGGCCCGGGCTGATGAACGGCCCGACCGCGGCCTCGCCGGGATGCACGAGCGCGATGTTCCGCGCGGCCGAGAAGCCGCCGACCATGCCCTCGACCTTCCGCTCGGCCGGCACATAGGCCAGCCCGGCCGCGACGGCCCGCCCGATCGACCAGCCGGTGATCCGTTGCCCGCGGACCTCGATCGATCCGCCATTGTATGTCTCCGCGCCGAACATCGCCCGCATTAGCGACCCGCATCCGGCGCCGTTGGACCCGACGACCGCGACGACCTGGCCGGGATAGGCCGCCAGCGACACGTCGTTGAAATCGCCCTTGCGGGTCAGGTTGCGGATCTCGATCACCGGCTGGGTCTGCGCGGGGACCATCGTCTGCGGGCGATGGCTGATCCTGGCCTCGCGCCCGGCCATGGCATGGAACAGCTGCTCCTTGCTGACGTCGGCGACGTTCGCGTTCATGACCAACTGACCACTCCGCATGACGACGATCCGGTCGCAGACGCGCAGGATCTCGTCGAGGCGGTGCGACACGAAGATGATGCTCGCGAACAGCTTCAGCTTAGCGATCTCGCGCTCGAGGATCGCCGTCTCCTCGCGCTCGAGCACGGCGGTGGGCTCGTCGAGGATGATCAGTGGCGAGCCGACGGCGCTCGGATCGATGGCGACCGCGCGTGCGATCTCGACCATCTGACGGTCGATGAACGACAGGTCCCGCACGCGCGTCCGCGGATCGAGCTTCACGCCGACCTTGTCCAGGGCCGCGGCTGCTTCCCGGTTGACGCGTGACCATTCCTGGACCCCGAACCGGCTCAGGCCGCCGGCGGTCCCCCGGTGCTGCTGGATGTTCTCGGCCACCGTCAGGTTGGTAAACAGCGATTGTTCCTGATGGACGACGCCGACGCCGGCCTTGAAGGCGTCCTTCGGCCCCTTGAAGTTGCAGAGGGCGCCGTTGATCTCGATCCGGCCTTCATTGGGCACGATGATGCCTGCCAGGATTTTCAGCAGCGACGATTTGCCGGCTCCGTTCTCGCCGACTAGGCCGATGACCTCACCGCGCTGGATCTCGAGCGAGAGCGACTTGATTGCGGTGACCGGGCCAAAGGAGAGGGTGATGTCGGTCAGGCGTAGGACGGGCGGGACGACGTCGCTCATTTGGCGATCCTGAGCCGGTCGCGTTTGGGCCACGCGACCACGATGATGGTCAGCAGCAGGACGGCGCCGAAGACGCCGGATTGGTATTCCGGCTGCACGCCGGCCAGCACAAGGCCGTTGTTGAGCACGATCAGCAGCAGCACGCCCATCGCCGACCGCAGGATGCCGCCTTCGCCGCCACTGAGCGCGGTGCCGCCGATCACGGCGGCGGGTATGACGGTGAACAACTGGCCGGCACCGACACCGGGCGAGCCAGAGCCGAGCTCCATGGTGGCCAGGATGCCCGCCAGGCCGCTCGTCAGCCCGGCCAGGCCGAACGCGGCGATCTTGACGTGGGCGACGCGGATACCGTTGACGACCGCCATCGGCTCATTGTCGCCGATCGCGAGCATCTCGCGTCCGAGATGGGTGAAGTGGATCAGCGCGGCGCCGGCCGCGACGACCGCGGCGGCCAGCCAGAAGCAGTTGGGCAACCCCAAGGTCATCCGCGTCGGCCATTGGGCGAGCGCCTCGCTGGTGATGCTGGGCAACAGGTCGTCGCCGTAGAGGATCGTCGCGATGCCGAGGCCGATGTTCCAGGTGCCGAGCGTCACGACGAACGAGGGCACGCGGAACTTCGTGTAGATCACCCCGGTCAGCAGCCCGAGCAGCAGGCCGGCCGCCAGGGCCACGACCCATGCCCCGGCGCCGAGATCGTACTCGCTGCGGGCGTTGGGGACGAGCAACACCCACGCCATCCCCGTCGCGGCCATCACGCCCTGGACCGAGAGATCGATCGACCCCATCAGGATCACGAAGCTGGTGCCGACGACGATGATGAACGGCACCGACGCTTGCTCGAGGATGTTGCGGAGGTTCTCGAGGCTCGCGAACCGGTGGTTGAGCAGCGAGAACACAATCACTACGGCGACGATGGTGGCGACCCAGCTTCCGAGGCCCTTCAGGCTGCCGAGGCGGTGTCGCGTGCCAAGCGATCGAGCACGGGACAGGTTGGCGGTATTGGCCATGGGATGAACTCGGATGAAGAAGAGTGCTTCTGAGATGATGGCTACGTCCCGGGGCCGCCGGTCCAGGGACGTAGCCGGCGTCGTTCGACTAGGGGAGTTCCTCCGGGCCGGCGCCGATCAGGGTCATCGGCGGGGTGTTCCACGGACCCTTCTCGACGAGTTCGTCGACGAACGCGCTCGCCGCTTCGGGACCGTCGTATTTCAAGTACTGCTGGTAGTTGTCGGGCGTCACGCAGCTCAACTCGAACAGGCTCTCACGCTTCTCGTGCGGCAGCTCGCTCGGGACGACCTTGCCTTCCGCGGCGAGATAGGCGGTGTAGAGCCCGACGGCGGACGCCATGTAGCCGCGGTGGAACGTCTCGCCGACAATGGCATGGTCGCCGCGGCCGGATTTCAGGTCGGCGACCGTTTCCGGGTATAAGCCGTCGGAGGCGAACTTGACCTTCGAGAGCAGGCCGGCATTCTCGAACGCCTGCATGGCGCCGATCTGCATCGCGTCATCGGCCGCCCAGACGGCGTTGATATCGCTGCCGTATTTGACGATCAGGTCCTTGGCGTTGCGGTTGGCGAGCTGCGGATCCCAGTTCGAGGGCCGGGCTTCGAGAATTTTGATGCCGGGATATTTCTCCTTCATCTGCGTGGTGAAGCCGGCCACGCGGGTCTTGCTCGTCGTGCTGTCCTGCACCCCTGGCAGCAAAACGACGTTGCCCTTGCCGTTCAGCGCCTTGCCGATCGCGTCGGCGCCGCACCGGCCGGACTGGACGCCGGGGATCTTCTGGTAGGCGACGTAATTGTCACCCACGTTCCAGGGCTTGTAGTCGGTGGGGTTGTTCCACCAGATCGTCACGTAGCCGCCGGCCTTCTTGACGGCATCGACGATGGTCGGCGCGTCCGAACTCGCCACGGTGTTGACGAACAGGATGACCGTCTTGCCGCCGGCAAGGATGGCCTGGATCTTGGAGATCTCGGTCTGCGACGACCCGTTCGAGTTGACGATTTCGAGCGGGATGCCAAGCTTCTTGGAGAGCGCCTGGCCCCCCTGGATGTTGGCGATCATGTAGGGATTGGTCGTGTTGATGACGGCTGCGACGAGCAGCAGGTCGCCCTTGGGGATCGGCGGCTTGGGCTGTGCCGCGGCCGACGCGGAATTGCCGGGCAAGGCGCCCAGGGTGAGTGCCGCGAGGGCGGTTCCCAGCCGAAGCCGGCTCTTTGATCGTTGCTTGTCGAGCATGGTCAATCCTCCCGTAATTTTATTGAGTTACTAGCGTAGTCCTCGAAAGAACGTCCGCACATCTTCGACGTAGATGTCCGGTACTTCGAGCGGCGCGAAATGGCCGCCGCTGTCATGGATGCGGTACTGCTGCAGGTTGAAGTAACGCTTGGTCCAGGTCATGGGTGGCTTGTAGATCTCGCCGGGGAAGATCGACACGGCGGTCGGCACGCCGACGACCGGGAAGCGGTCATGACTGGCCGACCACGGATTGCCGCGACACTCCCAGTAGTAGCGGGAGGACGTCCCGCCGGTGTTGGTGAGGAAATACACTGCTGCGGTGGTGACGAGGTCTTCCTTGGGCCAGACCCGTTCGAAGGCGGCGGTGCCGACACCTCGTTCGGCCAACCCCCAGAAATAGCGCTTCTCGGTGATCCAGGCGAGTTGGCCCGCCGGCGAGTCCGCCACGAGGGCCGCCAGCGTCTGCGGTTTGGTGAGCTGCATCTCGCCGTAACCGCTTTCCCGTTCGACGAACAGCTTGCCGCGGTCGAACCAGCCGGCCTCCTCGTCGCTGTATTCGGACGCGGCGGGCAGGCCGAGCTGCGGGTCGTAGGCGACCTCGCTCGGCTGGTCCGGATGGGTCGGCAGATAGTGGCTGAGCTGCGCCGGGAAATGCGTGTAGAGCCCGATGACGTCTCGCTCGTATTTATGGCCGTGCTGCTGGGCGATCAGCGCACCCCAGTCGCCGCCGGCCGTGGCGTAGCGCTGGTACCCGAGCACGTCCTTCATCAGGGCGTTCTCGAGATCGGCGGTGCGCCAGAAATTCCAACCGGTCTCGCGGAGCGGCGAGGAAAAGCCGTACCCCGGCAGCGAGATCAGGACGATATCGAAACTGTCATTGGGGTCGCCGCCGAACTTCGCCGGGTCGGTGAGGGGCTCGATGACCTTGCGCAGGTCCCAGAAGGTCCAGGGCCAGCCATGGTGCAGCAGCAGCGGCATCGCGTTGTTGCCTTTGCCCCGCAGGTGGATGAAGTGCAGCGGCACGCCGATCAGGTCGACCTTGAAATTGGGCAACGCGTTCATCCGGCGCTCGACGCCGCGCCAGTCGTAGTCGTTGATCCAATAGTCGATCAGCTCGCGGTGGTAGGCGGAGTTGTAGCCGTAGCGCCAATCGTCGTTGTCGACGTCGTCGGGGAAGCGTGTACGCTTCAGGCGCAACATCATATCGTCGAGGTCGTGCTGAGGGATGTCGATCGTGAACGGCTTCACGTCGTGCTTGGTGGTCAAGGTCTCTGTCCCTTCCGCTAGACGTTGAGGCTGCGCATCACGTCCTTGATCAGCGGCCAGACCCGCGCGGCCGACGTGTGGTCCATCCGCTCCTTCGGCGAGTGCAGGTCGTAGAGGTTGGTCCCGATGCCGACCGTGTCCAACCCGGCGATGCGCTGGGTGAACATACCCAGCTCGAGGCTGCAGACCGACACGAGCACGGCCGGTTCGCGACCCATCGTGCGCTGGTAGCTCCGCTTGGCGACGTCGAGCATGTGGGAGGCCGGGTTCCAGGGGAACTCCGGCGCGTCCAACCCGATCTGCTCGGCCGTCACGCCCTCGCCGGCCATCTCGGCGAGCAGCATCATCTGGTGGAGCACGGCATGCTTGCGCGAGGTGACGGCGCTGGTGATGGTGCAGATGATCTCCACGCGTTTCTGGCTCGTGGTCATCAGGCCGATATTGTTGGAGGTCTCCCAATTGCCGGGCACCTCGAGGCTTTGGTTCTGGATGCCGTCGGGCAGCAGCGCGATGGCCTGCACGAGCCTGCCGGCGGCACGGGCGGAGAACACGCGCTCGACCGGCACGCCGGAGCGTTCGAGCGTGATGCGCAGGCCGGGATCGCCGGCGCGGAACTCGTGCCCGATGTCGGCCGCCAGTGCGGCCACGGCGGCCTCGACGGCGGCCGTGTCGGCGGGCGCGACCCAGAGCGTGGCCGCGGACTCGGCCGGGATGACGTTGTTCTGCACGCCGCCGGAGGCCTGTGCGATCTGCACGTCGCCCGCCCGCAGCGCCGCCTTGAGCAAGCGGCCGAGGACGACGATGGCGTTTGCGCGCCCGAAATGGATATCGAACTCGCAATGCCCACCGAGCAGGCCGCGGACATCGAGCGTCATCACGCTCCGGTCCGGCGCGGCCGGCGCCCATTCGGGGTCGATGCCGATCCGGCAGGACACGTCGCCGGAGCAGCCCGCGAGGAGTTGGTTCTCGTCGATCCAGTTGAAGTCGATCATGCGCTTGCCGGACAGGAGCTTAAGGTCGACGCCGTCGCCGCCGACCTTGCCCATCTCCTCCATGGCGGTCATGACGCATTCGAGCGGCGGGTGCGGCAGGTCGTCGGAATCGAGCAGGGCCATCATGTAGGCGATGCCGAGGCCGTTATCGGCGCCGAGCGTCGTTCCCTGAGCGCGGATGCTGTCGCCGTCGACCAGGAGCTTGACGCCCTGACTGACGAAATCGTGGGTCACGCCTTCGTCGAGCTTGCACACCATGTCGAGGTGCCCGTGCAGGATCACGGTCGGGGCCGTCTGGTAGCCGGCGGTGCCGGGCTTTTTGACGATGATGTTCTGCAGGTGGTCACGATGGTATTCAAGGCCACGGGCCTCGGCAAAATCGGCGACGTAATCGGTCGCGTGTTTCTCATGACGCGAGCAGCGATGCCTGCCGCTGAGTTCCTCGAAAAGGGGGTACGCCATAGGACGGGCGGGATAGCACGGTTCGTGGCACGGACCGTGAAC
>CAXTPP010000112.1:0-11548 GCA_964246185.1 uncultured Acetobacteraceae bacterium
TGAACCCACCTGAACCAAGTCCCTCAACACTCCACGAAAACGCGGCAGCTTCAACGAGCTGCGCGCCCACCTTCAACTCTTCCTGAATGCCTACAACCATGCCCGCCGCCTCAAGGCGCTGCGCGGCCTCACCCCCTGCGAGTTCACCTGTCGAGCCTGGACCCAAGAACCAAAACGGTTCAGCCTCAACCCGTCACACCACACTCCGGCACTGAACACCGATCAGCACGCATTAGATCATCTGAGGTCTACTTGGCCCATCGCTTGGTTGCCGCTGCCCTTGCCACCTCCGCCCTTGCGCCCCATGGACACCGCCGCCGCATCCTGGCTGCTGTCGGGCGGCGGGGCGTCCTCTTCCTCCCCCGCCCCAACCTGGCAGGGCTTCACCCTTGGAAAGGGCTTTTGCAGACGATCAGTTTCAAACTAAGGCACTGCCGCCCAGAGACTCTGCATCTGGACTCCGCCAAAGGCAAAGCTTTTGGCGGAGTCTGGACGGAGCCCAGCGCTAATCCGCCAGTCCCTGTTGCAGCGTCTGTGCTAGGGTGCCCAGCCTCGCTTCCATCTGCACCGGCGCCTCGCAGGCGTATCGGATGGTCCGCTCCGTCGCGTCATACTCCCGGATCAGCGCCGCGCGACGGCTTATCACCTCATCCCGCCGTGCGTCCGGCGCGTCCGGCGGCAAGGCGCGCAACTCGGCGGTGACGCTGGATGTGGTTTCAGCGACGGCGCGTTGCCGCCGGGCAATGCTGCGCAGCCGTTCGATGATGTCGGCGCGCTGGGCGTTGACCTCGTCCACCAGTCCGGCGAACACCTGCGCCAGCACCTTGGGGCGATCCGGCGGCGGCACGGTCGCCACGAACGCGTTGAGCTGAGCTGCGGCGTCCTGGGCCGGCACCGCCCGGGGCGAGGCGGCCGCCACGGCGGCGGCCACGCGCGGGTCGGCGCGCCAGTCGCCGGCCGCCGGGTCACCGGGCCAGAGCGACGCGGCGGAAAGCGTCGGCACCAGGCGCTGCATGCAGGGCCAGTCCGGGTCAACCGGCGGCCCGGCCGCGCAGAGGGCCAGCGCGGTCAAACCCAGCGCTGCCAGCCTCATTCCGCCGCCGCCAGCGCCCGCCGGGCCATCAAGCCCCGGCCGGGATCGTAGCCCACCGCCGCCATCGTCATGAACACGGCGCTGCAGCCGATCACCACGGACGCGGCCAGCCAGTCCACCTTGCCATACAGGGCGAACCGGATCAGTTCGGTCGCTGACGTGAACGGATTGAGTTGGCACGCCCACCATAGCAGCAAGCTGCTCTCCTTCACCCGCCACAGCGGATAAAGCGCCGAGGAGGCGAAGAACATCGGGAAGATGACGAAGTTCATCACGCCAGCGAAATTCTCCAGCTGGCGGATGAAGGAGGACAGCACCAGCCCTAGCGCGCCGAGCATCAGGCCCGACAGCACCAGCGCCGGCAGCACGGCGACATAGCCGTAGAGTGGCGGCTCTATTTCCCAGAACCAGGCGATGCCGAGGAACAGGTAGGACTGCACCACTGCCACCGCGACGCCCGCGAGCAGCTTGCACAGCAGCAGGAACCAGCGCGGGAAGGGGCTGACCATCAGCGTCTTCATGCTGCCCATCTCGCGGTCGTACACCATGGACAGGCTGCTCTGCATGCCGTTGAACAGCTCGATCATCGCGATCAGCCCCGGTGCGATGTAGACCTCGTACGGGACATAGGTTTCGTAGGGCGGGATGATCGACACGCCCAGCACGAAGCGGAACCCGGCGGCAAAGATCGCCAGCCACACCAGCGGGCGCACCAGGGCCGAGATGAACCGGCCGCGCTGGTGCACCCAGCGCAGCGCCTCCCGCCGCACGATGCCGACCAGGCAGCGCCCATAGGCTGTCCCGGTCATGCCGCCACCCTGGTCAGCTGCTCGAAGGCTGCCCGCAGCTCCGCGGCGCCGGTCTGCGCCAGCACCTCCGTCACGCCGCCGTGCGCCAGGATGCGGCCGTGGTGCAGCACGATCACCTTGGCGCCCTCGCCGGCCTCGTCGATCAGGTGGGTGGCCCACAGCACCGCCAGGCCGCGGTCCCGGCACAGGCCGCGGACATGCTGGAGCAGGAAGCTGCGGCTCTCCATGTCCAGGCCCGCGGTCGGCTCGTCCAGCAGCAGCAGCGCCGGCTCGTGCAGCAGCGCGCGGGCCAGCTCCACCCGGCGCTTCTGCCCGCCCGAGAGCAGCCGCACCCGGTCGTCCATGCGCTCTGACAGGCTGACCCGGGCCAGCTCGTCGCGGATGCGAGGGGCCGCCACGGCGCGGGACAGGCCGTGCAGGGCCGCGTGGTAGGCGAGATTCTGCCGCACCGTCAGGTCCAGGTCGAGCGTCGGCTGCTGGAACACCACGCCCATGCGCGCGAGGGCGGCCGAAGCATCGGCGGTGAACGGCTTGCCGAACACCGCGATGCGGCCGTGGTGCGCGTGATACAGCCGGGTGATCAGCGCGAACAGCGTCGTCTTGCCAGCGCCGTTCTGCCCGAGCAGCACGGTGAAGTCGCCGGAGTGCAGGCTGAAGCCGACCTGGTCCAGCACCGTGCGGTTGCCGAAGCGGTGGGTCAGCCCCTGCACGTCCAAGGCGGGAAAGGCGACTATGGCGCCACCACCACGCCCCAGGGCAGTTGGCCCACCGGCACCGACTTGGTGACACGCAGGGCGTCCACGTCGATCACGGACAGATCGTTGCTGACGCCGTTGGTGGTGTAGAGCCGCTTGCCGTCGAGCGAGAACGCCAGGTTCCAGACGCGCTGGCCGACCAGCAGGTATTTGCGGACCTCGTAGCTGTGGGTGTCCACCACCGCCACGCGGTTGGCCGGGCCGAGGGCGACGAACGCGGTGTTGCCGTCCGCGGTGAGCGCGATGCCCACCGGCTGCACGCTTTCCGCCGGCACGCCGGGGATGGCGAAGGAGATGGTGTGCAGCACCGTGTGCGCCGCCGCGTCGATCACCGCGACCGTGCCGCCGACCTCCGAGCTGACCCAGACCTGCGCGCCGTCCGCGGTGAAGCGCGCGACGCGGGGGCGGCTGCCGACCAGCACGTTGGCGATCGGCTTCTCCGTTCCCGTGTCGATGAAGTGCGCCATGCTGGTGGTCTCGGAGGTGTTGACCAGCACCTTGCCGTCCGGGCTCACCCCCATGCCCTCCGGCTCCACGCCGACGGGGATCTCCGTCCGCACCCGGCCCGCCGCCAGGTCCAGGATGGAGACCATGTTGTCGTTCTCGTTGGCGATGTAGAGCGTGGCGCCGTCCGGGCTGAGCGCGAACAGCTCCGGGTCCGGCCCGCTCGGCAGGATGCGGTCCACGGTGAGGGTCTTGAGGTCCATCTCCTCCACGTGGTCGCTGTCGCTGGTGCAGATGTAGAGGTGGGCCTTGTCCTTGCTGAGCACGATGCCGCGCGGCCGGTCGCCCACCGGCACCGTGCTGGTGACGGCCATGGTGGCGGCGTCGATCACGGTGATGGTGTTGTCCTTCTCGTTGGACACGAACAGCCGCTCCGCCCGGGCGGCCGAGCTGCCGAGCAGGAGCGCGCAGACGGTGGCGGTCAGAATTTGCATGTCGTCTCCGGCTGGTCGATCCCGAGCGTGTCGAGCTCGGAGAACTGGTGGAGGTAGCCCGGCTGCGGGCTGACCGACACGAGGCTGCGCGCATCGGCCAGCAGCACCGGCTGGCGCAGCTGGCCGTCCCAGGGGCGGAAGGTGAGGCGTGCGCCCTTGAACGCGGCCAGCTCGAACTTCGGCCCGCGGAGATAGTCGCCGATGGCCGCTGGGTCAGGGCTGGCGCCGCGGCTGGCGGCCTCGCCGACGGCGCGCACCGCCATCCAAGCCCCGAAATCCTTCTCGGTCATGGGCCGGCTGGCCTGCTTGAGGAAGCGGGCTTGCAGCTGGGTGGCGCCCCACTGCTCGAACGGCGGCGCCCAGGCGGTGGGAACCAGGCCCTGGGTGCCGGCGATCGGCCGCGGGTCGGTGGTGCGGTAGGCCAGGTCGTCGCCGAACTCGTCCGTGGTGTCCGCGACGACCAGCACGTCGTAGGACAAGCCTTGGGTGAAGCGCCCGACTTCCGCCCCGATGCTGACATGCCCGGTGTCGGTGCGTTGCGCGCCGGGCTGGAAGGTCCACGGCTTGTCGGCGGCGATGCGGAGCTGGAACTTCTTGGCCGAGCGGCGCAGCGCGTCGGCATAGGCCTTGTCGTCCGGCGTGCGGCCCTGCACCAGCAGCACGCTGCGCCAGGTTTTCACCGCGAGGTACTGCATCAGCGCGTCCGCCAGCATGGCCCGGCTCGGCAGCAGGTGCAGCACGCGCGCCCGGCAATCCGCGCCGCGCAGGCTGTCGTCCTGGCTGGTGGCGTCCAGGAAGGTCGCGCCGCGCGCCTCCGGCAGGTCGGCCACCTGCAGCAGCAGCGGCGCGGGCAGGTCGGTGACGATGGTGCGACTGCCGCCAGCCAGCAGGGCGCGCGCGGCGTCCATTACGGACTCGGCATCCGGCTGCAGCGACTCGTGCAGCACGAAATCCTGGTCGAGGAACCGCCCGGTGGTCTGGTCGTCAGCCAGCGCCAGCCGCGCGCCTTGCACGCCCTCGTCGGTCAGCGGCGGGTCGAGCGTCACGGTGGGGGAGGCGTGCTTGGGCGTGAGCGCGAGGTAGGCGATCTCGACGCGCGACGGCTCGGCCGCCTGGCCCGCTACGGCAGACAGGCACGCCAACAGCAGCACAACTGGACCGGGCAGCGCCGGCATCGGTTTCCCCACAGCTTTTGACGGCATGATGGCCCCGGCGCGCCCGCTTGTCAGCCCCCCACACGCGGACCTGGGCGCGCACCTGGGCGCGCACCCGGGCGCGCGATTGACAATCGGGCGGCTTGTGGGCGCATTGCTAAGCAGGAACTGCCTTGGGAGGGGCGGATGCATTACGGACGCCGCGCGATGCTGCTCGCCCCCGTCGCGGCGTTGGTCCGTGCGCGCCCGGCGGCGGCTGCGGCTGTGGTCCGTGTCGGCACGCTGCGGTTTGGCTCGGTGGTTTGGGAGCTGGACGTGATGCGCGTCCATCGGCTGGACGAGGCGGCGGGCGTCGTGGTGACGCCGGTCGAGTTCGCCGCCACCCAGGCGACGCAGGTGGCGCTGCAGGCGGGCGCGGTGGACGTGATCGTGCAGGATTGGCTGTGGGTGTCGCGGCAGCGGGCGACGGGTGCGGCGTTCACGCTCTCCCCCAGCTCCGGTGCGCTGGGCGCGGTGGTGGCGCCGCCGGGCTCGCCGGTGCGGGCGGTGCGGGACCTGGCTGGGCGGCGGCTCGGCATCGCGGGCAGCCCGATCGACAAGAGCTGGCTCATCCTGCGGGCCTACATGCAGCGGACCCTGAACATCGACCTCGACAAGGGCGCGGCCAAGACATACGGCCCGCCGCCGCTGCTGGCCGAGCAGCTGGCGCAGGGGCGGCTCGACGCCGTGCTGACCTACTGGCCGTTCGCTGCAAGGGCGGAGGCGGCGGGGCAGCGCCGGGTGCTTGCGATGGAGGACGCGGTGGAGGCGCTGGGCATCCCGTCCGGCACGCCCTTCGTGGGCGCGGTGTTCTCCGATGGCTATGCCGCGCGCAACCCGGCAGCCGTGAGCGGCTTCGTCCAGGCTTCCGCCCAGGCCCGCGCGATCCTGGTGGCATCGGATGCGGAGTGGGACCGCATCGCCCCGCTTACCGGCGCATCCAGCCCGGACGAGCTGGCCCGGCTGCGCTCCGCCTACCGCCGCGGTGTTCCGGCCGAATGGAACCTGGCTGCGGTGCCGCAGCTCTATGACCTGCTGGCGGAGATCGGCGGCCCGGCCCTGGTCGGCCCGGCGACCCACCTGGCGCCCGGAACGCTCTGGACTGCATAGCCTGGTCCGAACAGCCCGTCTGTGGCCCGTGCTGGGCTTCCTCGCGCTGTGGGAGATGGCGGCGTGGCTGATCGGCAGCCGGCTGCTCCCCCCGGCCAGCGCCGTCGTCGCGGCCCTCGCCCGGGAGGCGGCATCGGGCCAGCTCGCGCGCAATCTCGGCTTGACCCTCGCCCGGGTCGCCTGTGCGTTCGCGGTCGCCATGGTGCTGGGGGCGGCGCTGGGCTTGGCGATGGGCCGCGTGCGGTGGCTGGACCGGGCGCTGGACAGCCTGGTGACGGGTCTGCTGAACTTGCCCGCGCTGGTCACCATCGTGCTGATCTACGTCTGGTTCGGCCTCAGCGAGGCGACCGTGATCGCCTCGGTGGCGCTGAACAAGCTGCCGGGCACAGCCATCACGGTGCGGGAAGGCGCGCGCGCGCTGGACCAGGGGCTGATCGACATGGCGACCAGCTTCCGCATGGGGCGTGGCCGGGTCCTGCGGCACGTCGTGTTGCCGCAGCTCTATCCCTACCTGTTCGCAGCCGCACGGTCGGGTTTCGCGCTGATCTGGAAGATCGTGCTGGTGGCGGAGCTGCTGGGCCGCAGCGACGGCGTCGGCTTCCAGATCGGCATCTACTTCCAGCTGTTCGACGTGACCGGCATCCTCGCCTACACGCTGGCCTTCGTCCTCGTGGTGCAGCTCATCGAATGGCTGGCGCTGCAGCCGCTGGAACGGGCGGCGAACCGGTGGCGCAGCTGATGCTGGACGTGGCGATCACCTGCAAGGCGGTGCCTGGCCGCGACGGCCCGCGCACCGTGATCGCCGGCTTGCAGTTTCACCTGGGGGAGCGGGAGATCGTCGCGTTGGTCGGCCCGTCCGGCTGCGGCAAGACGACGCTGCTGCGCATCGTGGGCGGACTGGACGCCGCCTATGACGGACGGACGGTTTGGGCCTCCGGCGTCCCGCCCCGCATCGCCACGGTGTTCCAGGAGCCGCGCCTGCTGCCGTGGCGGACGGTGCAGCAGAACATCGCCCTCGTCCGCCCGCCTGACCCGGCGGAAGCGGCTGCGCTGCTGGCGCAACTCGGCCTGGCACCCTTCGCCGACCTCTACCCGCCCGCGCTGTCGCTCGGCATGGCGCGCCGGGCCGCGATCGCCCGGGCCTTCGCGGTGCAGCCGGCGCTGCTGCTGCTGGACGAGCCGTTCGTCTCGCTCGACCCGGCGATGGCGGAGCAGGGCCGTGCGGTGCTCGCGGCGGCATGGCGCGCCCGCTCCTGCGCCGCGTTGCTGGTCACGCACGATTTGGCCGAGGCAGCGTCGCTGGCCGACCGCATCCTGCTGCTCAGCGCCGGGCCGGCCCGGGTGGAGCGGGAGATCGTGGTGCCCGCGGCGAGCCGGCGGCAAGGGATCGCCGAGGGCGCCCGGGTGGCTAAGGCGCTGGCTTGAGCGTTTCGAGGTAGGCGATCACGTTGGCGCGGTCCTCGTCCTTCTTCAGGCCGACGAAGATCATCCGCGTGCCCGGCACGACGCCGCGGGGATCGACCAGGTAGTGGTCGAGCGTGGGCTGGTCCCAGGTGACGTCGTATGCCTTCATGGCGTCGGAGTAGTTGAAGCTGGCGATGCTGTGCGACGGGCGCCCGACCACGCCGTAAAGGCTCGGGCCGATCTTGTTCTCGCCCTCCTTGACCGAGTGGCAGATGCCGCATTTGTTGAACACGATCTTGCCGGCTGCGGCGTCGCCCTCGTCGGCGTGGACCTGGCCCGTCCCGGCCATGGCCAGCACGATCGCTGCAAACGCTGTCAAGGTGCGCATTGTCGTCTCTCCCCTCGTGCCGCGCCGTTTGGGCGCGTGCTCCTGCGAAGTATGGGACTATGCCCACGGTTGTCGAGACGCCTTGCGAGGCCGGCCCTTCCACAAGCGCCCCGAGGTCATGTAGCATTCCTCGACGATAAACTGCGGGGAGGGTGTTCGATGTTGGTCATTTCCGTGATGTACCCGGCGGGCGGCGACGCTCACTTCGATCATGCCTATTACAAGCAGACCCACATGCCGCTGGTGCGCCGCCTGTGGGGGCCGATGGGTTTGCAAAGCGACCAGGTGCTGCGCGGCCAGCCAGGGCTCGACGGCGCGCCGCCGGCCTATCTCGTCACGACGATGCTGACGTTCGACTCGATGGACAGCTTCAAGGCTGCCGTGGCGCAGCACGGCGAGGAAATCTTCGCCGACGTTCCCAAGTTCACCGCGATAACGCCTGCCATGCTGCTCAATGAACCCGCAGCCTGACCATCGGCATGACGCGCCGGCGCGTCCTCCTGCTGACCGCGGCTGGCGTCCTGATCGCGCCAACGTGGATTGGCCCAGCTGTGGCGGAGGACCGGCTGAGCTTCTGGAACCTGACCAGCAGCACCATCACCAACCTGGTCATGTCGCCCGCGGGTGCCGGCGAGTATGGCCCGAACCAGTGCGACAACGACCCTGACCATGTGGTGGACCATGACGAGCGGCTGCGCCTCGCGGGCGTCACCCCGGGCCGCTTCGACGTGAGGCTGACCACCAAGGCTGGCCGGGTCTGCACCGTCCGCAACGTGGAGGCGAAGGCGGGCGGCAAGTATGCGTTCTCGCTGTCGGACAGCGACCTCGTGGAATGCCAGTAGGCGTCCGCCGGTTGCCGCCAGGCCATGAGTCGGCCATCATCACGCCCAAGCAGAAAACAACAGGAGGAACCAATGGCAGTTTCCATTCATCCAGCCGTGGACAACGGGATCGCGCCGGCAAAGACGGATTTCGCGGGCGGCAGGCTGACCTGCCACTGCGCAACGGACCAGGTCACGGTCTCGGTCGGTGCGCAGACGGCGCACAACCACGCCTGCGGCTGCTCCAAGTGCTGGAAGCCGGACGGCGCATTGTTCTCCGTGGTCGCCGTGGTGAGCCGTGACAAGGTCAACGTGACGGCGCACGAGGAGAAGCTGAAGATCGTCGATGCCTCAGCCACCATCCAGCGCCATGCCTGCACCGGCTGCGGCGTGCATATGTTCGGACGGATCGAGAACAAGGCCCACCCGTTCCATGGCCTCGACTTCATCCACACCGAGCTGTCCAAGGAGCCAGGCTGGTCGGCGCCTGGGTTTGCCGCCTTCGTGTCTTCCATCATCGAGCAGGGCGCACCGCCGGACCACATGGACGCCGTGCGCGCCCGGCTGCGTGAACTCGGGCTCGAGCCTTACGACTGCCTCAACCCGCCGCTGATGGACGCGATCGCAACCTCCGTCGCCAAGAGCCGCGGGTTGCTCGCCGCCTGACTCAGGCCAGCGGTCCTTGAGGGTGACCGTCAAGCAAGCAAGCCCAGAGGCTCTGCCTCTGGACTCCGCCAAAAGCGAGGCCTTTGGAATCCTCTTGTATAATCAAACGGTTTCCAAAGGACTCAGGCCTTTGGCGGGTCTGGGCGGAGCCCAGCGAGGCCGTTGAAATTACCCCTGGCGCCAACTTCCATTCCGCGTAAACCTGCCGCCAATCCGCGGCGGAAACGCGGGGTGGAGACGGCATGATATATCTGACAAGGCGGACACTACTGGCTGCGGCTGCGTTCGGCGTCGCAACGCGTCCGGCGCTGGCGCACGGCCCGACCCGGCAGAAGGTCACCCAAACCGTCGATATCGCCCGCACGCCGGACCAGGTCTGGGCCATCTGCGGTGACTTCGACAGCATCGCGCGCTGGCACCCGCTCATCGCATCGAGCCCAGCCACTGACGGCAACGCCATCGGCTCCGTGCGCACGATCACGCTGAAGGGCGATGGCGACCCGCACTTCGATGAGAACCTGGTCAAGTACGACGCGGCCGAGCACAGCTACCAATACCGGATCGAGAAGGTCGATCCCAAGATACTGCCGGTCAACAACTACAGCTCCTGGTTCGAGGTGCAGGACAACCCGAGCGGCGGCGCCACCATCGAGTGGCGGTCAGCGTTCTACCGCGGATACATGCTGAACGACCCGCCGCCCGAGCTGAACGACGTCGCATCGGCCAAGGCGGTCGCCGACGTGTTGCGCGCCGGGCTGGACAACATCAAGCTGATCGCCGAGCGCTCCCCGTGAAGCTTGCCGCGCTTGCCTGCGCGGCCCTGCTGGCCTCTCCTGCGCATGCTGGCCAGGCGTTCGTCACCAACCAGGGCGACGACACCGTTTCCGTCGTGGACACGGCAACCGGCGTCGTGACGCAGACGGTGCGGGTCGGCGCCAAGCCTGCCGGCATCGCAGTGGGGCCGGGTGGCCGCCGCATCTACGTCACAAACCCCGAAGGCCACAGCCTGAGCGTGCTGGAGCGGACGGACGGGCGGCTGTCCGTGAAGGCCGAGGTGCCAGCCGGCGCCGGGCCGCTCGGCGTGGCGGTCAGCCCCAGCGACGGCCGGGTGTTCGTGGCGGACTGGTACGGGAACACGGTCGCCGTGCTGGACCCGGCAAGCCTTGCCATCACCGGCGCGATCACGGTCGGCCAATCGCCCTCTGGCCTGGCCACGGATGCTGCGGGCACGCGCCTCTATGTGGCCAATCGTGAAAGCGATACGGTCTCCGTCATCGACCTCGCCACCCTGGACACGCTGGCCACCGTGCCGGTTGGCCACGCGCCGTTCGGGGTGACGGTGCAAGGCGGCCGCGTGTTCGTGGCCAACGTGCAGTCGGGCGACATATCCATCCTGGACGCCGCTGCCTTGACCGAGACCCGGCGGCTCAAAGTGGGCGAGTTTCCCTATGCCGTCGCGGCCACCGCCGACGGATCCCGCATCCTCGTCACCAACCAGCACAGCGGCACGCTTTCGGTGTTCGACGCCGGGTACAAGCCGTTGCCGGACATCGCGGTGGGTGACTATCCGGAGGGCATCGCGCTCTCGCCGGATGGCAGCCGGGCCTACGTCGCGGTATGGATGGACAATAGGCTGGCCGAGATCGACGTGGCGGCCAACGCGGTCGCGCGCAAGATCAAGGTCGGCGAAAGCCCCCGGGCGTTCGGGATTTTCTTGGCGCCGCCATGATAGAGGGTATGCACCATGAGGCAAACGCTTCTCGCCGTCCTGTTCGCCGGCGCCAGCCTGCCCGCCGCTGCGCAGACGCCACCCAGCTTGGCTGCATTCGATTTCACCATCGTCAACACATCGCCTGCCGCCTCCACCCCGGAGGAGGTCGCTCGCCTGCACCGGCTGGACGGCGAGTTGCAAGGCACGCTGCGAAAGCACTTCACCCTGGTTGATATGACACCGGCGGAAGGCAGGCTCGCGCGCATCGACTCGATCCGCGGCTGCAACGGTTGCGAGTTGGATCTAGGCCGCGAACTGGGAGCGCAACAGGTCGCATACGGCTGGGTGCAGAAGGTCAGCAACCTGATCCTGAACGTCAACGTCGTGGTCGAGGATGCCGGCACCGGCAAGGTCCTGCATGCCGAGAGCGTAGACATCCGCGGCAACACGGACGAGTCCTGGTCCCGGGGCCTGCGCTATCTGCTGGACGAGCGCATGTTTCCCGACGGCGCAGGCTAAAGCCGTTTTGTGCAGGATGGTGCTGCGATGAGACCTGTGCGCGAGTCTTTTGAGTTGGCGCGGCCTGGTGTAGGTGTTCAGTCCCTGGGTGTGGTGGCACAGTCAGTCACCAGGCAGCAAGGGACGAGCTATGGGCCAAGT
>CAXTPP010000113.1:0-11462 GCA_964246185.1 uncultured Acetobacteraceae bacterium
TGCCGCGTGCGCGCCTCGGCGAGGGCGGTGCGCGCCCGGTCCACGGAATGGCGCAGCGCCGTCAGGTCGGGCAGGGCGTCGCGCTCGGCTTGCAGGGCGGCCAGCGCCTGCTCCGCCACCGTCGCCTCGGGTGCCAGCCGGTCCAGCTGCTCTGCCGCAGCCCGCAGCTTCGCCCTGGCCGACTCCGCCTGGCCCGCCAGCCGGGCGCTTTCGGCCCGGGCCTGTTCCCACTGCCGTTGCGTCTCGCCCCGCGCGAGCCGGGCTGCCGCCTCCCCGGCCGCAGCGGACTTGTCGGCAGCCTCCGCCACCTGGCGTTCGGCTGCGGCCTGCGCTGCCGCGCCCTGCGTTTCGACCAGGCGGGCACGCAGGCCGTGCAGGCGGTTGCGCTGCTGCAAGCGGACGGCCGCCGCCGTCGGGGTGCCTGCCCGGATGGCATAACCGTCCCAGCGCCATACTGCCCCTGCCGGCGACACCAGGCTTTGCCCGGCCGACAGGCGGTGGTGGTTGGCGTCGCCCTCCGCATCGGTCTGCACCAGCCCGATGCCGGCCAGGGCGCGCTGCAACGCGGGCGGCCCGGCCACGGCGGCGGCAAGCGGCACGCCAGGGTGGCTGCAAGGCTGCAACGCCGGCAACTCCCGCCAATGCCGCGCCGACGCCGGGTCGGCGGCGGCGCCCAGCTCCTCGCCGAGCGCCGCGCCCAGGGCAGCCTCCAGCCCAGCAGGCACGGTGAGCGCGTCCACCATGGGGGGCCAACGCTCACCGTCCCTGACCCCCAGGATTTCGGCCAGCGCGTTGGCTTCCGCCGCGGCCTTGGCGTGCGCGGCGGCGGCGGCGGCGTCCTGCTGCCGGGCCAGCGCCAGGCGTTCCCCCGCCGATGCCCGGGCGCGCTCGGCGGCGTCCTGCCGCTCCCGCGCCTGGTTCGACCGCGCCTCAGCCTCGACCGCGCCACTAGACGCACGGGCGGCAACATCGGGATCGACCTGCCCGGCGGCGGCCCGGCCGTGCTCCGCTCGCAGCTGCGCGGCTTGACCGGCCAGCCGCTTGGCCCGCCCCTCCGCCTGGGCCAGCGCCTGGGCGAGGGCTTGCCCGCGGGCGGTCAGCTGGGCCGAGTCCTGGAGCGCGGCGTTCGCGGCCGCGTCGGCTTCCTGGGCGGCGTTGCGGGCCGCCTCGGCTTCCGTCGCAGCCTTGGCGGCATGTCCGGCCGAGCCGTTCTCGGCTTCACGCAGCTGCACGTCCTCGGCGGCAAGCCGTGCGGCCGCCGCGCCGGAATCGGCGCTCACCTGCTCGGCGTGCTTCAGGTCCCGCGCCACCTGGGCCTGGCGGCCGCCGGCGGCGGCCAAGGCATCGCGGGTCCGGACAGCCTCTGCGTCCAGCTGCTCGCGCATGATCCGGTGGCGCTCCAGCGCCGTCCGCGCGCCCGCCTCGATGGCGCGCAGCGGTTCCACCGAAGCGGCGCAAAGCGTGGCCTTGGCCGCCGCCGCCTGCGCCGCCTCACGCAGCCCGGCGGCCGCCAGCCTGGCTTCGGCGAAGGCCTGCGCCGCCGCCGCGCGGGCCGCCGTCACCCGCGCCTGGGCGATGGACAGCAGCTCGGCCTCCGCGTCCCGGACGGCGGTGGACAGGGTGCGCCACCGGTTGGCCTGGCGGACCTGGCGCTGCAACGCGGCCAATTGGGCATCGAGCTGGCTGCGAAGGTCCTCCGCGCGCTCCAGGTTGGCTTCGGCCGCGCGTAGCTTCAGCTCCGCCTCGTGCCGCCTCGCGTGCAGCCCGGTGATCCCGGCCGCCTCCTCCAGCACGCTCCTGCGCTCGTCCGGACGGGCGTTGATGATCGCGCCGACCCGGCCCTGGCTGACCATGGCGGAGGACCGCGCGCCGCTGGCCAGGTCCGCGAACAGGGTCTGCACGTCCCGCGCCCGCATCTCGCGGCCGTTCAGCCGGAACGCGCTGCCGCCGCCGCGCTCGATCTTGCGGCTGATCTGCAGCTCAGGGCTTTCATGGAACGGCGGGGGAGCGGCGCCGGCCGCGTCCTCCAGCGTCAGCACCACCTCGGCCAGGTTGCGGCTGGGGCGGCCGGCGGTGCCGGCGAAGATCACGTCGTCCATCTCTCCGCCGCGCAGCGAGCGGGCGCTGCTCTCGCCCATCGCCCAGCGCAGCGCCTCCACCACGTTGGACTTGCCGCAGCCGTTCGGGCCGACCACGCCGGTCAGCCCCGGCAGGATCTCCACCACCTGCAGCTCGGCGAAGCTCTTGAACCCGGCGATCCGCAGCCGGGTGAACGCGACTGGCAACGCCTAGCTCGCCGCGGCTACCAGGCTGGCGATGGCGGAGTAGCTCTGCTCGCCGGAATGCGGCTTCTCGTTCAGGACGAAGGTCGGCGTGCTATCGACCTTGTACTTGTCCACGCCGACCTGCTGCTCGTTCAGGATGTCGGAGCGGAGCGCCTCGTCGGAGACCGTGCTGTCGAACACCGCGCGCGGCATCCCGGCCAGGGCGGCGCGCTTGAACAGCTCCTCGTTGGTGTTCACGCCGCGGGCGAACGCCCACCGGTCCTGCGTCGCGAGCAGGTTGGCCACGAACGCCTCATAGCGGATGGCCGGCAGGGCGCGCGCCACCATGGCGGCGGCCAGGGCGACCTGGTCGAGCGGGAAGTCCCGGTAGACGTAGCGCAGCTTGCCGGTGTCGATCAGCTTGGCCTTCACCTCGGGGAACACCTCCCTCGACCAGGCGGCGCAGTGCGTGCAGGTCAGCGAGAACCATTCCTGCATCGTCACCGGCGCATCGGACTTGCCGAGGTCGCGGTCGCTCATGCGGTCGTCGGCGGCTGGAGCCGCCATGGCGGGCCAGGCTGCCAGGCTTGCAGTTGCAACAATCAGGGTGCGTCGGGAAAGCAGCATAAGCGCCTCATGCAGGAGGGATGCCGAGCCGAGGTACCCGGCTCACCGTCGCGGTTTGCGGGCCGGCGCCGCCGTTCTAGCACGCCGGTCACGAGCTTGTGCAGCCTCCGCTCAGCCGGCGCTGTCGTGCTCGGGGCCGGGCAGGTCCGGATGCTCCATCGCGTTGGCGAGCGCCGGGTCGGATGGCGCGGCACCCGGCTCCGACGAATCGATGACCACCAGCATGGCCCCGGCGAGCGGGCTGGGGGCAGCATCCTTGGGCAGCAGGGCCGCGAACCGGCGGTCGGTCCGGGCCGCGTCCCGCAGCTTGGCGTCGATCAGCCCGGCATGGTCCAGGTAGACGTTGAATCGGGACGGGATGCGGATGCAGCCTTCCGAATCCCAGCGGCCCAGCCGTGGCTCTAACGCCGCCGGGTCGGTCGCGTGCATCTCCATGCGGACGGCCATGAGCGCACCCGGCGTGCGCCAGTCATTCGTGGTCTGCCAGCCGAAATCCCACACCCGCATGCCGCGCACGCCGATGCCGCGGATGTGATGCTCGTTGTATGTGCCCTCCGCGCGGTAGCCGAGGATCGTCGCATCGTTGGCGAACACGCCGACCGGGGTGCGGAAATGCTCCTTGCGGCCCGGCTTGCCGGTGCTCACGCTGACTGCGCCCAAAACATCCCACGGCCGCGGCCCGGGATAGGCGACGGCGACCCACAGGCGCTGCACGCGGGCCGACCGGTCCACGACCAGCACGGCTTGCCTCGCGTCGATTGCGGCGTGTGCCCGGTCCGCCATGGCGCGCGCGGCAGAAAGGGCGGAGCGGGCGGACGCCGGGTCGTCGCGCAGCAGGGTCCCGGCGAGCGATCGCCGCATGTCGGCGGTCAAGGCGAGGACTGCCGCCCGGTCCTCCCCGGTGGCGGAGAGGGGCGTTGGACGGGTTGGCGGCGTGATCCGAGGCGGGACGGGCTGCGGTTGCAGGGTTGGCTCAGCTTGGCTGGCGAGTTGCTGGGTCGCCTGAGCGCCATTCCTGCTCACCGGAGGCGTCTGAGTAGTGCAGCCCACCACAGCCGCACAGGCAGCGGCTGCGCCAAGGGCGCGCAAGGCACGGTGGAACATCGAAATTCGGCCCAGCAATGTGGAACGCTTGCACCCTATGACATGGCATCAAAGCCAGCCTGCTGCGACGGCCCTGCCCAGCACTGTGCGGTAAACCTGCCCACTGTCTCCCAAGTGCCACAATCATGATGGCGAGACATCGCTTTACACCAAAGGCCCTTGAAGGTGATTGTTAGGTAAGCAAGGCCAAAGGCTCTGCCTCTGGACGCCGCCAAAGGCAGAGCCTTTGGAATCCTCTTGTATAACTAAATGGTTTCCAAAGGCCTTCGGCCTTTGACGGGTCTGGGCAGCGCCCAGCCTTGCTTTCCAAGAGGTCAAAATTAACGTTGGCCACGGCCTTTGACAGCTTGCCCCAACCGGGCCAGCGCATCGTTCAGGGGGCTTGGCTCCAGGCCCGCGATGGGCGGCGCAGGCCCTTGATCCTGCGCATCCGGCAGCACGACCGCGGCTGGCGGCGCTTGCTGGACGAAGCGGAGCCGCTCGGCCAGGACACGCCCAAAATGGCCGTTGATCCGCGCCAGCAGCTCGGGCGCCATGTGCTGCAGCTCCAGGGCGACCGGCCCGGAGCAGGCGAGCGTCAGGGTGGTGCCTGACAGACGGCGCGGCACCGTGATCGCCGCTAGGGCCGGACCGACGATCGCACCCCAGTCGGCTTGCATCTGCGCCGTGGCCGGCGAGCGGCGCTTGAACGCGGGCCGGGTCAGTGCCGGCACCAGGGCCCCAACCGGGCGCGGGCCGGAGACGAAGCGCTTGTCGTCCTTGCCGTCCGCCGCCATACCGCGCCTGTGCCCCCCGACACCCCGTCTGCCGCCGACCTGCTCGGCTGGTACGATAGCCACCGCCGCCGCCTGCCCTGGCGGCATCAGCCGGGCGAGGCCGCTGATCCCTACCGCATATGGCTCTCGGAGATCATGCTGCAGCAGACCACCGTCACGGCGGCGATGCCCTACTACGAACGGTTCGTGCGGCGCTTTCCCACCGTGGAAACCCTGGCCGCCGCGCCCGAGGGGGACGTGCTCGCCGCCTGGGCCGGACTTGGCTACTACGCACGGGCGCGCAACCTGCACGCCTGCGCCAAGGCGGTCGTGGCGGCGGGTATGGAAGGGGGCGGCTTCCCCCGGACCGTGGAGGGGCTGCGCCGGCTGCCCGGCATCGGCGCATACACCTCCGTCGCCGTCGCGGCCATCGCGTTCGGGGTGCCCGGCGTCCCAGTCGACGGCAACGTCGAACGGGTCGCCAGCCGCCTGTTCGCGATCGACGCGCCGCTTCCGGCAAGCCGCGGCCGCATCGCCGCCGCCGCCGCGCAGCTTGGGCAGGCCCCGGCGGCGCAGGCGCGCCCTTCGGACTTCGCGCAGGCGCTGTTCGACCTGGGCGCCACGATCTGCACGCCGGGCAACCCGGCCTGCATCCTGTGCCCGCTCGCCGCCGGGTGCCAGGGCCGGCTGGCCGGGATCGCCGGGGAGCTGCCGCGCAAGGCTGCCAGGAAGGCGCGGCCCCGCCGGCATGGCGCGCATTTCTGGCTGACGGACGCCGCCGGCCAGGTGCTGCTGCGCCGCCGTCCGCCACGCGGCCTGCTGGGTGGCATGACGGAGCTGCCCGGCACGGAGTGGCGCGCCGAGCCCTGGCAGGAGGCGGAAGCCATCGCGGCCGCCCCGGTCCCCGCGCCATGGCGCCGGGTGGGCCAGGCGTTCCATGGGCTGACCCACTTCGAGCTGGTGATCGACGTGTACGCGGCCGACGTGCCGGAGATCGACGCGGCGGGCTTCCTTCGCCCCGTCGCGGCCCTGGAGGGCGAAGCGCTGCCGAGCGTGATGCGCAAATGCGTGGCCGTGGCGCGCGGCGCGTGACGGGCAAGGCATCCATCGCGTTCATCCTGCTCACCCTGGGCATCGACGCCCTCGGCTTCGGCCTCGTGATCCCGATCATCCCCGAACTGGTCCACGCCCTGAGCGGCGGCGACGCCGGGGGCGCGGCCAAGTGGGTCGGCGGCCTAGT
The DNA here is from genome assembly GCA_964246185.1 of uncultured Acetobacteraceae bacterium. Classification (GTDB taxonomy): domain Bacteria; phylum Pseudomonadota; class Alphaproteobacteria; order Acetobacterales; family Acetobacteraceae; genus LMUY01. Next base: position 5,991 of record CAXTPP010000113.1, read on the forward strand.
GGCGACGTTCGCTGCGGCGCAGTTCGTGGCTGCGCCCATCCTGGGCGGCTTGTCCGACCGGTGGGGCCGGCGGCCGGTCATCATCCTGTCGCTGCTGGGTGTGGCGGCCAACTACCTGCTGCTGGCCTGGGCGCCATCCCTGGCGTGGCTGTTCGTGGGGCGGGTTTGCGCGGGCGCCACGGCCGCCAACGCCGCCACGGCTAACGCCTACATCGCGGACATCACGCCGCCGGCGCAGCGCGCGGCCAGGTTTGGCCTGGTCGGGGCGACGTTCGGCGCCGGCTTCGTGTTCAGCCCGGCCTTGGGTGGATTGCTTGGCTCGATCGACCTGCGGCTGCCGTTCCTGGTCGCAGCCGGGCTGGCGCTGGCCAATGCCACCTACGGCGCGTTCGTGCTGCCGGAGAGCCTGCCGCCCGCCCGCCGCCGGGCATTCTCCTGGAAGCGGGCCAACGCAGTCGGCTCGCTGCTGACCCTCAGGGCGGACCGGGTGACAAGATGGCTTGCCCTGGCATGGGGGCTGACGTGGTTCGGGCTCGGCGCGTTGCAGAGCAGCTTCGTGCTCTCCAACGGGCTGCGCTTCGGCTGGGGGCCGCGCGGCAACGGCTGGGCGCTCGCCGCGGTGGGCGTCAGCCAGGCGCTGGTGCAAGGCGCGTTGGTGCGGCCCGTCATCCGCCGCCTCGGCGAGCGGCGCACGGCCTTCGCCGGCTTCGGCATGGCGATAGCCGCCTACCTTGCCTTCGGCCTGGCCCAGGCGGGCTGGCTCATCTACGTCGCCATCGTGCTGCAGGCATTCGGCTCCATGTGCGGCCCTGCCCTGCGCAGCCTGCTGTCGGAGCGGGTCGGGCTGGAGCGGCAGGGCGAGCTGCAAGGCGGCCTGGCCTGCGTGGAGGGATTGACCGCCATCGTCTCGCCCATGGTGGCTGCCGCGATGTTCGCCGGCGCGGTGCAAGCCGGAGGAGCCTCCTGGGCCGGCGCGCCGTTCCTGATCGGCGCCGTGAGCTACGGGCTGGCGGCCATCGCGGTGACCCGGTCCGGGGCTGGCCTGCGGTTGTGGAGCGCCGCATGAGGTACGCGTGGCATGATGATCGCCGATATGGCCCGGCATCCCACCGCTTGCGGCAGCAACGCCGATTCAGCCAACGCGCTGAAGTGCGCTTTGGCATCGAACCACTAGGCGGCCGAACGCAGCGGGGACGCCGCGTTGACCGAAAGCTTCGGCTCGTGGGAGACCACCCTGCTCATGCTCGAGACGGAAAGGAATCCGTAAGCCACCTTGGACATCAAATCGATGATGGCGATCAACGCCACGCCGGCCGTGCTGCTGATCACGCCGAGGCCGTCGGTGTCGAATGCGATGATGATCGGGTAGATCAGCCACAGCACGGACAGGATCATCGCATTGCGGCGGTAGTCGGCCTGTACTTCGGTTGTCTCCAGCCGGTTCTCCTGCAGCATCGGCCCCCACATGACGTAGTAGACGGCCAGGAAGGCGGCGCAGGAGGTCAGGAACCAGGTCCACTTGATCCAACCGGTTTCGGATGCACCGAAGGCGAAGCCCGTTATGATCATCATGAGATCGGCCAGCAGCAGGCCGGCGATCAGGCCGCCGCGGCGCAGGTTGGATTGAAAAGCCGTGTAGGCGAGCGAGAGCAGCAGCAACGGCGTGGTGAACATCCAATCGACGTAGCGCGCCCAGTAGAACAACCGGCCAACGGTGTCCGCAGGGCCGGCAAGCAGGATCACGCTGCCCTGCCCGGCAGCCATGGCAAGGTAGGAGCACGCGGCGATGATCGGCACGATGCCGTGGAATATAGTGTGGGCCTGCTCGTGCCCGGTCCGCTGCTTGCCGATGGCGAGGATGGCCAGGCCGCCGGCCAGCATCACGATGGTGTCGAGCCATAGCCAGAATTCAGCCGTCATGCCGATCCCTCCAAACCAGAGCGTGAACAGGCGCAGCGCACACGGCTCTGCTCGGTTGCCTTTGGGTAGCCAAAGATTTTCTTAATAAAGTTTCATTGCAACACCAGCGGCTCTTGAGGATGATCGTCAAGCAAGGCCAGAAGCTCTGCTTCTGGACTCCGCCAAAGGCGGGGCCTTTGGAATCCTTTTGTCTAGTGAAAGGGGTTCCAAGGGCCTCAGGCCTTTGGCGGGTCTGGACGGAGCCCAGCCTTGCTTTCCAATGGAGCCTTGCCGGCCGCCCGATGGCAACGACCTCTCGCGCTGCTCCGCACCTGCGCGGTATTGTCGGTGCTGGCAAGGAGTCATGATGAACATTGCAGTCATTGGAGCAGGCTTGGCTGGACTGTCATGCGGACAAGGGCTGCAGGCCGCGGGCCATGCCGTGAGGTTGTTCGACAAGGGACGGGCAGCAGGAGGCCGCATGTCGGTGCGCCGCGTGGTGACGGCTGCGGGAGACGCGACGTTCGACCACGGCGCGCAATACTTTACCGCGAGGGATACCGGGTTCCACCGCCAGGTGCTGGCGTGGCAGGACGACGGGCTCGCGGCGCCTTGGCCGGCCGCCGGGCCGGATGCGTGGGTGGGGACGCCGGGAATGAACGCTCCGCTCAAGCGCATGGCGGCGGGGCTTGAGGTCGCTTGGGGGACGCCCGTGACCGCCATGGCCGAAGATGGCGGGTGGCTGCTGCAGGGCGAAGGCCTCAGCGGAACACCCTATGACGCCGTCCTGCTGGCGATCCCCGCCGAGCAGGCGACGCCCTTGCTGCGGCCATGGGACGCGGCGATGGCCGGGTGCGCCGCCGCCACGCCGGCCCAACCCTGCTGGACGCTGATGGCAGCGTTCGCGGAACGCCTGCCGGTGGCTGCCGACGTGCTCAGGGAGCAGGGCGTCATCGGCTGGGCCGCCCGCAACTCCGCCAAGCCCGGCCGCTCCGAACCGGAGAGCTGGGTGATCCAGGCCGGCCCGGCGTGGTCGCTGGAACACCTGGAGGACCGACCGGATGCCGTCACGGCCGAGCTGATGGCGGCGTTCACGTCCCGGCTCGGCGGGCGGCTGCCCGAGCCGCTGACAATCACGGCGCATCGGTGGCGATACGCCCGGTCGGGCCGCGTGGGGCAAAGCATGATGTGGAACCCGGCGCTTCGCCTCGGCGTGTGCGGCGATTGGCTGCTCGGGCCCAGGGTGGAGTGCGCCTGGCTCTCGGGCGTGGCGCTGGCGCAGGCCGTGACCGCCGGGGCGGCCTGAGGTTGCGGCTGGCACGCCGGGCGGCCCTCGTCCTGGGCGGGACGCTTGCCGCCGCCGGGTGCTCCCCGGTGCAGATCCTCAACGGGCTGGCCCCGTCGCGGCTTGCCGCCAAAGGGGTGCCCTACGGCGAGGGTCCGCGCCGCACGCTCGACATCTATGCACCAGACGGTAAGGCTGGGCCTTATCCCGTGCTGGTGTTCCTCTACGGCGGCGGCTGGGACAGCGGCGACAAGGACATGTACTCCTTCGTCGGCGGCCCTTTCGCGGCCAACGGCTTCGTCACCATCATACCGGACTACCGGCTGTACCCCGAGGTGCGGTTCCCGGGCTTCCTGCAGGACTGCGCGGCCGCGATCCGTTGGACGCGGGACAACATCGGCCGCCATGGCGGCGCGGCCGGGCCGATCTACCTCATGGGCCACTCCGCCGGCGCCTACAACGCCGCCATGATCGGGTTGGACGGGCAATGGCTGGAACAAGCGGGGCTGTCCCGGACCGATCTGCGCGGCGTCCTCGGGTTAGCTGGCCCCTACGACTTCCTACCGCTGCACAGCGAGGAGCTGAAGACCATCTTCGGTCCGGCGGACCAGCTCGCCCGGACGCAGCCGATCAATTTCGTGGACGGCCGCGCGCCGCCCATGCTGCTGCTGGCCGGCCAGGACGACACCACGGTCAAGCCCGGCAACACGACGCGGCTGGCCAGCCGCATCCGCTCGGCCGGCGGGTCGGCGGAGGAGCGGCTGTATCCTGGCATCGGGCACCTGGAACTGATCGGCTCCATCGGCCAGCCGCTGCGTTTCCTGGCGCCCACGCTGCGGGATTGCCTGGCGTTCATGGGGCAAGGCAAGGCTTAGCGGCGGCAGGTGACCGTCGAGCAAGGCCAGAGGCTCTGCCTCTGGACTCCGTCAAAGGCAGAGCCTTTGGAATCCGCTTGTGTAATGTACGGTTTCCAAAGGCCTCCGGCCTTTGGCGGGCCTGGGCGGAGTGACCCAAGGTTCCGATTGCCTCCTTCAGGCGATTGGAATGGCCTCGGAGGGAGGGCCCAGCCTTGCTCTCTATGCTAGGCTCCGATATCGCGCCGGTAGAACCCGCCGGCCCAGTCCACCTCGGCTGCCGCCGCATAGGCCACGGCGCGGGCCGCCCCGGCGTCCGGCCCGGTGCCGCACACCGTCAGCACCCGCCCGCCCGCCGCCACGACCTGCGGCCCTCGCAGGGCGGTGCCGGCGTGGAACACCAGCGCGCCGGGCACGGCAGCCGCCCGGTCCAGCCCGGCGATGACCGTGCCCGCCTGCGGCTCCCCGGGGTAGCCGTGCGCCGCCAGCACCACGGCGCACGCGGCCTCGGGGCGGAAACGCAGTTCGAACGCGCCCAGCTCGCCCTGGCAGGCGGCGAGCAGGGCGGGCAGCAGGTCGCTTTGCAAGCGGGCCATCAGCGCCTGGCATTCCGGGTCGCCGAAGCGGACGTTGAACTCGATCAGCGCCGCTTCCGTCCCGGTCAGGGTCGGGGTCAGCATCAGGCCGGCGAACAGCACGCCGCGGAACGGGACGCCGCGCCGGGCCATCTCGGCCAGCACGGGGCGGATGACCTGGTCCATGGCGGGCGCCGGGTCGAAATCCGGCGCGGGGGAGACGGCGCCCATGCCGCCGGTGTTGGGGCCGGTGTCGCCGTCACCCGCCCGCTTGTGGTCCCGCGCGGTGCCGAGGAACACCGCGTCCATGCCGTCGCACAGCGCGAACAGGCTGACCTCGACGCCGGTGAGGCACTCCTCGATGACGATCGGCCCGGCGGCGATGAACCGCTCGATCGCCGCCTCCGCCTCCGCCTCGCTCTGCGCCACGACGACGCCCTTGCCGGAAGCCAGGCCGTCCGCCTTGACCACGATCGGCGCGCTCCGGCGGCTGGCGAAGTCCCGCGCCGCCGCCGCCTCGGTGAACCGCTCCCAGCGCGCGGTGGGCACCCCGGCGGCCTCGGTCACCTGCTTGGCGAAGGCCTTGCTGCCCTCCAGCCGTGCCGCGGCGGCGGTCGGCCCGCAGCAGGGGATGCCGGCCGCCTCCATCGCGTCCGCCAGCCCGGCGACCAGCGGCGCTTCCGGACCCGGCACCACCAGATCCACCGCGTTGCGCCGCGCGAACATGACCAGGCCAGCAACATCCATAACGCCGATCGGCACCAGCTCGGCCAGCGCGCCGATGCCCGGGTTGCCAGGTGCCACCCACAGCTTGGTGAGCAGCGGCGAGGCGGCCAGCGTCCAGGCCAGCGCATGCTCC
>CAXTPP010000114.1:0-11385 GCA_964246185.1 uncultured Acetobacteraceae bacterium
GTTCGAGGCCGGGGCGCCGGCGCCGCTGCCGCCCCGCTCGGCCGTGCTGATGGGCGACGACGCCAGCTGGTACGTGGATGCCGCCAGCGGCGCCGTGGGCGAAGCCCGCTTCCGCGTGGCCTCCGTCCCAGCCGTCAAGCCCCTGCGCGGCCGCCGGCGCGAGCCGATCGCGTTGCCCGCCTTGCAGAGCGACCAGGTGATCGTGGAGCGCGCCGCTACCCCCGTGCTGCGCCTGTCTAAGCGCTACGGCCCGGACGAGGCAGGCGCAATGGCCCTGCTGGACACCATGACGCTCGATTTCGACTATGCCGGGGAGCATGGCGGGCGGGGCGTGGCGGAAGGCGACGACGAGCGCCAGTTCGTCCGCGTCAATGGGCCGCGCGGCCCCGAGTTCGTCCGGCGCGACCCGGCTGCCGAGTCGGCGGCGTCGCTGATCCTCACGGAATACGGTTTCGTGCAGCTGCGCGTGGCGGATGGCAGCCCAACGCTTGGAGTAGGGGGCAAGGGCCGCCGGGTCCATGTGCTGCGCGGCGCGGACGCGGCGGAGCAGTGGCACCGCTTCCTGATGGAGCGCGTGCCGGCGTTGGAGGTCGAGGGCTGGCGCTGCACGGTCGAGAGCGGCTTCGGCCCCCGCGTGGCGCAGATCGTCGGCGGGCTGGACGCGCGGGTGAGCGACGCCGAACGCGGCAGCTTCTCGCTCGACCTCGGCATCGAGGTGGACGGCGTGCGGGTTGCGCTGCTGCCCATCCTGACCCGGCTGATGGAGCGCGGCCCGGAGGCGCTGCGCACCCTGGGCGACGAGCTGGTCACCAGCCTGGAGGACGGCCGCGTGGTGCGCCTGCCCGCCGAGCGGGTGCGCCGCCTGCTGGCCGTGGTGGGGGACCTGATGGAATCCGCGGCCAACCGCACCGACTCCGCCCTGCTGCTGCCGGTCGGCGAGGCCGCGGCGGTGCTGGACCTCGAGGAGCTGCTGACCACCCGCTGGCAAGACGCCGCCGAGGTCGCCGCCACGGTGGAGCGGTTCCGTGAGATGCCGCCGATGGAGGAGGTGCCCGCGCCCGCCGGGTTCGGCATCACGCTGCGCCCCTACCAGCAGCACGGGCTGAACTGGCTGCAGCACCTGCGCGCCAACAAGCTGGGCGCCTTCCTGGCCGACGAGATGGGCCTGGGCAAGACGGCGCAGACCATCGCCCACATCGCCATCGAGCACGCGGCGGGCCGGCTGGACTGCCCGGTGCTGGTGGTGGTGCCCACCAGCCTGGTCGCCAACTGGCAGGCGGAGCTGGAACGCTTCGCCCCGCAGCTGGGCGTGGCGGTGCTGCACGGGCAAGGGCGGGAAGCCCGGCGCGCCCGGCTGGACGGCGTGGCCGTGGTGCTGACCACCTATGCCGTGCTGGCGCGGGATGCGGAGCCGATGCGCGAGATCATGTGGCACATGATCGTGCTGGACGAGGCGCAGGCGATCAAGAGCCCGGAGGCCAAGGCCACCCGCGCCGTGTGCCAGTTGGAGGCTCGCCAGCGCATCTGCCTGTCCGGCACCCCGATCGAGAACAACCTGGACGAGCTGTGGTCCCAGTTCGCCTTCCTGCAGCCGGGCCTGCTGGGGGACCGCCGCTCCTTCGGCAAGCGGTTCCGCTCCCCCATCGAGAAGGAGGGCGACCCGCTGCGCCGCAGCCAGCTCAGCCGCCGCATCCGCCCCTTCATCCTGCGCCGCACCAAGGCGGAGGTGGCGACCGAGTTGCCGCCGAAGGAGACCATCCTACGGCACATCACGTTCGGGTCCGAGCAACGGGAGCTGTACGACACCATCCGTGCAACCCTGCACGACAGCGTACGGGACCAGCTGGCGGACCTGGGACCGGGCCAGGGCCGCTTCGTGGTGCTGAACGCGCTGCTGAAGCTGCGCCAGGCGTGCTGCGACCCTCGGCTGGTGAAGCTGGCCGCCGGGCCGAGCGAGGCGCCGTCCGCCAAGCTGGACACGCTGATGGAGATGATCGGCGGCATGCTGCCGGAGGGCCGCCGCATCCTGCTGTTCAGCCAGTTCACATCCATGCTGGACCTCATCAAGCCGCGGCTGGACGAGGCCGGCCACCGCTACGTGGAGCTGCGCGGCGACACGCGGGACCGGGCGGAGCCGGTGCGCGCGTTCCAGGCGGAGGAGGTGCCGCTGTTCCTCATCAGCCTCAAGGCGGGCGGGCGCGGCCTGAACCTGACGGCCGCGGACACCGTCATCCACTACGATCCCTGGTGGAACCCGGCGGTCGAGGACCAAGCCTCCGACCGCGCCCACCGGCTGGGGCAGACCAAGTCGGTGTTCATCTACAAGCTGATTGCGGCCGACACGGTGGAGGAGCGTATCGTGCAGCTGCAGGAGCGCAAGGCGGAGCTGGCCGGCATCGCGCTGGACGCCGAGGTGGACGCGGCCGGGCTGGACGCGGAGGATTTGGAGTTCCTGTTAGGCGCGGAGACGCAGCGCAAGGCCGCCTGACACCAATAGGCGGGTGTGGGCTTGCGCTTTCGACCAAAGCAGGTGATCCGGGCGTGAAGGCAAACCTCTCGCTGGCTACAAACATCGCCGCGATAAGCTCGTGCCCAGTCAGCTTGCCTGAAGGGAAGCTCGCCAGCATTGGCGAGCTTCCCTTACAAGATTCGGCTGTATCGGCCTCAGGCTTTCACGTCGAAGCGGTCCAGCATCATGACTTTGTTCCAGGCTTTCACGAAAGCCTTGACGAAGCGCTGGTGGCCGTCGCTGCCGGCGAAGACTTCGGCCACGGCGCGCAGCTGGCTGTTTGAGCCGAACACAAGGTCGGACCGGGTGGCGGTGAAGCGGTTTTCACCGGTCTCCCGGTCGTCGAGCATGAACGTCATGCCCTTCGGATCGGCCTTCTTCCACTCGTAGTCCATGCTGGTGAGCACGGTGAAGAAGTCGTTGGTCAGCACGCCGGGGCGGTCGGTGAAGATGCCGTGCTTGGAACCGTCGTAGTTGGCGCCCATGGCCCGCAGGCCACCGACGAGCGCCACCCATTCGGGGGAGGTAAGAGAAAGGAGCTGGGCCTTGTCGAGGAACATCTCTTCGGGCGAGACGCCCTGGGAAATGTCGTCGAAACGGTCATCGAGATAGTTGCGGAAGCCGTCCGCGACGGGCTTCAGCCACTCGAACATCTCGATGTCGGTCAGCTCCTGCGTCGTGTCGCGGCGACCGGGGGTGAAGGGCACCTCGGTCTCCGCCCCGGCGTCGTGCGCCGCCTTTTCGAGCGCCGCGCAGCCGCCGAGCACGATGAGGTCGGCCAATGAGACCTTCTTGCCCCCCGCCTGCTGACCGTTGAAGTCGGCCATGACGCCTCGCAGGGCGGCGATGACCGGAACGGTGCGACGGTTGACCGCCCAGTCCCTTTGCGGGGCGAGGGCGAGGCGTCCGCCATTGGCGCCGCCGCGCTTGTCGCTGCTGCGGTGGGTGACGGCCGCCGAGAAGGCAGTGAAGACGAGGTCCGAGGGCGAGAGGCCAGTGGCCAGGACCTGCTGCTTCAGCGCGGTGACGTCGGCGTGGTCGACCAGGTCGTGGTCAAGCGGCGGGATGGGGTCCTGCCAGAGCAGGTCGTCCTCAAGCTTCTTCTCGACGCCCAGGTAGCGTTCCCGCGGCCCCATGTCGCGGTGAGTCAGCTTGTACCAGGCCTTCGAGAAGGCCTGGGTGAAAGCGTCGAAGTCCCCGAGGAACTTCTCGCAGACCCTGCGGTATTCGGGGTCGGCCTTCAGCGCGATGTCCGTCGTCATCATCATGAGCGGGTTCATCTTGCCGGGCACGTGCGCGTCCGGGGTCTTGGGCGCATCGGGGTTGGACGGGGTCCATTGCAGGGCGCCGGCAGGGCTCTTGGTCTGGACCCAGTCGAACTTGAACAGGTTTTCCAGGTATTCGTTGTCCCAGCGCGTCGGGTTCTGGGTCCAGCTGCCCTCGATGCCGTTGGTCATGGTGTATTCGGCAAATCCGGTGCCCTCGGGGTTCTGCCAGCCAAGGCCCATGGCTTCGATGGGGGCGATCTCGGGGGGTGGCCCCACCTGGTCGGCCTTCACCATGCCGTGGCTCTTGCCGAAGGCGTGGCCGCCGGCAATCAGCGCGACGGTCTCCTCGTCGTTCATGGCCATGCGCGAGAACGAGATGCGGATGTCGCGGGCGGAACCCAGCGGGTCGCCGTTGGCGTAGGGTCCTTCGGGATTGACGTAGATCAGGGCCTGGTGGGTCGCCCCGAGAGGGTTTTCGAGGTCGTACTCGGCATCCCCGTTCTTGCCGCGCCAGCGCTTGTCGCGGGTGACCATGCTGTCGAAGGAGGAGACGTTCTTGGGATCCCACACCTCGGGGCCCCAGTACGTGCTGTTGTCGGCTTCCCAGGCGTCATGGCGGCCGCCGCCGAAGCCGTAGGTCGGAAAGCCCATGACCTCGAGCGCGCAGTTTCCGGTGAGGACCATGAGGTCGCCCCAGGAGAGTGCCGCGCCGTATTTCTGCTTGATCGGCCAGATGAGGCGGCGGGACTTGTCGGTGTTGCCGTTGTCCCACCAGCTGCTGAGCGGCGCGAAGCGCTGCAGGGCCTCGCCGGCGCCGCCACGGCCGTCGGCGATGCGATAGGTGCCGGCGGCGTGCCAGGCCATGCGGACCATCTGCGGGCCGTAGTTGCCGTAGTCGGAAGGCCACCACGCAACGGACGAGGTCAGGAAGGACTTGATGTCCTGCTTGAGGGTGGGAAGATCGATCTTCTTGAAGGCCTCAGCATAGTCGAAGTCGTCACCGAGGGGATTGGCCTGGGGGCCATTCTGGTGAAGCAGCTCGACCTTCAGCCGGTCGGGATACCAGTCGGAGAGCTGGGGCGGCGCGCCGAGGGCGCCGCCGATGCGGTCGCCGCCAAACGGGCACTTGCCTTCCATCTCAAAGGTTCTGGTATCCGTCTTGTCGTAGATCATGTCGTTCATGATGGTCTCTTCCAACGTCGTTGACTTCGGGCAAACCTCGGGCGGCGCGAAGCACTTCAGAACCGCGGTTTGGGGCGTCCGCCGGGCCTTCCCGATCACCGACCGTGCAATGGACAGGGCGCGGTGCACCACTGCGCCGTCGATGAACCAAGTTGGCGGCAACAATGGCCCTCGGAGTGGGGCCGGGTGGATTGGCGGACAGGTAGGCTATTAAAGCAGGCGATCGGCTGTCGTGTCGAATTTCCTCACTTCCAGCGCTGCCCACGACAAGCGTGGGGCAAGGTTGGAACTACTCTCAGCGTCCCCAAACCGCAACCTGGGAGCAGTCTGGCGCATGCTGCCCTGATGACTGATTTTCGGCCCGCCATGGCAAAACGGCTCGGTCGTGGTGGGCCAGATTGCACCAGATGGCAAACGTCCGGCCCGGATCGTTGCCGCCCAGAGACGGACAGGCTGCTTCCCGCCGGTTGCAAGCCCAAACCGATCCACGACCTGAAACCAGCATCGCCCCGCCGCGTCTTGCACAATGCCGCGCGCAGGGAGCCGCCCATGGACCATTACGACCTCATCGTCATCGGCACCGGCCCCGGTGGCTCCTCGCTGGCGCAGCGCGTGGCTGCCTCGGGCAAAAAGGTCCTGCTGCTGGAACGCGGCGACTACTTGCCCCGTGAGCAAGCCAACTGGGATTCACAGACCGTGTTCGTGGACGGAAAATACCAAGCCAAGGAAACTTGGTTCGGCAAGGACGGAACCGAGTTCCACCCCGGCCTGCACTACTTCGTCGGCGGCAACTCCAAGGTGTATGGCGCCGCCCTGTTCCGCCTGCGCGAGGGCGATTTCGGCGCCATCCAGCACAAGGATGGCGTCTCGCCCGCCTGGCCGCTGACCTACGCCGACTACAAGCCGTATTACGACCAGGCCGAGGCGCTGTTCCACGTCCACGGCCAGCGCGGCGAGGACCCGCTGGAGCCGCCGACCGACATCCCGTATCCCTACCCGCCCGTCTCCCACGAATCCCGCATCCAGCAACTGAGCGAGAGCTTCGCCGCCGAGGGCTTGCACCCATTCCACCTGCCGCTCGGCATCAAGCTCGACGAGAAGGACGGCAAGCCAACCCCCACCAGCATCTGCATCCGCTGCGACGCCTTCGACGGCTTTCCCTGCCTGCTCAACGGCAAGGCGGATGCGCAGGTGATGTGCGTGGACCCGGCGCTTGCGGCCTACCCCAACCTGACGTTGATGACCAACGCCTATGTGTCCCGCCTGGAAACCGACGAGGCGGGCCGTACTGTCACGGGCGTGCACGTCACCCATACGGGCGAGGGCCGTTCCTACGACGCACGCTACACGGCGGACATCGTGGTGGCGGCGTGCGGCGCGCTCTCCTCGGCCCTGCTGCTGCTACGCTCCGCCAACGACCGGCATCCCAAAGGCCTTGCCAACGGCTCGGACCAGGTCGGGCGCAACTACATGCGGCATAACCAATCCGTGCTGATGGCGCTGATGCGGCAGCCGAACGAAACCATTTTCCAGAAGACGCTGGCGGTCAGCGACTACTACTTCAGGTCTGACGACTGGGAGTATCCGCTCGGCCTGATCCAGATGTGCGCCACCTCCCACGCAGCCCAGATCAAGGGCGAGGCGCTGCCGTCCTGGATGGAGTGGCTGCCGAGCATGCCGTTCGACGAGATGGCCCGGCACTCGATGGATTTCTGGCTGTCCTCCGAGGACCTGCCGCTGGCCGAGAACCGCGTCCGATACGAAGGCGACCGCGTCATGCTGGACGTCACCGAGACCAACATGGAGGCGCATCGCCGGCTGAAGAAGAAGCTGGAACAGCATATGAGCAACGCCGGGTCACATCCGATCCTGGTCGAACGCAGCCTGTATCTCGGCAAGGACATCCCGATCAGCGGCACGGCGCACCAGGCCGGCACGCTGCGCTTCGGCGCCGACCCAGCATCCTCCGTGCTGGATCTGCACTGCAAGGCGCACGAACTCGACAATCTCTATGTCACGGATGCGAGCTTTTTCCCGTCCATCGGGTCGGTGAACCCGACGCTGACCATCATCGCCAACGCATTGCGGGTGGCCGACCACATCACGCAGAGGCTCGGAGCATGAACATCCTGACCGCGTTGATGATTCGCTACCTGCTCGTCATCCTGTTTTTCCCGTTCTCGGCGCTGGACAAGATCATCAACTTCGAGGGTGCGGTGAAGCAAGCGGAGGAAGTGCTGCCCGAGCCTGTCCCGGCCAAAGCCATGATCCTGACCGGTTTGTTCGTCGAGACAGTCATGCCGCTCGGCATCCTGACCGGGGTGGCGGATCGCTTGGCCGCGTTCGTCATGGCAGGCTATTGCGGCGCCACCGGCATCCTGTTCAAGCAGTTTTGGAAGCCCGGCGACTTCTGGCAGGAGGGCGACAGCAAGGGGCGCAACCTGTTCTGGGATTTCCTCAAGAACTTCTCGCTCGCGGGCGGCTTCCTGTTGCTGGCGTTCGGTGGCAAGGATTTCACCGTCCGTGACTTCATCAAGGACCCGCTGGCATCCTCCAAGCCCTACAAGCGGCTGCACAAATGAGCGACCCCGGCGAGAAGCCCAGCATCGGCTACTGGCACCTCTGGACCGACGAGCAAGGCGTCAGCCACCAGCAGCGCTGCCAGCTGACCGAGTGGGAACTGAAGGGCGTCGGCGGCGCAGACCCGCAATGGAACGACAAGCAGCTTCGCGGCGAAGCCACCGTCGTGTTCACCGTGCAGCCGGTCGGCTGGGTCGGCACGTGGCACGAGAACCCGGCGCCGCAATGGATCATCCCGATCACCGGGCGCTGGTGGGTTGAAGCGATGGACGGCACCCGCATCGAGATGGGGCCAGGGGACATCTCCCTCGGCGAGGACCAAGGCTGCAAGGTGGACGCCCAAGGCCGCAAGGGCCACATGTCGGGCACGGTCGGTGGCCAGCCGGCCGTGCTGATGACGGTGCAGCTGCACGTGCCGCCAGTCCACCGTCCCGGGCACTTCAAGTAGCATGCTGGACTGGATCGTGGAACTCGACCCACGGTTCAAGGCGCTCGCGTTGCCGAATGCGCCGCTGCTGACCTTAGGTCAGGGCTATGCCTGGCTCGAAGGCCCAGCCTGGTTCGCCGACGCCAACCAGCTGCTGTTCAGCGACCTGCCCAACGACCGCATCCTGCGGTGGACGGAAGACGGCGGCGTGTCGGTGTTCCGCCAGCCTTCCGACTTCGCCAACGGCCACGCCCGGGACAGGCAAGGCCGCCTGGTCGGCTGTTCGCACCGTGGCCGCAGCATTACCCGCACCGAGCTGGACGGCAGCGAGACCGTGCTGGCGGCCCGATTCCGCGGCAAGCGGCTGAACGGGCCGAACGACGTGGTGGTGGCCAGCGATGGCGGCATCTGGTTCAGCGATCCGCATTATGGCGGCGGCACGGACTACGAAGGCGGCAAGCACGAACCCGAGCTGCCCCCCACGCTCTACCGGCTCGACCCGGATGGCACGCTGGCGGTCGTGGCGGATGATTTCGCCGGGCCGAACGGGTTGTGCTTCTCACCGGACGAGCGCTTGCTCTACGTCGCCGAAACCGGCCCGCAGTTTGCGCAGGACCCAGTGCGGCATATTCGTGCGTTCGACGTGAGAGGCAGCCGGCTGGAACGCGGCCGCGTGTTCCACACGATCGAGCCTGGCTTCGCGGACGGGATGCGCTGCGACAGCGATGGCCGGCTGTGGAGCAGCGCCGGGGATGGGGTGCACTGCATCGACCCGGACGGCACGGTGCTCGGCAAGATCATGACTGGCGGCACGGTGTCCAATCTCTGCTTTGGGGGCCGCAACCGCTGCCGGCTGTTTCTCTGCGCATCCCACAGCCTCATGGCGGTCTATACCAACGTGCGCGGGGCGCAACGCCCTTGATGCAGGCCCGGCGGCTGTTGCGCATCGAACTCACGGTGGCCGACCTCGGCCGTGCGGAAGCGTTCTATAGCGGCGCGCTAGGCTTCACCGCCATCAGTCAAAGCAAAGCAGACCCCGCGCTGGCCAAGCTGATGGGCGCGGAACGCATCACGCAGGTGGGGCTGCACCGGGGCAGGCAAACGCTCTGCCTGCAAAGTTTCGAGACGGCCGGCGAACCCTACCCGGCAGATGTTCGCACCTGCGACCAAATGTTCCAGCACATCGCGATCCCCGTCGCGGACATGACGGCCGCCTATGCCCGGTTGCAGCCTTTCGTCCCGCCTGCGCTCAGCCGCAGCGGCCCGCAACAGCTGCCGGAGCGGTCCGGCGGCGTCACCGCCTACAAGTTCCAGGACTTGGAAGGCCACCCGCTGGAAATCCTACGCTTTCCGGACGGCCATCAGGACGGCATCGACCATTCCGCCATCGTGGTGGCGGAGGTCGAGCGCAGCATCGCGTTCTACCAGGACACGCTAGGCCTGCGCGTCACCGCCCGGCAGCTCAACCATGGGCCGGAGCAGGACCGGCTGGATGGCCTGGACAGCGCGGAGGTGGAGGTGGTGGCGCTCGAACCACAGCAGGGAACGCCGCACGTCGAGTTGCTGGCCTACCGTGCGCCGCCGGTCCGCCCCGCCCGCCAGCTGCGCCCCTGCGACATCGCGGCGACCCGGCTCGTGCTGGAAGTGGAGGGTCTGACCAACGAAGCAGTGGCGCTCGCGGATGGCAGCCGGGCGTTGCTGACCCACGATCCGGACGGGCACGCCCTGTTGCTGATCGAGCCGCTGATCAGGCCTGGAGCATTACGCTGACCGCCAAGTCCCACCGCGCGCTGGTCAAGTCGTTCAAGTCAGGCGCGTCGCTCCGCCAGGCCTTGCCGCGCAGCGGGCACGCGCAATGGTCGCCGCCGGCGGACCGCGCCGACCCGGTGCAAACCCTGATCGACCAGGGCGCCAGCCGCATCCCGTCGCTGCTGCCGGTGCGCTATGCCCGGATGCGCGCCGACCCGTTCGCCTTCCTGCGCGGCGCAGCGGCCATCATGGCGGCGGACCTCGCCGCCATGCCTGCGAGCGGCCTGCGCGTGCAGGCGTGCGGCGACTGCCACCTGGCCAATTTCGGCGCCTTCGCCTCGCCCGAGGGCCTGCCGGTGTTCGACGTCAACGATTTCGACGAGACCCTGCCCGCGCCGTTCGAGTGGGACCTCAAGCGCCTGGCCACCAGCCTGGCCGTGGCGGGCCGGGTCGCATCGTTGTCCGAACGCGCTTGCCGCAAGCTGGCGCGGGCCGCGGCGGGCGCTTACCGCCGCCATATCGGCAACCTCGCCACCCTGCCGCCGGTGGACGCCTGGGGCACGCGGATCGACCTGTCCGCCGCGATCGACGGCATCGGCGACGCCCGCATTCGCGGCCGGATCGAGCGGCGGCTGGAGAAGCTGGTGGCCAGCGGCAGCGCCCAGTTCGGCCTGGTGGAGCAGACCCGCACCGGCTGGCGCATCCGCGACAAGCTGCCCTTCGTGCACCACCTGGAGGCGCACCAGTTGCCGGCCCGGCGCGCCTTCGAGTCGTATGCCGCCAGCTTGCAGGAGGACCGCCGGGTGCTGCTGGCGCGCTACAAGCTGGCCGACGTGGCGTTCAAGGTGGTGGGCGTCGGCAGCGTCGGCACCTTCTGCGCCATCGGCCTGCTGGTGTCGCAGGGCGGCGCGCCGCTGCTGCTGCAGATCAAGCAGGCACAGGAATCGGTGCTGGCGCCCCACGCCGGGGCGTCCGATTACAAGAACCAGGGTGAGCGCGTGGTGACAGGCCAGCGCATGATGCAGGCCGCGACGGACGTGTTCCTCGGCTGGACCCAAAGGCCGCTAGGCGGGCGGGACTTCTACGTGCGCCGGCTGAAGGATTCCCGCCTGGCGCAGGTCGGCGCGATGATCCAGGAGGCGCTGCCGTTCTACGCCGTGCTATGCGGCGTGACCCTGGCCCGCGCTCACGCCCGCGCGGGGGACGCTGCGGCGATTGCCGGGTATTTGGGGCAGGGCGCGGTGTTCGACGAGGCGGTGGGCGAGTTCGCGATGGCGTATGCGGAACAGACGGAACGGGATTGGCGGGGGTTTTTGGAGGCGATCAGCGCGGGACAGATCGTGGCGGCGGAGGGGTGAGGAGTTTTCGGCAGTTCGGTAGATGACTACCCATGGTGGAAAGCGGCCGTTCCGCCTGGCTTTGAAACACGCTGAAATGTACTTTCTTCACTCCTGTTACTTCTTACCTCGTGAAGTGAGGGAGAATGGTGATAAGGACACCATCTCAGAGATATCCTCAGGGGCTGGCGTATCTTGTAGGCCTGCTTCCGTCAGACTGGCCGCTGGTAATATGTCAGCAACCTCGGCGGGCTTAATTAGGTCGCCTTGAGCCATATCTCTAGAAGCTGTTATGGACTGGAGGCGGCCGGGTTCCCAAGTTTTGGGGATGAT
>CAXTPP010000115.1:0-10908 GCA_964246185.1 uncultured Acetobacteraceae bacterium
AAATAATCAGGGCAGGATCTCAAACCGACCCACTACCCCTTGTCGAACGTGCCTTTGCGTGACGGGATCGGGCCTCGGACCGGCGATACTCCACGGCGGTGACGACCCGAGCGGCTTGGCGGGGGTCGCCGAGGCCCAGTTCGATGGCGATGAATCCGTCCGCCCGCAGCCTGGAGCAGATGGCGAGGGTGACGCCGGCGAAGCAGAACTGCAGGTGGACGAATTCCAGCCTTTGGCCACGGCGGGCGATCTCTCGCCAGGCGGCGCGGCCGGCGGGCGGAACTGGGCCCCCAAGGCTTGCCGGGCCTCCGCCGTGGGGTGGAGGGTAACGGGTGCCAGAACCTGAAACATGGCGAGAACTCCTACGACGCCGATCAGCTGCAGCCACGGGATGCGGCTGCGCATGATGTCGGTCCCGGTCGGTCTCGGAGGTCAGTTGCCCATGGCGGCATAATAGCACGGAATCGGTGGCTGGCGCATCGGCCAAATCGACGTCTCACGACAGAAGCGGTCGTTGCCATGCGGAGGCCGGCGGTTTGGCAAGCCCATCCTCGTTCATGACGGGCAGCCGCGGCAATTGGCCGAAACCGAACGGAGGCGGGCGGATGCTGGCCGCTTTGACCGCCGGAGTTGCTGGCGCGC
Organism: uncultured Acetobacteraceae bacterium; assembly: GCA_964246185.1. GTDB lineage: Bacteria > Pseudomonadota > Alphaproteobacteria > Acetobacterales > Acetobacteraceae > LMUY01. The sequence continues at coordinate 643 of CAXTPP010000115.1, forward strand.
CCTTTGATAAACCGCCGGCCATCCCCTCCTATGTCTCATGCTGGCACAACCCCGCCTTGCCCCGCCTATCCACGCCATCCGCTCCACCGACCCCGGCGCGCTGGGCATGATCCGCATCCTGCGCGGCAACGCGCTGGAGATGTGGGGCCGCCGCGCCTACGAGCGCCCGTCCATCGTCGGCAGCTTCATGGGCCGCATCCAGGTGCTGCTGAACGACCCGGACGCGATCGGCCACGTGCTGGTGCGCAACGCGGCCAACTACCGCCGCCCCGGCATCTCGCGCCGGGTGCTGGCGCCGCTGCTGGGCGACGGCCTGCTGCTCAGCGAGGGCGCCGCCTGGCGTCACCAGCGCCGCACCATCGCGCCGATCCTCGCCCCGCGATCCATGCCGGTGCTGACCAGCCACGTGGCCACCGCCGCCGCGGAGTGCCTGGAGCGGCTGGCGGGCCGCGAGGATTTGGACCTGCTGCCCGAGATGCAGCGCACCGCGCTGGAGATCGCCGGGCGCTCGATGTTCTCGCTGGAGATGGCGCAGCATGGCGCGCCGATGCGTGCGCTGCTGATGCGCTTCGCGATGCAGCTGGCGCGGCCCAACCCGATCGACCTGCTGATCCCGCCCACCATGCCCAGCCCGCAGGACGGCGCGCGCCGCCGGTTCCGCGCGGAGTGGACGGCGCTGATCGGCAGCATCGTGGACGCCCGCGCCCGCCTGCCCGCGGCCGATGGCCCGCGCGACCTGTTCGACATGCTCAAGGACGCGCGGGACCCGGAAACCGGCGAGGGCTTCAGCCGCGAACAGCTGTGCGACCAGGTGGCGACCATGATCCTGGCCGGCCACGAGACCACGGCGCTGACGCTGTTCTGGTCGCTGAGCCTGCTCGCGCAGTCGCCGCTGTGGCAGGAGCGCGTGGCGGAGGAAGCCGCCGCCCACCCGTTCGGCCCCAGCGACGCGGCCGAGGCGATGGCGCACCTGCCGGTGGCCAAGGCGGTGGTCAGCGAGGCGCTGCGGCTGTATCCGCCGGCCTTCCTCATCACCCGCGAGGCCATCACGCGCGACGTGGCGAACCGCACCATGGTGCCGCGCGGCGCCACCGTCGCGGTGTCGCCCTGGGTGCTGCACCGCCACGCGCTGCTGTGGGACGACCCGGCGGCGTTCGACCCGGCGCGCTTCATGCCGGGCGCCCCGCCGCCGCCGCGCTTCGCCTACCTGCCGTTCGGCGCCGGGCCGCGCATCTGCGTCGCCGCCCAGTTCGCCATGGCGGAGGCGGTGCTGGTGCTGGCCAAGCTGGTAGGCTCGCTGCGGGTGGGTTCGGTGGACGTGGCGCACGTGAAGCCGGTGGGCCGGGTGACGACGCAGCCGGACCGGCCGGCGCATTTCACGCTGGCGCGGCGGGGGCTGCGGCATAGCGCAACGGTTTGACCCGAGGTTGATCTCATGACGGCGCGGCTGCGCCCCTCGCCTGCCTGCCGATGCTGGCGGCGGCGGTGCGCAGCCGTCGCGCGAAAGGCACTCGACAACGCCGCCGCCCGGGGGAACAACACACCCAACCCACGGAGACGACGATGAACCGGACCCAGACGCACGGCCTGCAGGTGGCGACGCCGCTCTACGGCTTCATCGAGAGGGAGGCGCTCCCTGGCACCGGCATCACCGCCGACACGTTCTGGGCCGGCTTCGCCTCGCTCGTGCACGACCTGGCGCCGCGCAACCGCGCCCTGCTCGCCCGGCGCGACGAACTGCAAGGCCAGATCGACGCCTGGCACGCGGCGTACAAAGGCAATGACATCGACCCGGCCGCCTACGAGGACTTCCTGCGCGGCATCGGCTACCTGGTGCCCGAGCCGGAGCCGTTCAGCGTGCAGACCGGCGGCGTGGACCCGGAGATCGCCAGCATCGCCGGGCCGCAGCTGGTGGTGCCGGTCAGCAACGCGCGATACGCCCTGAACGCCGCCAACGCCCGCTGGGGCAGCCTGTACGACGCGCTGTACGGCACGGACGCGATCGACGAGGCGGGAGGTGCTGCGCGGGGCCGCGGCTTCAACAAGGTGCGCGGCGACAAGGTGGTGGCCCGCGCCAAGGCGTTCCTGGACGAGGCCGCCCCGCTCGCCCACGGCTCCCACGTCCCCGTCGCCAGCTACGCCGTCGAGCACGGCGCGCTGGTGGCGCATCACCGCGGCGGGCAGACCGGGCTTGCCGACCCGGCGCAGTTCGTGGGCTACAGCGGCGAGGCGTCGGCGCCCACCGCCATCCTGCTCAAGCGGCACGGCCTGCACATCGAGCTGCTGATCGACCGCAGCCACCCGATCGGCGGCAGCGACCCGGCGGGCGTCGCGGACATCGTGCTCGAATCCGCCATCACCACCATCATGGACTGCGAGGACAGCGTCGCCGCCGTGGATGCGGAGGACAAGGTGGAGGTGTACCGCAACTGGCTCGGCCTGATGGATTCCAGCCTGTCCGCCACGTTGGAAAAGGGCGGCAAGACCCTGGTGCGCAAGCTTTCCGCCGACCGCCAGTTCACCGCGCCGGATGGCGGTACGCTGACCCTGCCGGGCCGCAGCCTGATGCTGATCCGCAACGTCGGCCACCATATGTTCACCGACGCGGTGCTGGACGAATACGGCGCGGAAATCCCCGAAGGCATGCTGGACGCCGCGGTGACCTCCCTGATCGCGATGCACGACGTGAAGCCCAGCGCGCGCCGCAACAGCCGCGAGGGCTCGGTCTACATCGTGAAGCCCAAGATGCACGGGCCGGAGGAAGTGGCGTTCGCCGTCGAGCTGTTCGCCCGGGTGGAGCGGATGCTGGGGCTGGCGCCGACCTCGCTGAAGATGGGCATCATGGACGAGGAGCGCCGCACCAGCGCCAACCTCGGCGCCTGCATCGCGGCGGCGAAGGACCGGGTGGTGTTCATCAACACCGGCTTCCTCGACCGCACCGGCGACGAGATCCACACTTCGATGGAGGCGGGCGCGTTCATCCGCAAGAACGAGATCAAGAACACGCCCTGGATCAAGGCGTACGAGGACCGCAACGTCGATTACGGGCTGGCGGCGGGGATGCGCGGCCGGGCGCAGATCGGCAAGGGCATGTGGGCCGCGCCGGACAAGATGGCGGACATGCTGGCGCAGAAAATCGGCCACCCGCAGGCCGGCGCCAACACCGCCTGGGTCCCCTCGCCCACCGCCGCCACGCTGCACGCGCTGCACTACCACCAAGTGGACGTGGCCGCCCGGCAGGAGGCGCTGACCCGGCGCGGCAAGGCCAGGCTGGCGGACCTGCTCACCATCCCGCTCGCCGACCGGCCCAACTGGGCGCCGGACGACGTGCAGGCGGAGCTGGACAACAACGTGCAAGGCATTCTGGGATACGTGGTGCGCTGGATCGACCAGGGCGTCGGCTGCTCCAAGGTGCCGGACATTCATGATGTGGGCCTGATGGAGGACCGCGCGACGCTGCGCATCAGCAGCCAGCACATCGCCAACTGGCTGCGCCATGGGGTTGCGACCGAGGCGCAGGTAAACGAGACGCTGCGGCGCATGGCCGGCGTGGTGGACGCGCAGAACGCGGGCGACCCAGCCTACAGGCCGATGGCGCCGGGCTTTGACGGCCCCGCGTTCAAGGCGGCGTGCGACCTGGTGTTCCAGGGCCGGACGCAGCCGAACGGCTACACCGAGTTCATCCTGCACGCGCGCCGGCGGGAGGCGAAGGCGGCCTGAACTCGGTCAGCGCATCAGCCGCTCCGGATGGGTGAACAGCTCGAACCCATCGGAGCGTGCGACGGCGATCAGGGTGATCCCGGCCGCGTCCGCCACCCGGATGGCCAGCGCCGTCGGCACCGACACCGCGACCAGCGTGCCGATGCCTGCCCCGGCCGCCTTCTGCACCAGCTCCACCGACACCCGGCTGGTGAGCAGCAGCATGCCGCCCGCCGGGTCCTCGCCTGCCCGCAGCAACGCTCCCGTCAGCTTGTCGAGCGCGTTGTGCCGGCCGACGTCCTCGCGCGCCGCCACCAGCCCGTCCCGCCAGAACCCGGCGGCGTGCACTGCCCGCGTCCGATGGTTGAGGTGCTGCGCCGAGTGCAGGCTGGCGATCGCGGCGGAAACCTGGGCCGCAGTCCAAGTCCGCCCTGCCGCAACCACGGATGGCGCGCGCATGGCATCGGCCAGGCTGTCCATGCCGCACATGCCGCAGCCGGTGGCGCCCGCGATCTGCCGCCGCCGCTTCTCCAGCGCAGCCATGCGCGCCGGGTCGATCCACATCCGCAGCTCGATGCCGAGCGGGGCGGGCACCACCTCCAACTCCTCCAACTGGTCCGCTTCGGTGATGATGTTCTCTGCCCGGCTGAACCCGGCGGCGAAGTCCTCCAAATCCGCGGGCGTCGCCATCATCACGGCGTGGGTGACGCGGTTGTAGGTGAGCGCCACCGCCACCTCCTCCGGCACGCAGCGCTCGCCGGGTTCAGCCGCGTTGCGCCAGGTCGGGACAGCAATGGCGGGCGGGGTTATTCCGCCGCGACCTGGCTCAGCTGCGGGGCTGGTTGCGGCAGCGTCGCCAGCAGCGCCGGCAAGCCCATCCGGGTGCAGAAATCGCCGAATCCCTCATCCCCCTCACGAAGTTCCGCCCAACTGGCGAACAGCGGCTCCAGCGTGGCGCCGATCGCCTCCATCGGCACTTTCTCCAGCAGCTTGAACGAGAGCCGCGTCCCCTCGAAGTCGCCGCCGACGAACAGGGCATACTGGCCCGGCACGCGCCCGACCAGGCCGATGTCGCCGGAGTAGGACCGCACGCAGCCGTTCGGGCAGCCGGTGATGCGCAGGCTGACCCGCTCGCCGGCCATGCCATGGCGCGCCATGGCGGCCTCCACGTCGGCCACGATCGGCAGGCGCACCCGCTCGGCCTCGGTCAGCGCCAGCCCGCAGGTGGGCAGCGCGGTGCAGGCCAGCGCCCAGCGCGACAGCGGGCTGAGCGCCTCGGTGAACACCGCGCCGTGGCCGCGCAGCAGCTGCTCCACCGCCTCCCGGTCCTCCGGGCGGATGTCGGTCAGCAGCACGTCCTGCTGGGCGGTGAACACCGGCTGGATGCCGAACAGCTGCACCGCCTCGCGCAGCCCCGCCCGCAGCCCGCCGGCGATGCGCCCGGAGCTGATCGGCAGGCCCAGCCACAGCTTGCCGTCGCCCTGCTCGTGCCAGCCAAGCAGCTCGGGAATGTGCAGCCTGCCGATGTCGCGCACCGGCTGCAGCGCCAGGCCGTAGGTGTTGACCAGCGTGTCGCGCACCCAGTCCAGGCCGCGGTCATCCACCACGTATTTCAGCCGGGCGCGGCGGCGGTCGGTGCGGTCGCCGTTGTCGCGTTGCAGGGCGATCACGGCCACCGTCGCCTCCCACAGCTGGTCAGGACCCACGAAGCCGACGGCGGTGGCGATGCGCGGGTAGGTGCGCGGCTTGTTGTGGGTCATGCCCTGGCCGCCGCCGACGTAGAGCTGGTAGCCGAGCAGGTCGCCGCCGTCCCAGACCTGCACGAAGCCGAGATCGTTGGCGAGCAGGTCGATCGTGTTGTCGGCGGGATGGATCAGGCCGATCTTGAACTTCCGCGGCAGGTAGGTCGCGCCGTACACCGGCTCGACCTCCGCCGGGGCGTCGGCGTCGGCGTCCTCGTCCAGGAAGATCTCGTAGTAGCTGCGGCTTTTCGGCAGCAGCTGCTCGGACAGCATGGTGGCGTCGGCCAGCAGGCGGGCATGGACGGCGTCCCGGCGCGGCGCGGGCGTCACCATCACGTTGCGCACCACGTCCCCGCAGGCGGCATAGGTCGTCATCAGGGCGTGGTTGATGGCGGCGATCTCGGCCTTCAGGTCGCCGATGATGGTGCCGTGGAACTGGATGCCCTGGCGCGAGGTGATCTTGAGCGTGCCGTTGGCGTAACGGGTCGCGATCGCGTCGAGCGCCAAGTACTGCGCGCCCGTCATCACCCCGCCGGGCGCGCGGACGCGGACCATGAACTGCCACTCCTTGTCCTCGCCCGCCTGCTTCAGCGCGGTCGCGGTGTCGCGGTCGAACTGCTCGTAGGTGCCGTGGAACTTGAGCAGGTTGTAAACGCCCTCGGACACGCCGCCGCGCGGGGTGCCGGCAATCTCGGAGGCGACCGTGCCGCGCAGCCCGTGGCTGCCGGCCTTGAGCGTCTCGGCTCCAGTGAGCTTGCGGGTCTCCACGGCGCTACTTCCCTAAGTCCACGTAGCGCAGATAGGGCTTCTTCGCCTCCCAGCCTTGCGGAAAGCGCTCCCTAGCCGCCTCGTCAGACACGCTGGGCAGGATGATGGCGCGCTCGCCCGGCTGCCAGTTCACGGGCGTGGACACCTTGTTGCCGTCGGTCAGCTGCAGGCTGTCGATCACGCGCAGGATTTCGGGGAAGCTGCGCCCGGCGGAGGGCGGGTAGGCCAGCATCATGCGGACCTTCTTCGCCGGGTCGATCACGAACACGGTGCGGACCGTCAGCGCCGCGTCCGCCTCCGGGTGGATCATGCCGTAAAGCAGGCTGACCTTGCGGTCGCCGTCCGAGATCATCGGGAAGTTCACCTCGCTGCCGGTGACATCGGCGATGTCCTGGTTCCACTTGCCGTGGTTGTCCAGCGTATCGACGGACAGGCCGATCACCTTGACGTTGCGGCGGTCGAACTCGGGCTTCAGCCGCGCCACCTCCCCCAGCTCGGTGGTGCAGACGGGGGTGAAATCCTTGGGATGGCTGAACAGCACGCCCCAGCCGGCGCCGAGCCAGTCGTGGAAGTGGATGCGGCCGATGGTCGAGTCCTGCTCGAAATCGGGTGCGATCTGGCCGAGCTGGATGCTCATAGGTTCATTCCTCGTTCGCTTTCGCACCATATCACGCTGGCACGTCGTAGACTTAACATATCACACCTGGGCAGGGCGAATTGAAGCCCCGCCGAATGGCGAAGTTCGTCAGATCGCAAAGTTCACCGGCGCTGCGGCCGGACGCTGCAAACCCGCGGCGGCAGCCCGTTTGAGCAGGTCGTCCACGGTGAGCGCCGCCAGCCGCTCGCGGCAAGCCTCGTCGATCTCACCCCAGAGCGGCGTCGTCACGGCATCCTGCAGGCGGCCCGGCATCGGCTCAGCCTCGCCCTCCGCCACCGCGTCCACCACGTCCAGCAGCCGCAGGTCCCGCCGCGGCCGGCCCAGCCGGTAGCCGCCGCGCGGGCCGCGCAGGCTGTCCAGCAGCCCCGCCCGGGTGAGCGCCTGCAGCACCGGCTCGATGCCCCGGCGCGCCTGGCCGAGGCGGTCGGCGATCTCGCCCGCACTCACCGCAGAGCCCTGGCCGGCGTGGAACGCCACGTCCAGCACGATGGCGACGGCCGTCATGGCGCGGTCCTGGCGTAGCAGCATCCCGATGCACCCCCTTTTGATGGTTTCGTCCGGCATGATATTGCTACGGCCATGCCGGATGGAGCCACCCCCCTCGCTGCGCTGCCGACCCAAGCCAGGGGCCGCCTGTACGGCAGCATCCTGGAAACGGTCGGCGGCACGCCCCTGGTGCGGCTGCCGCGGCTGGAGCAGTCGCAGGGCGTGGGGGCCGCGATGGCGCTCAAGCTGGAGTTTTTCAACCCACTCGCCTCCGTGAAGGACCGCATCGGCCTGGCCATGGTGCAGGCGGCGGAACGGCAGGGGCTGATCACGCCGGGCCGCTCCGTGCTGGTGGAGCCGACGAGCGGCAACACCGGCATCTCGCTCGCCTTCGTGGCGGCGGCGCGGGGCTACCGGCTGATCGTGGTGATGCCGGACGGCGCATCCATCGAGCGCCGCCGCATGATGCGGCTGCTGGGCGCGGAGCTGGAGCTGACGCCGGCCCGGCTCGGCATGTCCGGCGCGATCGGCCGCGCCGAGGCGATCCTGGCCGCGACCCCGGAAGCGTGGATGCCGCGCCAGTTCGACAACCCGGCGAACCCGGCGGTGCACGCCGCCACCACGGCCGAGGAGATCTGGGCCGACTCGGACGGCGCTGTGGACGCGGTGGTGGCCGGAATCGGCACCGGCGGCTCGCTCACCGGGATCGCCCGCGTGCTGAAGCCGCGCCGCCGGGCCATGCTGGTGGTAGGGGTGGAGCCGGCCGAGAGCGCGGTGCTGTCCGGCGACGCGCCGGGGCCGCATGGCATCCAGGGCATCGGCGCCGGGTTCACGCCGGCCGTGCTGGACATGCGGCTGGTGGACGAGGTGGCGCAGGTAAGCGAGCGCGAGGCGATCGCCGCGGCCCGGCTGTGCGCGCGGACGGAAGGCATTCCGGTGGGCATCTCCTCGGGCGCGGTGCTGCACGCCATGCTGGCGCTGGCGCGGCGTCCGGCGATGGCTGGGCGGCTGGTGGTGGGCATCGCCGCGTCGTTTGCCGAGCGGTATCTCTCGACCGAGCTGTTTGCTGGCCTTTAGTTGGGTGCGGACAGCAGATCGGGGCTCTGCCCCGAACCCCGCCATAGGACGGTCGTCCTCTGGACACCTCTTCATGAAGGGGTGAAGGGACTGACCATTCCCTCTCGGGTGCAGGGCAGAGCCATGCGAAGCTTTAAGTGAGCTGCGCCATCGCCGTCATGGCCAAGGCCCCCCGCGCCGGCCACTCGAAGACGCGCCTGTCGCCGCCGCTGCTGCCGGAGGAAGCGCGGCAGATCAGCGCCACCTTCCTGCGCGACATCACAGAGAACATCCGGCTCGCCGCCCAGAAAGTTGACATTGCAGGATATGTTGCCTACGCCCCGGCCGGGATGGAAGCGCTGTTCGACGGCATCCTGGCCGACGGCACAGGATTGGTGCTGGCGGACGGCGAGGCCGAAACGCCGGACGGGGTGCAGGGCTTCGGCCGCTGCCTGTGGCACGCGACGCGCACGCTGTTCGAGCGCGGCCACCACGCGGTGTGCGTGCTGAACTCTGACAGCCCCACCTTGCCCACGGCCTGCCTGGTGCAGGCGGCCTGCGCCTTGCCCGCCGGGTCGGACCGGGTGGTGCTGGGGCCGGCGGAGGATGGCGGCTACTATCTGCTCGGCATGTCCGCGCCCCACGCGCAGCTCTACGGCGGCATCGCCTGGAGCACGGAGCGGGTGGCCGCGCAGACCCGGGCGGCGGCGGCAAGCCTCGGCGTGCCTGCCGCCGAGCTGCCGCCCTGGTACGACGTGGACGACCGTGCCGCACTCGGCCGCCTGCTGGCCGACCTGGACGGCGGGGTAGGCTATGCCGCGCCCGCCACCGCCGCCTGCGTGCAACGGCTTGGCCTGCGGGCACGCCTGGCGGCATGAAGCCTGCGGGCACGCCTGGCGGCATGACGGAGCGGCGGCGCTTCGCGGCCCTGGCTGCGGTCGGGCTGGTGCTGCTGCTGTTCGTGGCGGCGGAGTTGCTGTGCCACGAGCCGGGCGCGGTCGCCTACATCGGTTCCGACGACCGGCTGAGCCGTTTCGTCTCGCTCGAATGCGCGGCGGGGCTGGTGTACTTCGTCGCGGTCTGGCTGGTGCGCTCCGGCCCGCTGCCCCGGCGCGCCACGCTGCTGGCGCTGGGGCTGGCCGCCGCCATGCGGGTGATGCCGCTCGCCTGGCCGCCGTTCCTGTCGTCCGACCTGTTCCGCTACGTGTGGGACGGCCGGGTGCAGGCGCAGGGCATCAACCCCTACCTGTACCGGCCCGCAGCGCCGCAGCTCGCCTTCCTGCGGGACGGCGAGATCTACCCCAGCACCAACCGCTCGGAGGAAGCGCCCACCATCTACCCGCCCATGGCGCAGGTGATCTTCGCCGCGATCGGCCAGGTCTGGTCGTCCCTCGCCATGGTGAAGCTCGTGATGGGCGGGTTCGAGGCGGTGGCGGTCGGCTGCGTCGCCGTGCTGCTGCGCCGGGCCGGGCTGCCGATGGCGGGCGTGCTGGTGTATGCCTGGAACCCGCTGCCGATCTGGGAGTACGCCGGCAACGGCCATATCGACGGCGCCAGCCTCGGCTTCATCGCCCTGGCATTGCTGGCAGCGTCCTCGGGCCGCCGGCAGGGGCTGGCCGGGGCCGTGCTGGGCTTCGCCATCCTGTGCAAGCTGCTGCCCGCCGCGCTGTTCCCCGCCTTCTGGCGCCGCTGGGACTGGCGACTGCTGGCCGGCGCCGTCGCGGTGATCGTCGTGATGTACGGCGGCTATGCCTGGGGCGCCGGCTGGCACGTGCTGGGCTACCTGCCGGGCTATGCGGCGGAGGAGGGGCTGTCCACCGGCAGCGGCTTCTTCGTGCTGCGGGCCTTGTCGCTGCT
>CAXTPP010000116.1:0-10838 GCA_964246185.1 uncultured Acetobacteraceae bacterium
TTCACCAGGCAGGTCACCGCCCGGTCGTATTTGGCGCCATACTTGTCGGCACATGTCGCGGTCGCCGCCTCGGCGGTCGCGCGATCCGGCGCTTTCCAGCTCTCGCGCAGGGTGACGACTGGGTCGGCCATATCCTGACGGCGGATCCCGTGGTCGCCATGTCCGAGATCGACATCGAGCTGCCGCTTGCAGAACGCTACGACGGCCTCGACATGGCAAGTCCGCCAGAGGACGAGATAGCCTGACGGAATTGCAGCCGGGAACGCAGCAGGCCTGCGCTTGCCCGGCCTGGCCAAGGTCAGTCTGCCAGCCACGCCGGCACCGGCAGGCCCTTGCCGCGCAGGAAAGCCGGGTTGAACAGCTTGGACTGGTAGCGCGCGCCGCTGTCGCACAAGATCGTCACCACCGTGTGGCCCGGCCCCATGTGCTTGGCCACTTGGATGGCTGCGGCCACGTTCAGCCCGCCCGAGCCGCCGATCGAGAGGCCCTCATGCTGCAGCAGGTCGAACACTTGGTCCAGCGCGTCCGCATCGGTCACCCGCACGGCGTCGTCGATCGCGACGCCTGCCAGGTTGGCGGTCACCCGGGACTGGCCGATGCCCTCGGTGATCGAGCTGCCATGGATGGACAGGTCGCCCGACTTGACCCAGCCGTATAGTCCGCTGCCTTCCGGGTCCGCCAGCACGATGCGGATGCCGGGCCGTTGCGCCTTCAGCGCCATGGACACCCCGGCCAGCGTGCCGCCGGTGCCACAGGAGCAGGTGAACGCATCCACCCGGCCCTCGGTCTGCTGCCAGATCTCGGGGCCGGTGGTGGTGCGGTGGCCCTCGCGGTTGGCCAGGTTGTCGAACTGGTTGGCCCAGACCGCGCCCAGTTCCTGCGCCAGCCGCTCCGAGTGGTGGACGTAGTTGTCCGGGTCGCTGTACGGCTTGGCCGGCACCAGCCGCAGGTCAGCGCCGATCATGCGCAGGAAATCGATCTTCTCCTGGCTCTGCGTGTCGGGCATCACGATGACGCTGCGGTAGCCGCGGGCGTTGGCCACCAGCGTCAGCCCAATGCCGGTGTTGCCCGCCGTGCCCTCGACCAGCGTGCCGCCGGGCTGCAGCACGCCGCGCGCCTCGGCGTCCTCGATGATGGCCAGCGCCGCACGGTCCTTCACCGAGCCGCCGGGATTCATGAACTCCGCCTTGCCCAGGATGGTGCAGCCGGTCAGCTCTGAGGCGCGGCGCAGCCGGATCAGCGGGGTGTGGCCGATGGCGGCGCTCATGCCGTCCTCCTGGCCGTCTTCCTGGGTGTTTGTGCTTTGCGTCATGCTGGGGCAACTTCTGCGCGTTCTATGGGAGAACACGAGATGGTGGAGAATGTTGCGCCGAAACAGGTGTGGGATGCGCTGGTCAGCCATCCCCGCGCGCAGCTGGTGGACGTGCGCACCGACATCGAGTGGGCCGGCATCGGCGTGCCGGACCTGGCGGAGGCGGGCAAGCGCCCTGCGATGATCTCGTGGCAGGTGGCGCCCTCCATGCGGGTCAACGAGGGGTTCATGGAGGAGCTGCAAGCCGCCGGGCTCACGCCGGAGGACCACATCTACTTCCTGTGCCGCAGCGGCGTGCGCTCCGTGGCGGCGGCCGAGCTGGCGCAGGGCGCCGGGTTCCCGCACGCCTACAACATCGCCGACGGCTTCGAAGGCCCGCCAGACTCGGGCGGCCAGCGCGGCCGGATGGCGGGATGGCAGGCCGAGAAGCTGCCTTGGACGAAGGGCTGAAAGCGCCGGTTCCAGGCTTTGGGCCGCCGCTGGCCGGTGCGCTCGCCGTCGTCGGCCGTTTCGTCGCCAGCCGCCATCCTCAGGCCGAAGCAGCCCTGCTCGCGGGTTCCCAGGTGCGGGGCGAGGCGACGGAGGTGTCCGATTACGACGTGATCCTGCTGTTCGGGCATTTGCCGGATGGCGCCTGGCGCGAGACGGCGCGCTTCGAAGGGCGGGACATCGAGGTGTTCGCCCACGACCTCGGCAGCTTGGCCTATTTCTGCCGCGAGGTGGACCGGCCATCCGGCATCGCTGCGCTGCCCGCCATGGTTGCCGAGGGAGCCGACGTGTTCTCCCGGCCCTGCCGCTTGCTCGATGAGGCGCGCGAGATCGCGCGCGCGACGCTGGAACTCGGGCCGCCTCCGCTGGACGCCGAGGCGATTCGCATCCAGCGCTACGCGATCACCGACCTCGCCACGGCCCTGGAAAACGGCCGCAGCGCAGCCGTGCTGATTGCTGCGGCAGCAAGGCTCCATGGAGCCTTGAGCGACTTCGCCCTGCGCGCGGCAGGGTGCTGGAGCGCCAAGGGCAAAGCCATTCCGGGAGCGTTGCGGGCCATGGACGCTGATTTCGCCAACCGGTTCGACGCCGCCTTTGCCAAGCTGTTCGCCGAAGGTGAAACCGCCCCGGTGCAGGCCTTGGTGGACGGTGTGCTGGCACCCCATGGAGGAAGGCTGCGCGAGGGATTCCGCCGGAACGCGCCTGCTGCATCATCGGCCCTTGACGGTGACCGTTAGGTAGACAGGGCCAAAGGCGAGCCTTTGGAAGGCCTTTGCACAATAAAACGGTTTTCAAAGGCCCCCGGCCCTTGGCTGACCCGGCGGCATGCGGTGCCGGGTCAAGAGGCGGCTGTAATACCGCCCCGCCTAGAAGCTGACTTGGTTGAGGTAGGGGTAGCCTGTGAGGGTTTGCAGGCGTTCTGGGGTGAGTTGGTTCCAGGCTGAGCAGAGCGCGTCCACGATGGCATTGTATCCCGCCAGCAGCCGGTGGCTAAGGTGTCGCTCGCGCAGGCAGAGCCACACGCGCTCGACCGGGTTCAGTTCGGGGCTGTAGGGCGGCAAGAGGACCAAGGTCACGTTGTCCGGAACCTTGAGTGCAAAAGCAACGTGCCATCCCGCCTGGTCGGCGACCATGACGGCGTGCCCGTCGGTGGCCAGCGTCGTGCTGAACCCGTCCAGGAACGCCTGCATGGCTGTGGTGGACACCTCGGGCGGCACGAGCGCGAAGCCCTGCCCCCGTGGCGGGCTGCACGGCGGCGAACAGGTGCTTCTTCGCAGGCTTTCCACGTGCTCCGCACGCGGAACCTTTGCCAGCTCCGCCCAGGTGTAGCGCTGGTCGCACAGGCCGGGCGGGCGCTGGCCGCGGGTGAACCAGCGGTGGCGGACGCGGCCCTTCTGCCCGAAGCGGGCCTCGCCCTGGAACCAGAGCGTCAGGTGAAATTCCATTTCTTACTGGAAGAGGCTTTAGCAGGGCTATAGACTGACTTACTCCTTGGAGGTCAGTACATGCGCCGCGTCGGTCTTTTCATTATCGGAAATGGACCTTGTGGAAACAGGTGCGGCCTGCCATTCCAAAATAGTTGTTATGTTAAGGGCCTAGTGGTTGCTTTCGGTCGATCTGAGCTGTTGGAGCAGGTTGCGACGGCCTCCCTCCTTCAACATGCCACGGACTTGGCTTAATCCAAAGTCTATCCGGCATATGTCAAAGGGGTATGCACCGAAGGTCGTCTACATGCCCCACCCCGATCCTGCACCTCGCCAAGTCCGGCTGTTCCGTAACAACCGCAATCAAGCCATTCGTATCCCGGTGGAATTCGAGTTGCCGGGCAGCGAAGCTATCATCAGCCGTGACGGAGATCGGCTGATTAGCGAGCCGGTGCGCCAAAGGGGTTTAGTCGCGCTCCTGGACAGCTGGAAGCCGTTGATGGACGACTTCCCAGATATTGATGACGCGCCACCAGCGCCGAGGGACATCTTCTGATCGTGCGCTACGTGCTGAGCACCAACATCGTCAGCGACCTGATCCGCAATCCCGCCGGGCGCGCCGCCCAGCGCGCCCGGCGGCCGCAGGCGAGGCTTGCGTCAGCATCATCGTGGCGGCGGAACTACGCTATGGTTGTGCCAAAAAGGGATCGCGGCAGCTCCTGAGCAGGGTTGAGGATTTCCTAGCCGAGTTGCCGGTACTGCCTTTCGATGCGCCCGCTGACCGCGAGTATGGCGGCATCCGGGCCGGGCTGGAGACCGCCGGACGCCCTATCGGGTCGAACGACCTTCTCATCGCAGCACATGCGCAGGCACTTGGCGCGATCATGGTTACGGTGAATGTCGATGAGTTCCGACGCGTCCGCGGGTTGAACGTGGAAAACTGGCTGGAATAGGCGCCGCCTAAACCTGTTCGCTGAACGCCCCCACCGGATACCCCTGAGCGAACAGCAGCGCCCGCAGATCCGCATGGTCCACCCGGTGCCGCGCCGCCCCTGCCACCACCGGCTTGGCATGGAACGCCACCCCCATGCCGGCCGCCGCGATCATGCTCAGGTCGTTGGCGCCATCCCCCACCGCCAGCGTGGCGGCCAGGCGCACGCCGCGGGCGGCAGCCAGCTCCTGCAAGGCGGCGAGCTTGGCGTCGCGGTCCAGCACCGGCTCGCCCACCAGCCCCGTCAAGGCCGTGCCGTCGTCTTCCAGCGTGTTGGCGCGGTGCACGTCGAAGCCGCACAGCGTCGCCACCCGGCCGCTGAAGAAGGTGAAGCCGCCGGACACCAGCGCCGCCGTCGCGTTGTGCGCCCGCATGGTGGCGACCAGCGTGGTCGCCCCGCCGGTCAGCCGCACCCTGTCCCAGGCGCGCTCCAACGCTGCCAGGTCCAACCCGCGCAGCAAGGCCACCCGCTCGCGCAGCGCGTCCGCAAAGTCGGCCTCGCCGTTCATGGAGCGCCGGGTGATGGCGGCCACCTGCTCGCCGAACCCGGCCAGGGCAGCCAGCTCGTCCAGCGTCTCCCCGGTGACGACCGTGCTGTCCATGTCGGCCAGCAACAGGCCCTTGCGGCGGCCCCGGCTCGGCACCGTCAGCGCGTCCACCGGCTCGCCCTCCAAGGCGGCGCGCACGGCGGCGAGGTTGGGGGCGCCGGGGCAGGGGATATCCACCGCCTCGCCGGGTGAGAGCACGAGCGGGGTGCCGCCGCGCACCGCCTCGCGCACCCGGGCGATGGTGGCCGGCCGCAGCGTGGCGGCGTCACGGGCGGCGACGAGGGTGAGGATATGCGGCATCATCGGCTGCATGGCAGGGTCGGATGGCATGGACAAGCGGCGGGCGCTGATCGTCGCCGGGCCGACGTGCAGCGGCAAGTCGGCGCTGGCGCTGCACCTGGCCCAGCTTTTCGGCGGCACGGTGATCAACGCGGACTCGATGCAGGTGTACCGCGAGCTGCGCGTGCTGACCGCCCGGCCGACCCCGGAGGAGGAGGCCGCCGCGCCGCACCGCCTGTACGGCGTGCGCCCGGCCGCCGAACCCGGCAGCGCCGCCTGGTGGCGCACCGAGGCGCTGGGCTGCATGGCGGAGGCCGCGGCGCCGATCCTGTGCGGCGGCACCGGCCTGTATCTACGGGCGCTGACGGCGGGGCTGGCGGACATTCCCGACCCTGGCGCCGCCGCCCGCGCCGAAGCCCGCTGTCTGCTGGCCGGGGAGGGGGCGGCTGCCCTGCACGCCCGGCTCGCGGCCGCCGATCCGGACACCGCGGCCACCTTGCGCCCCGGCGATGGCCAGCGCCTCGCCCGCGCGTGGGAGGTCTGGCGCGGCACCGGGCAGGGCCTGGCCGCCTGGCGGCGCACGGCCCCGGCAGGAACGCAGTGGGCCTACCACGCCGTCCTGCTCGACCCGCCGCGCGCCGAGCTGCGCGCCGCCATCGCCGCCCGGTTCGCCGCCATGCTGGAGCAGGGCGCGCTGGCGGAGGTGGCGAACTTGCTGGCGCTGCAGCTTGACCCGGCGTTGCCCGCGATGCGCGCCCACGGCGTGCCCGAGCTGGCCGCCCACCTGCAGGACGGCCTTCCCCTGACGGAGGCGGCCCGCCTCGCCGTGCTGGCGACGGGGCAGTACACCAAGCGCCAGGCAACCTGGTTCCGCCACCAGCAGATGGCGGACCCAAGCCGAACGCATATGATCCATGCGCGGTACCGTGATCCTACGCAACTTTCAGAAAGTTCGATGGCAGCTATGCGCCAGTTTCTTCGCGGCGCGGTTGACCCTGCACCGCAGCAAAGGTAGGATGGAGTTATGACCCACCATGGCAGCACCCGCCGCTCCGGCGCCGAAATCCTTTTGCAAGCCCTCAAGGACCAAGGCGTGGACGTGGTGTTCGGCTACCCCGGCGGCGCCGTGCTGCCGATCTACGACGCGATCTTCAACCAGAACGCCATCCGCCACATCCTCGTCCGGCACGAGCAGGCGGCGGTCCACGCGGCCGAGGGCTACGCGCGCTCCACCGGCAAGGTCGGCGTGGTGCTGGTGACCTCCGGGCCGGGCGCCACCAACGCCGTCACCGGGCTGGTCGATGCGCTGATGGACAGCATCCCGATCGTTTGCCTCACCGGCCAGGTGCCGACGCACCTGATCGGCAACGACGCCTTCCAGGAGGCGGACACCACGGGGATCACCCGGCCCGCCACCAAGCACAACTACCTGGTCAAGCGCAGCGAGGACCTCGCCCGGGTGGTGCACGAGGCGTTCGCCATCGCCGCCGGCGGCCGGCCCGGCCCGGTGGTGGTGGACCTTCCGAAGGACATCCTGATCGCGCCCGCGCCGTATGCCGCGCCGAGCCAGGAGCCGCACCGCTCCTACCGCCCGCGCACCGAGCCGGACCCGGCGCAGATCCGCCATGCGGTGGCGCTGCTGAAGGGTGCGCGGCGTCCGGTCGTGTACAGCGGCGGCGGGGTGATCAACGCCGGGGACGACGCGACGGCGGCGTTGCGCGAGCTGGTGCGGCTGAGCGGCGCGCCCTGCACCTCCACGCTGATGGGCCTGGGCGCATACCCGGCGTCCGACCCGCAGTTCCTCGGCATGCTGGGCATGCACGGCACGGTGCAGGCCAACCTCGCCATGCACGGCTGCGACGTGATGCTGAACATCGGCGCGCGCTTCGATGACCGGGTGACCGGCCGGCTCAACGCCTTCGCCCCCCACGCGCAGAAGATCCATTGCGACATCGACCCGTCCTCGATCAACAAGAACGTGGCGGTGGACGTGCCGGTGATCGGCGACGCCGGCCGCATCCTGCGCGCCATGATCGCCGCCTGGCACGAGGACGCCCAGGTGCAGGACCGCGCCGCCCTGACGGCCTGGTGGCG
Source organism: uncultured Acetobacteraceae bacterium (assembly GCA_964246185.1). Classification (GTDB taxonomy): domain Bacteria; phylum Pseudomonadota; class Alphaproteobacteria; order Acetobacterales; family Acetobacteraceae; genus LMUY01. Next base: position 7,138 of record CAXTPP010000116.1, read on the forward strand.
GCAGGTCGATGCTTGGCGCGAGACCAACTGCCTGGCCTACGAGCAGGATATGACGCCCAGCGCCGTCATCAAGCCGCAGCACGCGCTGCGCCGGCTGCACGCGGCCTGCGCCGGGCGGGACGCCTACATCTCGACCGAGGTGGGGCAGCACCAGATGTGGGCCGCGCAGCATTTCGGCTTCGACGAGCCGAACCGCTGGATGACCTCCGGCGGCTTGGGCACCATGGGCTACGGCCTGCCCGCCGCCATGGGCGTGCAGGTGGCGCACCCGGACGCGCTGTGCATCGACATCGCGGGCGAGGCGTCGATCCTGATGAACATCCAGGAGATGGCGACGCTGGCGCAATACCGCCTGCCGGTGAAGGTGTTCATCCTGAACAACCAGTACATGGGCATGGTGCGGCAGTGGCAGGAATTGCTGCACGGCGGCCGTTACTCCGAGAGCTACAGCGCCGCCCTGCCGGATTTCGTGAAGCTGGCCGAGGCGTTCCACGCCACCGGTCTGCGCGCGACCTGCCTGGGCGAGCTGGACGACGTGATCGAGCGCATGCTGGCGACGCCTGGCGCCGTGATCGCGGACATCTGCGTGGACGAGAAGGAGAACTGCTACCCGATGATCCCGTCGGGGGCGGCGCACAACGAGATGATCCTCGGCCCGGGCGGCGAGGCGCGCGCCGCCGGGCTGACGCAGGAAGGGCTGATGCTGGTCTGATGGACGCCCCCATCCAATCCGCGACGATCTCGCTGCTGGTGGAGAACGAGTCCGGCGTGCTGGCGCGCGTCATCGGCCTGTTCAGCGGGCGCGGCTACAACATCGACAGCCTGACGGTGGCGGCGGTGGACGATGGCGGCGCGCGCAGCCGCATCAACATCGTGACCTCGGGCACGGAGATGATCATCGCCCAGATCAAGGCGCAGCTGGACCGGCTGGTGCCGGTGTACAAGGTGGCGGACCTGACCAAGGAAGGGCCGCACATAGCGCGGGAGCTGGCGCTGATCAAGGTGGTGGCGCGGGGGGCGGACCGGACGGAGAGCCTCAGCATCGCCAACGCGTTCCGCGCCCGGGTGGTGGACACGACGGTGGGCAGCTTCGTGTTCGAGCTGACGGGAGGGACGGAGAAGATCGACGCGTTCGTGGCCCTGATGCGTCCGCTGGGGCTGGCGGAGGTGTCGCGCAGCGGGGTGGCGGCGATCAGCCGGGGGCTGGGGACGCTTTAAGGAGGAACGTAGGCTTGTTTCCAACTTTCGTTAATCAAAATCATAGTGTCAGCCTGGAGAACTATGGTTTAGTTCAGGATCAATGCAACCGTGTTTTGGCGAGCTTAGACAAAGCTATTGAGAAAAGACGTTCTGATTTAGGCTTATCGTTTAGCTTTCTTCCAGCATCCAGCCCCTGTAACAATGCATTTTTTTTGAGATCAGATAAAACTTTTCTATTTTTCACACCGTTACCTCCCTCCTCTCCCCTCAGATCGTTTATTTTGGATGGTAATAGCATCCCTAATTTTTCTGAGGCAGCAGCCTGGAATATTGTAGTCCATCAATTTGGGTTTATCAAACCTCAGATGTTTCATGGTCCAGTGCTTTCCGACTTTGCTGACGAGAACCAAAGTAGTAGGATTTATGAAGAGCTTGCTGAACAATACATAACGGCATCCTTGGTTGAGGCAAACCGTTTGAGAGCTTTTCTCGGATTCGAGACGCTTCAAGAGCCATTAGACGAACTTCTTCGAGACTACCCTGATTTTAACCGAAATGTATTTGTTGGAATGAGGTTTGACGATGGTCATCAGTTTACAGAATTGTGGAACGTCATCCAGGCAACCTTGAAAGAGTTTGGCCTTACAGCTCTTCGCGCTGATATGAAAACATACCCAATGGACTCAGACCTTTGGTCAAACATCTGTGTCTATATGATGGGATGCAGGTTCGGGGTATTTGTGTTTGAAGAGATAGATGAGCGATCTTTTAATCCTAATATTCCGCTAGAATATGGTTTCATGCGCGCAATGAGTCGGCAAATGCTATTGTTGAAAGACAAAAGGATGCCACGGCTTCCAACAGATGTCGTCGGTAAAATCTACAAAGATTTTGACACATATAACATCAAAGCCAGCGTTGAAGCTCGCGTTCGGCGCTGGTGCCAATCGGACCTAAACCTTATAAACCGGAACTGAAAAATGCGCGTTTACTACGACCAAGACGCCGACGTGAACCTGATCAAGGCCAAGAAAGTCGCGATCATCGGCTTCGGCAGCCAGGGCCACGCCCACGCCCAGAACCTGCATGATTCCGGCGTCGCCAACGTCATCGTCGGCCTGCGCCCCGGCTCCGCGGGCGTCGCCAAGGCGGAGGCGGCGGGCCTGCCCGTCATGGACCCGGCGGACGCCGCCAAGCAGGCCGACGTCGTCATGATGCTCACCCCGGACGAGATCCAGGGCGACCTGTACCGCGAGAAGCTCGCCCCCACCATGAAGCCGGGCGCCGCGCTCGCCTTCGCGCACGGCCTCAACGTGCACTTCAACCTGCTCGACCCGCGCCCGGACATCGACGTGTTCATGATCGCGCCCAAGGGACCGGGCCACACCGTGCGTTCCGAGTACCAGCGCGGCGGCGGCGTGCCCTGCCTGGTGGCGGTGGACCAAGACCCGTCCGGCAACGCGCTGGAGATCGCCCTGTCCTACGCCAGCGCCATCGGCGGCGGGCGCGCCGGCATCATCGAGACCACGTTCAAGGAGGAGTGCGAGACCGACCTGTTCGGCGAGCAGGCGGTGCTGTGCGGCGGCCTGGTGGAACTCATCAAGGCCGGGTTCGAGACGCTGGTGGAGGCCGGCTACGCGCCGGAGATGGCCTACTTCGAGTGCCTGCACGAGGTGAAGCTGATCGTCGACCTGATCTACGAGGGCGGCATCGCCAACATGAACTACTCGATCTCCAACACCGCGGAATACGGCGAGTACGTCACCGGGCCGCGCATCATCACGCCCGAGACCAAGGCCGAGATGAAGCGCGTGCTGACCGACATCCAATCCGGCCGCTTCGCGCGGGACTGGATGCTGGAGAACCGCGTCAACCAGTCCAGCTTCAAGGCGACCCGGCGGCGCAACGCCGAGCATCCCATCGAGAAGGTGGGCGAGACCCTGCGCGGCATGATGCCATGGATCAAGCAGAACGCCCTGGTGGACAAGGCCCGCAACTAAACCCCCAGCAGCCCGGCCGCTGCCCCCAGCAGAACGATCGCCAGGGGCGGCGTCCGCCATGCCGCCAGCAGGACGAACCCGGCCGCCGCTGCGAAATCCGCCGGGCTGTGCACCGCGCCCGTCCACACCGGGTCGTACAGCGCCGCGGCCAGGATGCCGACCACGGCCGCGTTCGCGCCCCGCATCGCCGCCTGCGCGCCGGGGCGGACACGCAACGCGCCCCAGAACGGCAGCACGCCCACCACCAGCAGCAGCCCGGGCAGGAAGATCGCCACCGGCGCCACGGCCGCGTTGGCCAACCCGAGCAGCGCGCCGAGATAGGCGGCGAAGGTGAACAGCGGCCCGGGCATCGCCTGCGCCGCGCCGTAGCCGGCGCGCCCGAGCGGTAGAACACCCCGAACAGCCCCGGCGTCAGCAGCAGCGCCGCGAACGCCGCGAGGCAGCAAAGCCCCACCCGCCGGGTCACCAGGCGCCCGAGCGGCGAGTCGGCCCGCACCGTCC
>CAXTPP010000117.1:0-10824 GCA_964246185.1 uncultured Acetobacteraceae bacterium
CGCGTATGCGGCCGCTCGTGCACCTGCTCAAGCCGAGTTTTCACACGATCTGTAGCAGTTCCGAGACGGTCAAAGTCAGGGAATTACGTCACTGTCAGTGAATAGGGCTTGATATAACGTGGCTTCGGTCGTTCCATCAGCACGATTCATGGCGACCATCTGTGTGACAGTATCGCGGCTTAGAAGTGTGAAGCCTGCGCCCTCAACGATCTTGGCAACCAAGGCAGCCAAAGGTGAAGATGCGTTCCCAGGCTGGATCCAACTATACTGGCCGTTTTTGTCGCGCCAAATAAAAACCGCGAAAGGGCCGATGCCGGAGAGTGCCACTCAGCCCCCCTGCCCATCCTGATCCACATCGAGGTGGATGGCGACATCATCGTTCAGATCAGTCAAGTCATGGATTTGAATGCCTTCAGACTGCAATTCTCCGCCAACCGTTGATAAGCGGAGCCTTTCATGTTGATGTATACCTTGCTGAAATTAGGTTGAGCAAGACTGCCGTAACAGGCTTTCAGCGCCAAAGCGATTGATTGCAAAATAGCATTTCCTGGCATGTTTTGGGCACGCTCGCTCATGGTGACTCCGGTCCTGCTGGGTGTCCGTGGATTTCGCCTGCTTCGTCCCGATGCACACGAACGATGGACTGGCCGCCGCCTCGCGGCCCTGTGCCGATCCGATGCCCAAAATCATAGTCACGTATCCATGGTCTCCCCTGATTTTTTGGCGATCCACTATTCCATGCCTCGCGCGTCAAGGCCTCAGCCTCAGCAGCATTGCCGTCAAACGTCTAAGTTGAAGTTCTTTGCTTTAATCGGTTCAGGTTTTGCGGGGTTCCGGCGATGTGGCTAGCCTGCTTCTGCCGCGAGATTGGCAGTGTGTCGGCGACCGCAGGAGCGACCTCTGCGTCCACGCTGCCCGGTGCTGAACCCGGCATAGGCGGGTCTGAAAGCTTGCAGCCCGCCTCGCCGCCACCAGTTGGCGCACTCCTTGGGCCTTTGTCGCCGCGGAGGATAGCCGCACCGACAATCCCTGGGATTGTGATCCCTCTGCCGATCGGTTCCTCAACGCTTGGAACATGAGGAGAAAGCAAGGGCAGGCGGGGAATGAGGCGCTTCTCGGCAGCCTCCTCTTCCTCCCGCTCCTCCTCGGGCCGTTCAGCGACCGGCTGGACGAGAGGCGCATCGCGTGCGTCATTGAGCAAAAACCGCTTCTGCGCAGCTCGCAGGAAGCCGCGCATGCTGAGCCGACCTTCATCATGGCGACGGACAGCTCGGTCCCGGCGGCACTCAGCCTGGCGTGCGTGTCCGCGGGGCGGACCGCCAAGGCGACCCGCTGCATGCCCCACGCTTCCACCGGATCGGCATCATAGCCGAAACAGTGCCGACGGAAGCTGTCCGGAGGGGGTCGCAGCATTCTCCGCCCAGCGCGGGACCAGATCACCCAAGGCATCGCGCATGTTTCGATAAGGATAGAGGCCGCGCCTGCCACACCGCTGAGCCGCTCCATGGCAAACTCGAAAGCGGCCTTCGCCCGAGTCCTCAATTCCACCCTGTCAGCAGGCTGGGCATCTTCTTGCAAGGCGAACCCATGACCGTGGCCGAACCAGCCGTGTTCCTGCTTCCCTGATCCTGCCAGTTCATCTGCCACCCTTGTTCTAGGTCTATATTCCTACAACAAACAGTGACCGTTTGGATATTTCAAAGCTGCCTTCGCCCACGCGCTTGCCTCCCATCGAATGCTCCGTCCAGGTGCAAAATGGGTGGGAAGCAGCTTCGCAAAGGCACAAGACGATGCGGCCAAGCCGCTGGCCCTACGGCGGCGCAGCCTGTATCCTGCCGCCATGCCAGCCTGCGCCGCCTGCGGCACTGCCGCGCCCCTGCCTTTCCGCGCACCCCCGGCGGAGACCGCGCCCGACCTGGACGGCCGACCCGGCGAGCCGACCCGCTCCACCCTCCGGCGATGGCTGCTGCGCTGCCGCGGCTGCGGCGCCTGCGCACCCGACCTGGCCACCCTGCCGCCCGGCGCCGCAGACATTGTGCGCAGCCCGGGCTACCGCGCCCAGCCGCCGTTCCTGCGCTGGGCCGCCCTGGCTGCGGGCACGCCGGACGAGGCGCAGGCGTTGTTGCAAGCCGCCTGGGAAGCAGAGGATTCGGGTGCGGACGCCATGGAGCTGCGCCGCCGCGCCGCGGCACTCTGGCCCGCCCCCGCAGACGCCGAGGCGGCACTGCGCCTGGCGGACATCCAGCGCCGCGCCGGGTTGCTGGCGGAGGCAGCCGCGACCCTGGATTCCTGGCCGGATAGGGACGACGCATCCGCCCGCATCGCCGTCTTCGAGCGCGCCCGGATCGCGGTCGGGGACACCGGGCGGCACCTGCTCAGCAGCGCCCTGCGCCCGCCGGCCCGCACCCCGCACGTGACGCACGGCAAGCGGGCGGCCGGCGGCTTTTGGGGCCGGCTGCTCGGGGGAGCGTCATGACGTTCGATGATGCGGTCGCCGCTTTCGCCGCGACCGACGCCATGCCGGCGCATGCGATGCAGTGGGCGCTGGACGAATGGGAGTGGACCGGGCCGCGCTGCCGCGCCCTGCTGCACGCCTACGTTCGCGGCCATGACCAATCCGAGCAGACCGAGCGGGCGCTGTTCGTCATCCTCCACCTGCTCGCCGAACGGGCCGACACCGCCAGCTTCCCCGACCTCTGCGCCCTGCTGCAGGACACCGAGCGGTCCGACCTGGTGCTCGGCGACCACATCATCGACTCCGGCACGGCGCTGCTCATCAGCACCTTCGACGGTGACCCGGCGCTGCTGCTCCGCCTGGCCGAGAGTCCCGCGGCGGACCCAAGCATCCGCTGCGATGCGCTGTTCGTGCTCGGCTACCTCGCGCGCACGGGCAAGCTGCCAGAGGCCACGGCCTACGATATCCTCGCCCGCCTGCCCGCGCAGCTGCTGCCGCGCGAGGAGCATCTCGTCTGGTTCGGCTGGGCGCGAACGGTGGCCGCACTCGGCTTCGCCGGGCTGGCCGGGGAGGCGGAGGCGGTGTTCTCGCAGGGCCTGGTCGATCCGCAGGCGATGAACCTGGCCGATTTCTGGAGCGACCTGCGCGAGGCGCGCGAGCAGCCGGGTGCGGCGTCCGGGCGTCTCTGGGACGGGCTGGGGCCGATCGGCAGCGCCATCGACTGGCTGGACGTGCCGGAGGGCCAGCACGCCGAACCGGAGCTGCCCGAGCCGGTCCGCAACCCGCTGCGCAACGTTGGCCGCAACGACCCCTGCCCGTGCGGCAGCGGCAGGAAGTTCAAGAAGTGCTGCCTGCCGGCGTGACGGGCCGGCTCGTCTTCGCCGACCAGCTGCGCGGCCTGGCTGCGCTCTGCGTCGCCTACTCCCACCTCGTGGGGGTGTTTTGGCTCATGCCGGACCTGGTGAGCGGACTGACCGGCGCGCCCGTGCAGCCGGGCGAGGTTGGGCGCTTCGCCCCGTGGGTCTCGACCCCCTGGTTCAACGGCGGGCCGTTCGGCGTCGGGCTGTTCTTCCTCATCAGCGGCCTGGTCATCCCGCTCTCGCTGGATGGCCAGGCGCTTGATGGCCGAGCGCGCGGGCGGTTCCTGCTGGCCCGCGCGCTGCGCATCTACCCGGTCTATCTGGCAGCCATGGCGCTGGAGGTGGCGGCGCTGATGGCCAGCCGCGCCTGGTGGGGCCGCCCGGTGTGGATCGACCCGGCGACGCTGTGGGGCAATGCGCTGCTGATTGCCAACTACGCCGGGCTGCCAGCCTTTGACATGGTGAACTGGACGCTGTGCATCGAAGTGAAGTTTTACTTGCTGATCGCCCTGCTCGCCGGCCCCGTGCTGCGCGGCAGCGTGCGCGTGGTCTGCGCCGCCGCGTTGGCCTTGGCCGCGGCAAGCGTGGCTGCCGCCTGGACCTTGCCGCCTGGCGGCCAGGCGCTCAGGTCCTTCGGGGTCGAGTCGTCCTACCTGATCTACATGCTCGCCGGCGTGCTGTTCAGCTTCCACCTGCGCGGGCAGCTGCGGCAGAGCGGCTTGGTCGCCGGCGTCGGCGCGCTGGCCGGGCTGTTCCTGCTGTCGTGGCGCGAGGGAGCCGCTGCCGGGCACTATGACTTCCGGTACAACACGGTGAACTACCTTTATGCCCTGGCGCTGTTCGCCGGCCTCTATGCGATGCGCCGCCGGGTCCGCCCGTTCTGGTTGCTCGATGCGGCGGCACGGATCAGCTACCCGCTCTACCTCATCCATGTCCTGGTCGGCTTCGCGGTCCTCCGGCTGCTGACGGCCGGGTTCGGCCTGGGCTACGGCCTGGCGCTGGCAGGCACGGTGGCGGCGCTGGTGCTGCTTGCCGCCCTGCTGCATGTCGGGCTGGAGCGGTGGACGATCCGCGCGGGGCACCGCCTGCGCCGCCCCAGGGCGGCCACTGAGATTGTGGGAGACATGCGCGTGACCGTCGGCAACTAGCCATCCCGCGCCGTCACCATGCGCTGGGACAAGGCCTGCCCGCCGAACAGATGGACATGGAGATGCGGCACTTCCTGCCCGCCGTCCAAGCCCATGTTGGCCAGGGCGCGGTAGCCTGCCTCCTCCAGCCCCAGCTGGCGCGCCACGGCGCCGACTGCGCGGAAGAACCCGGCCACCTCCGCATCCGGCGCGTCCCGGGTAAAATCCGCCAGCGACACGTAGCGTCCGCGCGGCACCACCAGCACGTGCACGGCGGCTTGCGGCGCGATGTCGTGGAACGCCACCGCCCACTCGTCCTCATAGACCCGGCGCGAGGGGATTTCCCCGCGCAGCAGCCGGGCGAAGATGTTGGCGTCGTCGTAGGCGCCGAGGCCGTTCACTGGCATGGCAATGCTCCGTCAGGGTATCTTGCGTGTCCCGGGGCTGGCGGCGGGCGGGCGGGCCGCCTTCTCGGCAACGCCGGAAACGCCTTCCCGCCGTTCCAGCTCGGCCCAGACCGTGCCCGGCGTCACGCCCGCGGCCACCCACAGCACGAGCAGGTGGTACAGCACGTCGGCGCTCTCGGCCACCAGCGCCCGCGGGTTGCCGGCCACGGCCTCGATCAGGCACTCGACCGCTTCCTCGCCGAACTTCTGTGCGACCTTGGCCGTGCCGCGGGACAGCAGCCGGGCGGAATGGCTGAGCGCCGGGTCGGCGCTGCGGCGCTGCAGGATGACCGACCACAGCCGGTCCAGCACGGCCGCGCCGGATTCAACCTGCGAGACTGGCGGGGCTGCCGCCTTGCGGACCGGCTGAAGCTTTGCCGCCTTCTTCGCCGTGCCGGCTGCGGCGGAACGCACTGGCGCGGCCTTCTTGCCCGCCGCCCGGGTTTTGGTCGCCTTCTTCGCCATGAGCTTGTCTCAGGCCAGCTCGCGGGCGCGGCGCACCGGCAATCCGGCGATGGCCAGCGCGCCCTTCACCTGCGGGATGCTGAACGTGCCGAAGTGGAACACGGAGGCGGCCAGCAACCCTGTTGCGCCCGCCTCCGCGCCCTCCACGAAGTGCTGCAGCGTGCCGACCCCTCCGGACGCCACCACGGGCACGCGCACGGCGGCGCACACGGCGCGCAGCAGGCCGGCATCGAAGCCGAGGCCGGTGCCGTCCCGGTCCATGCTGGTCAGCAGGATCTCGCCCGCGCCCAGGCTGGCCGCCTGCCGGCACCACTCCACCGCGTCAAGCCCGGTGGGGCGGCGTCCGCCGTGGGTGAACACCTCCCACCGGCCCGGCCCGGCCGTGCGCGCATCGACAGCCACCACCACGCACTGATTGCCGAACTTCTCCGCCGCCTCCGCGATCAGGCCAGGGCGGGCGATCGGCGCCGAGTTCATGCTGCACTTGTCCGCCCCGGCCAGCAGCAGCCGCCGCATGTCCGCCGTGGAGCGCACGCCGCCGCCGACCGTCAGCGGCAGGAACACGCGCGCGGCCGTGCGGCTGACCACGTCGTAGATCGTGTCGCGGTTCTCGTGGCTGGCGGTGATGTCGAGGAAGGTCAGCTCGTCTGCGCCGGCCGCGTCGTACACGGCGGCCTGCTCCACCGGGTCCCCGGCGTCGCGCAGGGCGACGAAGTTCACGCCCTTCACCACCCGCCCGTCCTTCACGTCCAGGCATGGAATGATTCGCAGCTTCAGCATCGGCCGTTTTGGCCATATCGACCCATCTTGCGCAAGCGCGCCGTCAGGCGAGCACGTCCCCCGCCACTATGGCCCGCCGCACGCCTGCCACGTCCAGCAGCAACGCCCCGTCCGCCCGCAGGCCGGCGAACCGCCCGTCCACCGACACGGTTCCGAGCCGCACCCGCAGCGGCGCGCCTGCCGCCGGGCCACGGGCGGACCAGCGGGCCAGCACTGGGCCGAAGCCCTCGGCCTGCCATGCCGCCCAGCCCTGCTCCATCTGCTCCATGATGGCGATCAGCAGGTCGTCCATCCCGGCGGGGCACCCCAGTGCCGACAGGCTGGTGACCGGATAGGGCATGTCCGGCGGCACGTGGCGCACGTTGGCGCCGAGCCCTGCCAGCACCACGCCGTCCGCCATCCGCTCCAGCAGGATGCCCGCGAGCTTGGCCCCGCCGCGCAGCACGTCATTGGGCCATTTCAGCGCCGTTCCCGGCCCGGCCAGCCGGTCCACCGCTTCCGCGACCGCGAGGGCCACGACGAAGCCCAGCTGCGGCGCCAGTTGCGGCCCGCCTGCCGGACGCAGCACGATGGTGGCGTGCAGGTTGCCTGGCGGGCTGGCCCACGTGCGCCCGCTGCGGCCGCGTCCCGCATGTTGGGTTGCCGCGCTGACCACCGTGCCATGCGCCGCTCCTGCCTCCGCCAGCGCGCGCGCCTCGTCCATGGTGGACCCGACCGCGCCCAGCCGCCGCCACGCTCCCCGCACGGCTCCTTGGCAGGTCATCCATGCGACGCGGCGCATGCGCCGCACACGCCGTCCGCTTCCACGATGGACCCCTTGATGCTGAACCCCCGGGCGGACGCCGCCTGCTGCAGGGAGCGGCCGATCGCCGGGTCGCTCAGCTCCTCGACGCCCCCGCAATCGTTGCAGACCAGGAACTGGACGGCGTGGGGAGCGTGCCCGTCCGCCTCCTGCTCCATCCCATGGACGCAGCCGACGAAGGCAGACAGGCGCTCCACCTTGTGGATCAGCCCCTGGTCGAGCAGGAAATCCAGCGCGCGGTAGATCGTGGGCGGGGCCGCGCCCTTGTGCCGGGTGCGGAGGCGTTCGAGCAGGTCGTAGGCGCCGGCCGGCTTGGGGCTTTCCAGCACCAGGCCCAGCACCTGGCGGCGCAGCCCGGTCAGGCGGGTTCCACGGCCCGAGCAGACGGCCTCGGCTTGCGACAGCAGGGCGGCGGTCCGGCGCGTGAAGATTGCTTCGTCCAAGTGCCGCCCCCTGTGCTGCCCGGTTCTAGCCAGGGTGCCAGTTCTAGCTAGGGCGTCCGACGGCTTCCAGTGCTGGACAAGGAAGCGGTGGTTACATTATAACAGAACGTGGGGACGATGCTCCTCCAAGGAGCATGATTTGGGCAAGGCCAGGCTATCCGTCGTGCTGGCCATGCTCGCAGCTTCGTCCGCCGCGGCGCAGCCCCGCATCGTGGCTGCCGAGAACTTCTACGGCGACGTCGCCCAGCAGGTAGCAGGCCCGGGGGCGCCGGTGGCGAGCATCCTGAGCAGCCCGGACGAGGACCCGCATCTGTTCGAGGCCAGCCCCTCGGTCGCCCGGGCCATCTCGGACGCAGCCATCGTTGTCTATAACGGGGCGGGCTACGACCCGTGGGCGTCCAGGCTGCTGGGCGCATCGAACCCGGCGGCCGGCCGCCGGGTGATCGTGGTGGCGGACCTGCTGCACCGGGCGGCTGGCAGCAACCCGCACGTCTGGTATGACCCGGCCGCCATGCCCGCTTACGCCCGGGCGCTGGCAGCGCAGCTTGCGGCGGCCGACCCTGCCCATGCGGCAGGCTACGAGGCCCGCACGCAGCTTTTCCTCCAGTCGCTGCAACCGCTCGCCGCCCGGGTGGCGGCCCTGCGGCAGCTCTACGCCGGCGTCCCGGTCACCGCGACCGAGCCCGTGTTCGGCGACATGGCGGCGGCCCTCGGCCTGGTCATGCGCAACGAGCGGTTCCAGCTGGCCGTGATGAACGACACCGAGCCGGCAGCGTCCGACGTGGCCGCGATGGAGACGGATTTGCGGCAGCGCCGGGTCAGGCTGCTGCTGTACAACCGCCAGGCGGCCGACGCCGCGGCCAAGCGGCTGCTTCTGCTGGCGCGGGAGGTCGGCGTGCCGGCCGTGGGCGTCACGGAAACGGAACCGGCGGGCCTCGGCTACCAGGCGTGGATGATGGCGCAGCTGGATGCGGTGGCTGATGCGCTGGCGGCCGTTCCATGACGGCCTACAGGTGAGCGCGATCGCCTTCGAGTCGGTGGATTTGGCGGTCGGCGGGCGAACGGTGCTGCGGCAGGCGAGCTTCACCGTCGCGGCCGGCGAGTTCATCGGCGTGCTGGGGCCGAACGGGGCCGGCAAGACGACGTTGATGCGGGCCGTGCTGGGCCTGGTGCGGCCGGCCGGCGGACAGGTGCGCGTGATGGGCCGTGCGCCGCGCCGGGGCGACGCCGCCATCGGCTACATGCCGCAGACCCGCAGCGTGCCGGCGCCCCGGATCAGCGGGCACGATTTCGTGCTGGCTGCGGCCGATGGCCAGCGATGGGGCCTGCCGCTGCCGGGCGCTGCGGCGCGGGCGGACGTGGCGCGGGCGCTCGGCCTGGTGGACGCGACCGCGCTGGCCCGGCGTCCGCTGGCGGAGCTGTCCGGCGGCGAGCGGCAACGGCTGCTGCTGGCGCAGGCGCTGCTCGGCCGGCCGGGGCTGCTGCTGCTGGACGAGCCGCTGGCCAACCTGGACCCGCGGCACGGCGCGGGCGTGGTGGCGCTGGTGCGGCGGCTGCAGCGCCAGCTCGGGGTCACGGTGCTGTTCAGCGCGCACGACCTGAACCCCATGCTCGGGGCGCTCGACAGGGTGCTCTACCTGGGTGGCGGGCAGGCAGCCCTGGGCACGGTAGACGAAGTGGTCACCGCTCCCGTGCTGTCCGGGCTGTATGGCGCGCCGATGGACGTGGCGCGGGCTGGCGGCCGGGTGTTCGTGATGGCTAGGACCCCCTTTGCTGAGCCGGCCGATGCTTGACTACGAGTTCATGCGCAACGCCTTCGCCGCCGCCGCGGTGGTGGCGCTGGTAGCGGGGCTGATCGGCTCGTTCCTGGTGCTGCGCGGCCAGACCTTCGCGGGCCACGCCCTGGCCCATGTCGGCTTCACCGGCGCCACCGGGGCGGTGCTGGTCGGGGTAGCCCCGCTCTGGGGGCTGGTGCTGGTGACGGTCGCGGGGGGGGCCGGCATGGGCCTGCTGGGGGACCGGCTGCAGCAGCGCGACGTGGCGATCGGCGTGGTGCTGGCCGCAGCGCTCGGGCTTGGCCTGCTGTTCCTGCACTTCTTCACCGCCTACGCCAGCCAGGCGACGGCGCTGCTGTTCGGCAACGTGCTGGGGGTGGACTCGGCCACGCTGCGGGTGCTGCTGGGCTTGGGCGTGGCGTGCCTGGCCGGCCTGGCCGTGATCGCCCGCCCGCTGCTGTTCGCCAGCCTGCAGCCGGAGCTGGCGGAGGCCCGGGGCGTGCCGGTGCGCCTCCTATCCGTGCTGTTCCTGGCCCTGGTGGGGCTGGCGACTGCGGAATGCGCCGAGGTGGTGGGCGTGCTGCTGGTGTTCACCCTGATGGTGGGGCCGGCGGCCACGGCGCAGCTTCTGGCCAGCCAATTCGGCCCCGCGGTCGCCTTGGCGGCCGGGCTGGCGCTGGCGGAGGCATGGGGCGGCATCGCGCTCGCCTTCTGCACGGACTGGCCGGCCAGCTTCTGGATCACCGCGCTGAGCACGGCGGCCTACGGCGCGGCGTGCCTGTGGCGGCGCTTGAGCTTGGCGGTGCTGTAGCTGAAGTAGCGCAGCCTGGCGTCCGGCGGCGGCATGTGGGCGATGACGACCGCCACCCCATGCTCCCGCAGCAGCCGGCGCAGGCGGGAGGCGTTGCGGACCCCCCAGACGCCCAGGTAGTCGAGCCTCAGGGCGTCGTTGGTGAACACCGCCTTGCCGTCGAACAACTCCTGAACGCCGTCGCGGCCGAACACCGCCTCCATGCTCGTCCGCTCGCCGACGCAGACGGCGGTGTCTCCGGCCGGCGCGAAGCTGCCATGGCGGAACGCGTAGATCGTCAGCGGGCTGCTCATCGCACCGGCAATATCACTCCCAGCCGGGGCCGCAAGCGTCCTGGACCGATCGGGGCTGCCGATGAGTCGGATCGTGGCTGGGCGTTGGTTCGGCAGGCTGCTCCCAGCCATCTTGCGGAGGCCAGGCCCGGAGAAGCCGCTATGCCCGCAAGTGCCCACGAGATGACCATGCCTTTGTCAGTGCGGCCCGTCGTATCCAGGTCGGGCGTGTCTAGGTCGGGCGTTTCCAGGTTGGGCGTCGCTGGGCAGGGCATCTGCGGCTGCCTGCCCGGAGTCGCGCTCTGTATCGCGGTGATGCTGGCCGCCATGGCGCTGGAGCGGGCGGAGGCGTTCGCCTTCGGGGCCAAGTGGCTCGAGGCGCTGGTGCTGGCCATCCTGGTCGGTACGGCGGTGCGCACCGTTTGGACGCCGGGCCAGATCTGGTCCCCCGGCATCGCGTTCAGCGCCAAGACCCTGCTGGAGATCGCGGTCGTGCTGCTCGGCGCGTCCGTCAGCGCCGCCACGGTGATGGCGTGCGCATTCCGACGATTGCAGCCATCGATTCCGATTGAAACCAGCCACTGATTC
>CAXTPP010000118.1:0-10749 GCA_964246185.1 uncultured Acetobacteraceae bacterium
TCACGCTCGCTGCTACCGTCATCTTCTGGCTCAGCAAATGAGTCCTGACCCTAGGTAGGAGTAGCCCCAGCCGGTCGGCATAGCCGGCTCAGGTAAGCCTGACATCTCGCCCTGCCCGGCGAATGCCGCAGCAACCGGCCCTATTGTCCTCATTCGACCATAGCTGCCCTGCGCACCCATCCCGGACTGTTGAATATAAATTATGTCAGGCTTGATCGACTTCATAACATCATAGCTAAGACCCAAACGCTCAAGAACTCCAGGCGAAAATCCCTCAGCGACGATGTCACAATGCTTGACTAAGTCCTTGGCGATCTCCAGTCCTTTCGGATGGCGAATGTTGAGCGAGATACCTCTCTTGCCTGCATTTTTGTTGTTGAACTGGCCGCCCATGTCGGGATCGGTCACTCCCTTCAGTGGGTGCGTCGCTGCCTCGCGAGCCACGCGGCCCCCGAGTGGCGCCATAGCGGCCAGACGCGTATCGGGGTTGTCTTTCCACTCGACCTTGTAGCACTCAGCACCCATAGCAGCGAGAATGCGACTTCCGCCCGCAGAGGCCAGAAACCACCCGAAGTCGAGCACCCGTACACCTTGCAGTGGAAACGGCTTATTGTGCCGGGCCGAGTGGCTAAGGTCACTTACGTTGCTATGTGAAGTCGGCAACGCAAGACGCCGCGGTGCTTCAGACAGGACAGCCGCCGTGTCTTCTCCCAAATGGGGCGCCCTTCGGCCCTCCTGCCAGCTCGTAGCGGAACTCATCCACTTGCTCGTCGGATAGACGAACCGCCGTTTAAGTTCCGGATGCTCTATCTCCGAAAAACTGCGGCGCGCCTGCCAATGCGCGTCTAGGACATTTTCATGCGGTTTGCGAACTGGCGCCCAAAGCAGCCCGGCCTCCTGCGCGCGCAGCCAAGGCATAGCGTCGTATCGCCAGGTTCGGACAAAACGCTGTATAATATCCAAGGTATGCGCCTTAGTCTCCCCGGCGGCCTGCGTGCCAGGAATGTTACGGGCTGCGGCTGCATCGGCCGGCGGCGGCTGTAAGTCCGCTCGCATGGAGTAATCGTCAAGCATCGGGATAAGGTTGCTGAGATCCCGCGAACCTAGGCTCTGGGTCATGTACCAACGACCATCTTTCGTCGACGCGATCGTTGGCGAACGATCCGGCACTTCGGCGGCATGCCGATGGGTCAAACGGAAGAGCGGCACCCGACGCATAACCCAATGCATCACGTCGAGTTCGGTGTTTTTCGACACCGCTTCGTGTATCGCTACCGAGACATCTTGCCCCCGTCCCGTTTTCAGCTTGTAAAGCAGTGCTGCCACGATACCGATCGCTAGCTGCTCGCCAGCGATATGGTAGGCGTGCCAGACCTGAGGCGCCACAGGCGCCAAATCATACTCCCCTAGCGGGTTGGGATCGTAACCACAGTTCATCATAACCCCGCCCAGAGCCAGATGAATGAGATCGGATGCCTGATAATCCTTCCAGGGCCCATCATCGCCGAAGGGCGTCGCCCGGCCGATGATGAGATGCGGGTAACGCGCAGCAAGTTGTTGACGCTGCAGCTCGGGATAATTATCGGGATAGTCGTCGGCGCCATACAGGAAAACATCAGACCCCGCGAGGAGGCCAAGCAGCGCTTGCCGATCTGCATATCTGTCAAAGTCGATCACGACCGACTTCTTGTTCCGATTGTAGTGCCAAAAATGGAGGGAACCTTCCGGATCCGGCTTGTCATCTAGAAACGGCCCAATGGCACGCGTGGAATTACCCGTTGGCGGTTCGACCTTTATGACCTCCGCGCCCAGGCCGGCTAGCAGTAAACCAGTATATTCCGCTCGCTCGTCTGCAAATTCGATCACACGAAGGCCAGCGAGCATTCCCGGTCCTCCACTCCGCAGCATAGGACCCACTCTCTCAATATCAGTCATATTTTAATACACCACTAAGCAAACCAAGGTGCTCTTGGCAGTAGCTGACGGACATCGCAAGCTGCCGCAATTCTCGCGGCCTTTGGAAAGAAGACCGAACGTGCTTCGCTGCTTGCTTAATCAAGATTGTACCGGCTGGTTGAATTCCTCGTCGGTCACTTGGTCGGACCAGACCGCCGTCGTGCCGTCCGGCGCGGCACTTTGCATTGAGATGTGCGCGAACGCTTGGTCCGGCCCTGCGCCGTGCCAGTGGCGTTCCCCGGGTGCTATCGTGACACTATCACCTGGATTAAGCGCCCTCGCTGGCTCGCCCGCGAGCTGTATCCGGCCGGTCCCCAATACGCCGATCAAAATTTGACCATAGGGGTGCGTGTGCCATGCCGTGCGTGCCCCGGGCGAGAAGGTCGCCAACATGACACTAAGGGGCGGCGGGGTTGTCCCCAGCGCCAGCACGTTGGCCCATACAACACCGGTATACCATTCAGGGTTGAAGGCCGGACGTGATGTTTCACCGACTCGTACCAGTTTCATGGCGTATCCAAAAGCTGATGATTGATCATGAACTCACGGCATCATTGCCCGTCGAGGCGAGCCAAGCAGCACGGGTCCAGTTTCTGAACTCGATCGCAAAATGATTTAGATGACGGCGCACAAGGTCGGCTGGCGCCGCGTTCGGCAAATGGGTCGTGAAACTCAGATGCAGCCCGTCGGCCTCGTCGCGGGACTGGCGCATGCTGTAGCCTACGCGGAGGCCGTCGCAGTCGAGGATCTCCATTCCGTAGTGTCCCGAGTAGGCAGGATCCCATGGCATAGGAAAACGGAAGTCTTCCGGAAGCGTCCGGTAGAAAACACGCCACGGTAGTTCGGTCTCGCCGATATTCTCCACCACCTCGACCGTGTCCGACAGCGGATGGCTGATGAAATGCTCAGGGTGACCAGCTCGCAGTTCGGCTTCGCGTTTGCCCGTCACATTAGCGACGTACCAGTCCTGGAATGCGCTGGCGCTCGGTCCGGGCACAGCCAACGTCACCGTCCCGCTTTGCCAGGCACCCGCTGACATCTCAACCCAACCTCGGACTTTCGCCATCATGGCCCGCAGGTCATCGTCGATAAGCTGGCGCATTCGGTCGTTCCCAAGCTTCTGCTTTAAATAGGTCAGTGCGTGTCTGGCTCTCTCGAGTTCCAAGTCACGGATGTCATCCTGGGCGAGTCTCTCGCTTCCAATAGACACGGCCGTGTGGAACGACCGATCGCTTGTTGCGCTTTCTGGTCCAGATGGCTGGCCTGCTTTGCTGGACAACGCCGTGTGCACGAAACTTCTCTCACCCTGTATCGTGTCGAATCTCCAGCAATAAGTCTTGCGACGCGCTACGGCCCGCCGCCGACGGCCCTCAAGCGAGGCCAAACTTTCGTCGTCTCGACGGAATCAAGGACGCTCACGCCGGTTCAACGAGGAACGCGAGGAGTTCCTCAGTCAGCCGCTCCGGCCGTTCCTCCGCCAGATAATGGCCGCATTCGTCGATCATGACGCTGCGCATCCGCTCGGCGAGCGGTCGCATTCGTGGTTCCAGATGTTCCAGGTGAGCCCCCAGGCTTGCCGCGCCGCCCACTATCAGGACCGGCATGGGGAGCTTGGTCTTGCTAAATTCCCTGTTGTCCACGGCGTCTACTGTGTGGGCGCGGAAATATTCGATGCCACCGTGCAACGCGCCGGGTGCGGCCAGGTGCCGGGCATACTCGGCCAGCGCGTGCTCCTCCAGGACCGTCGTGTCGTAGGCCTGCTGGCGCATCACGTGAGCAACGAACGACGCCTCGCGCCCGGTGATGAGCGCCTCGGCCAAACCGTTCGGTGCCTCGAACAAGGGCAGGTGGAACATTCTAGGGGTCTTGGCGGCATCGTACAGCTCCTCCAAGCCGAAACCGGCGAGTGCCGCCTCGGTCAGGACGAGCCGCCGCACCCCCGCGGTGAACATGCTGGCATAGGCGTAGGCGACCATCATTCCCACGTCGTGGCTAACGAGGTTGATAGGCCCGAGGCCGAGGTGCTGCACGAGGCCGTGCACGTCCTGTGCAACCGTCCGTTTGTCGTAGCCGCCGGACGGCCGGTCAGAGTCGCCGCAGCCCCGTAGGTCGGGTGCGATGACCGTGAACTGCTCGGCAAGGGCCGGGATGATCTTGCGCCAGTAAAAGGATGTCATCGGGAACCCGTGCAACAGCACAACAGGCTCGCCGGAACCGGCCACTGTGTAATGCAGGCGTATGCCGTTCACGTCAGCCCTGTGATGGCGCCCTGGCATCTGGACGGTCATGTCATAGGCCTCCTGCCCTTGGGACCAGGCTAGACCGTACGGTCTCAGCCGCCCCTTCATCCGCCTGGATGTGGGCAATTGCGGACCCGATGACACTCGGCTACTCCTCAACGCCGTGTTGAGGGTGGACTCACCTATGACGCCGCCAGGTCTGCCTGCGTTGGAGGTGTTCGTGGCGGTGGCCCGGCATCAGAGTTTCCGCAAGGCGGCGCTTGAACGGGGAGTGAGCACCTCGGCGCTGAGTCACGTGATACGCGGGCTGGAACGGAGCCTTGGCGTGCGCCTGTTCAACCGGACCAATCGCAGCATCTGCATCACGGAAGCAGGGGAGCAACTGCTCGGGCGGATCGCGCCCGCCCTCGGCGAAATCACGGCCGCCATCGAGCAAGCCGGTGCAGGCCAGGGTCGGCCGGCAGGGAGGCTGCGCCTGAACGTGCCACGCAATGCGGCCGAGATGATCATCAAGCCGCTGCTAGCCCGGTTCCTGCAAACCTATCCCGACATCCGGTTGGACATCACGACTCAGGACGGATTGGTCGATATCGTCGCCGAAGGTTTCGACGCGGGGATCCGGGTGAGCGAGGAACTCGGTCAGGACATGATTTCCGTCCCAGTCGGCCCGGCGCTGCGCTTCGCCGTCGTGGCCTCCCCGGCCTACATCGCCCGACATGGAACACCCCTCGTGCCGCAGGACCTCCGGGCACATAGTTGCGTTGCCCGGCGATATCCGAGCGGCACCTTCTACACCTGGGCCTTCGCGCGCGGAAGCGAAACCGCGGAGGTTGCGATCCCCGGTCGGCTTGTCTTGGACGACCGGTCGCTCATCGTGGCGGCGGCACTCGACGGATACGGACTCGCCCACATCCATGAGGCACTCGTGGCCGACCATGTCGCGCGCGGCGAATTAGTCAGGGTGCTCGAAGACTGGTGTCCAGTGCTAACAAGGTTCTATCTCTATTATCCCGGTCGTCGGCAGGTGCCAGGGCCCCTGCGCGCTTTCATCGACATGGCTACCGCAAAGGCGATGGCTTCGTTTTGTGATAGTTCCGAACGCGCGCTGCCCTGAACGTTGGAGCAGAACCCCTAGGATGGCCACTTCGGAACGGGTCGTAGCAGGCTTGATGCGCAAGCTAGAGCGGCCCCGAGCACCACTACAGCCGCCATCGGGATCGCACCATTGGTGCCCACCACGCCGACGCCGATCGTACCCAGGGCACCTATGGCGAAAATGATGGTGCCGTAAAGCGCCGAGGCAATACCGGCCTGGCGTCGGTGCGGCCCAATTGCACCGATGCCGGCATCAGGTAACAGGCAGCCCAGTACGAGTGTCATGAAAATCATCGGCACCTCAATGCCCCAGAGCCCGCCAATGCCGCATACTGCGCAAAGCAGCATGAGCACGGCGCCGCAAAGCAGCCCGCCCACTGACAGCGACAGCGTGAGTGACAAGCCGAAGCGCCGTATGGCCGTCACGTTGAGCCAAGTCCCCAGTGCATAGGCGGCGCCGTTGGCGGCCAGCATCACCCCGAACAGCGTCGGCGTCATGCCGTAATGGAGCAGGAACACTGTCGGCGCCCCGCCGAGAAAGGCAAACAGGCTGAGCGTGGCGAAGCTTCCGGTGAGCACGTGCGTGGTGAACCCGCGGTCACGCAACACAGCCCAGTAGTAAGGCGCGATAGCTTCCAGACTCTCGCTGATCCGGGTTCCCGGTGGCCTGGTCTCGCGAAGGTGGCGTTGGGCGACCAGCATGCAGAGTAGCCCGTAGGATGCGGCGACCCAGAAGATCGTGCGCCAGCCCGCGGTCTGCACGATGAAACCCCCGACGCTCGGCGCCAGCATCGGCACCACACTCATGATGAGCTGGAGTCGCGACACGATCCGCGCTGCGTCGTCGCCGCTGGTCGCCACGTCGCGGATGATTGCCCGGTGAATGACAAGTCCGGCCGCACCGCCGAATGCGGCGAGAGCCCGAAACGCGACCAGCATGGGCATGCTGGATGCAAGCGCACAGCCGACCGAGGCCACCACGTAGAGCGCGGTACCGAGCAGCAGTGGCGCTTTACGGCCGAAGCGGTCGGAAAGAGGGCCGTGCACGAGTTGGCCCAACGCTATACCGCCGAACCAGGCCGCGAGGGTGAGCGGGGCCGAGGCAGCGCCTCCGTGTAGCTCGGCGCTCATGGCCGGGAATGCCGGCAGGTACATGTCTGTGGAAAGCGGCCCTACCGCGATGATCATCGCCAACAGCAGATCGAGCTTTGCGATCAGGAGCCCTCGGCTCACTGCCGTCGCCACTCAAGGGCGGCATCGGCACTGCGAACCGCCACTCGAATGCAGCCATGCCGCCGAACGGTCGAAGGTGGCCTAGTCACCTCATAGGCCGAAAAACGGCCAAGTCGCAGAACGAATGACAAACGTGTCGTAGAACTCCGTTGCAGTAGCATTTCCATGTGCAACAGCGTAGCGCGATGCGTAAGCCTTTGTTCGCAATCAGGCCAATTTATGTTGATTAAACGGAGGTTTGCGCAACAAAGTGAAGGTGGCCGTTTTTGGACCTATGAGGTGACTGGGCCACCCTGGTGCCCAGTTCCTGACCCCAGGCCCGGAAACCTTCGATGACATGGTCCTCTGTCCCGTCAGATGCCGCGTGAAGAACCACCTCCAGCGGAACCAAGGCATCGTCTCCATCGATCTGGCGGATGCGCTCCTGTTCCAAGGGACGCACGACCTCAATCTTGCGCACGTCATTGGCCGTCCTGGCGTGCTGAGCCTCTTTCGAAATGAGAGCGGTCAGGCCACGGAGCACATCGCGTGATCCCGCCAGGAAAATTTCCGGTGCCGTTGCTGGCAGCGTGCTGGGTTGAGCTTCAACATCGGGCACGTCTCCTGCATCCCGCTTCCGGCCAGGCTGCACCATCGGCTTGCGGGGTACGATACGAACGGCGCGGCTTCCCACTGACCTGAGACCGGTTTCGTGCAGCAAGGTCTCAGGAAAGTATGTCTTCGCAAGATATGCGGGATGCAACGCGATGGCGACCACGGCCTCGCCTCCCGGGCACGCTAGGGATGGCAGGTCACGGACAGCCTTGATGGTCCTGTTGAGCTGTGGCGCCAACGCCTGACGGGCTTCATCGAAAGTGTAGGGATGCTGCTTCTCACCGCCTCCGCTCTTGATGGACACCTGCTGCATCAAGCGCTCGCCAAAGCCAATCAGGTAGTCAGGCATTCTGTTCGTCTCCCGCCTTGATGGCCTTGCGCTTGCCTTCCCCCATGCCGCGCAGCGTGTCCCGCGCCACCCCGGTCAGGCGATGCGTCTGCCTATCGGGAACGCCCGCCTTCCGTAGGACAGCCGCGGCCGCCCTGCGTGCTGCAAGCGACTTCTCACCCATTGCAAGTCGCATCGTGCCCTCAAGCGCCGCCGCCAGAGGCTCGTCGTTCACCAGCGCTTTGCGGCGCGCCTGCGCGAGTTGCCGTGCGACCTCGCTGAAGGAGGAGCCCTCAAACAGGCACGCAATGGCATCGCCAAGGTGTTGCGGCACCTCGCCGCCCTCCGCCAGGGTGGAACTGACGAAGGCTTGCAACTCCGGCTGCTGGGGCAAAGGGAAGCGGACAACGTGGTCGAAACGGCGCCAGACGGCCGGGTCTAGCAGCTCCCCATGGTTCGTGGCTGCCACCAGCAGGCCCGACGGCGGCCAATCGTCAACCTCTTGCAGGAGCACCGTGACCAGTCGCTTCAACTCGCCGACCTCACCGGTGTCGTCGCGACGCTTGGCGATGGCGTCGAACTCGTCCAACAGCAGTACGCAGTCGGTCGCCTTGGCGTAGTCGAGAACGCTGCGGAGATTGCTGCCCGTCCGGCCCAGGAAGCTGCTCATCACGGCGGACAGGTCGAGGGTGAGCAGTGGCCTTCCCAACTCCATGGCCACCCACCGAGCGGTCAGGGTCTTGCCGACGCCAGGCGGCCCTACAAAGAGCAGGGAGCGTGTGGGTACCAGTCCCTTGCCCGCCAACTCCGCCGCACGCCGCCTTTCAGCGAGAACCTGATCCAGCAGCTCGCGCATCTCGGCGGAGAGGACCGGGGGGCGATCCAAGCTCACGGGATATTCTTGGCGAAGCAGTCTCAGGCGCGAATCCGCATCCACTGGGACCATGGAGACGCCGGCATCCCGTAGCGGGCTGTCCAGCGACGGCGCTTGTGCTGCCAGCTCACCCAATTGCCGCGCCAGAGCTTCGTCATGTAGCCGGACCTTGCGGACGATGCGCTGAACATAGGCTTGCACGTCTTGGCTGCGCCCAGCCATTCCAAGGCGGGCGAGGTGGAAGAGGAATTCGGAATAGGGAACAGAATGGGCCGGCAATGAGATCAACCCAGTAAGTTAAGGAAGGTACAAGGCCCTCTTCACGTGGACGATAATATGCACACCAAACCAGAATCGTCCACCTCGCATATGTGATGGGGATGACCAATTTTCGTTGGGGCGTCTCCCTCGCGTGGCAGGGGCCGGGCCACTGCCGAAAGCTGTGCTGTGCTTCCGGCGTCCCGAGAGCGCGTTTTGGGCGATGACAAGGATCCGTTCACACGTTCACCGGCGCGGCGATGATCTGTGGCGGGATAGCTGGCTCATTGGCAGCATCTGTGCGGAAGTTTACGGTAAGGTCTGAGCAGCACCGGACGCATTATTGGCGCGGGCTGGTTTACGACAACCACTTCTTTGTCGTGACCTTTCCGGCAAGGGGTTGGATAAGGCGATTCTCCTCACGACAAGCCCGTAGCAATCAGTTGACGGCAAACCTGCTCCGTCAGAGGTTATCGCGGGCAGCCAGGGTGCGCGACGGATGGAGCTGGTCGGCTACGCGCGGGTGTCCACCCGCGAGGGGAAGCAGGTGCTCGACCGCCAGCTCGACGCGCTCCGGACCGCGGGCTGCGCCCGCATCTTCGAGGACCGCGGCAGCGGCGCCAGCACGGACCGGCCCGGGTTGAAGGAGTGCCTGGGCTATCTCCGCCGCGACGACGTGCTGACCGTGCTCGACCTGGACCGCCTCGGCCGGCTCGCCGGCGAGTTGATCCGGCTGGTAGACGAGCTGCAAGCCCGCGGCGTGGGTTTCCGGGCGCTCAACGCCTTGTTCGACACCACAACGCCCGTGGGCCGGGCCTTCCTGCAGATCCAGGCTGCCTTCGCCGAGATGGAGCGCAACGTCATCCGCCAGCGGGTCAAGGAGGGTGTCGCCGCCGCGCGTGCCCGCGGGCGCAAAGGTGGCAGACCGCGCCTGATGACTCCGGAGCGGCTGGGCTACGCCCAGCACCTCATGGCCGACCGGACGCGCAGCATTCCCTCCATCTGCCGCGAGCTGGGCGACGTGCCCGCCAGCACGCTCTACCACTACCTGCACGCCGACGGCACGCTGAAGGCGCCCGGGCTGAAGCTGCTCGGCGGCACCGTGGACGTGGAAGCACCGGCCAGCCAAACTCCCGCGGCAGCCTAAAAATCGGCATGACGGCCGAAGACGACGCCCTCACCCGGGATTGGGCGCTGACGCCCGCGGACGTGGCCGAGGTGCTGCGGGGCCGCGGCACCGATCACCGGCTGCGCTGCGCCGTCCAGCTCTGCGCGCTCCGCGCCACCGGCCGGTTCGCGGCCGACTACCGCCGCGTTCCGCCCGAGGCGGTGAACTATCTGGCCCACCAACTCGGCCTCGACCCGGTGCTGGTCCTGCCCGGATCGGCGCGGCCCGCGACTGAGAGCGCCCAGCTCGCGCGCATCCGCCGCCACCTGGGCTGGCACGAGTTCGACGGAGCCGCCGAGCAGGCGTTGCGCGCCCGGCTGCAGGAGCGTGCAGCCGAGGGCATGACCCCGAAACCGTTGCTCGCGCTGGCCGAGGACCTGCTCCGCGCTGCACGCGTCGTGGCGCCGGCAACCAGCACCCTGGAACGCCTGGTCGCCTCCGTCGCGGCCCACGCCGTGCAGGACCTGTTCGAGCGCATCTCGGCCGGCTTGCCCGAGCAGCTGCGCGACGCCATCGAGGACTTGGTGGACGTGCCCGAGGGCGAGCACCGGTCCTCGCTTGCCCACCTCAAGGAGCCGCCGCCGGCCGCGCGGGCGTCGGCCGTCGCGGCCCGCCTGGCGAAACTGAGCCTCGTGGAAGACCTGCTCGGCACCGGTGCGGACCTGTCCGCCGCCACGCCGCAGCTCGTGCAGCACCTGGCAAGCCTTGGGCGGCGGTACGATGTCCAGGCCCTCCGGCGCTTCGCGGCGCCAAAGCGCCACGCCCTTGTCGCCGCCTTCCTGGTCGAGACCCGCAAGGGACTGCTGGACCAAGTGGTGGCCATGCACGACCAGTACATGACGGGGCTGGAGCGGCGCTCGCGGCTCGCGTTCGAGGACAAGCAGCGCGCCCTGCGCCGCCAGGCCAAACGTGGCCTAGACGTTCTGCTTGGCGCCATGGACGTGCTGCTTGCGTATTCCGACGCAAACCAGCCGGCGATTCCGATTCATTCCAGCCGGTGATT
>CAXTPP010000119.1:0-10745 GCA_964246185.1 uncultured Acetobacteraceae bacterium
GCCGGAGATCCACACCGAGCTGCCGCCGCCGCCCAAGGCGATCACCGTCCCGCAATCGCCCAAGCCGCCGCCGCAGCAGGATTTCAGGCCCAGCACCGCGCCGACGCCGACCGCCATGGTGGCCGGCCCGCCGGTGGCCGCCCTCCGCACCGGGCCTTCCAAGATCGCGTCGGCCGGCTGCGACATCCCGGAAAAGCCTGCGATCAGCGAACGGATCGGCGAGAAGGGCACGGTCGTGATCGCGGTCTCGATCGGCACGGACGGCCGGGTGGGCGAGAGCTCGGTGGCCAGCAGCAGCGGCTTCAAGCGGCTGGACGACGCTGGCCTCGCCGCCATCAGCATGTGCCACTTCCGCCCGGCCACCGTGGATGGCAAGCCTGAAGCCAGCAAAAGCACCGTGCGCTACCGCTTCGAATGAGTGACCCGGCCCAACGCCAATTGGAGATGACCATGAGACTTTCCCGCACACTCGCGCCTCGTACCCTAGCATTGGGCGGCTTCCTGCTCCTGGCTTGCGGCACCGCCCCGTTGCTGGCCCAAACGCAGCCCGACACCACGGCCCCGGCTGCCCAGTCGGCGCCGGCGCCGGCAGCCGTCCCCGCGGACACAGTCCCTGCCGCGGACGCCGCGGCGGCCCCGACCGCTCAGGTTGACAACCCCTACGGCCTGCAATCGCTGTGGAACAGCGGCGACGCGGTCGCCCGGACCACGCTGTCGATCCTGGCCATCATGTCCATCGCCACCTGGTACGTGATGATCACCAAGTTCTTCCAGCAGCTCGCCCTGGCCGCCCGTGGCCGCAGCGCGCACAAAAACTTCTGGACTGCGCCGACCATCGCCGACGGCGCCAAGCAGCTCGGCAAGAAGTCGGTGTACGGCTACATCGCCGATGCCGGGATCATGGCAGCCGACCACCTCGAGGGCGGCATGTCCCAGAAGGTGGACGCGGGCACCTGGATCACCCTGGCGCTCGATCGCGCGACCACGGCGGTGAACAGCCGCTTGCAAGGCGGGTTGGCCGTGCTGGCGACGGTCGGCTCGATCGCGCCGTTCGTGGGGCTGTTCGGCACCGTCTGGGGCATCTACCACGCGCTGACCGCCATCGGCATCGCGGGCCAGGCCTCCATCGACAAGGTGGCGGGGCCGGTCGGCGAGGCGCTGATCATGACCGCCATCGGCCTCGCCACCGCCGTGCCCGCCGTGCTGGGCTACAACTTCCTGATCCGCCGCAACAAGGCGATCATGGAGCAGGTGCGCGGCTTCACGGCGGACGTGTACGCCGCCCTGCTGTCCGGCCGCCGCATCGGCGACGCCGCGCCGGGCCGCTCGCCGCTGCAAGCCGCCGCGGAGTAGCGCGCCATGGCGATGACCGTCGGCTCCGGCGACGACGATGACGAAAGCCTGGTGTCGGCCATCAACACCACGCCGCTGGTGGACGTGATGCTCGTGCTGCTGATCATCTTCCTGATCACCATCCCGGTTGTCACGCACTCGATCCCGGTGCGCCTGCCCAAGGAGGTCAGCCAGGCCGACAAGATCAAGCCGAGGACGGTGGTGATCGCGGTCACCCAGGACGGCGACACCTACTGGGACACGCAGCTGATGGCCGACGGCCCGGCGCTGCTGGCCAAGCTGAAGCAGGCCTCCGTGCTGGACCCGCAGCCCGAGATCGACATCCGCGGCGACCTGGACGCGCGCTACGAGCCGATCGGCCGGGTGGTGCTGGAGTGCGAGCGGGCCGGCATCAACCACGTCGCCTTCATCAGCCAGCCGCCGCCGCGCGGCTAAGGACCCAGCACCATGGCAATGAATCTCTCGCAGGGCGCAACCGACGATCCGGACGTGGTGGTGGACATCAACACCACGCCGCTGATCGACGTGATGCTGGTGCTGCTGATCATGCTGATCATCACCATCCCGTTGCAGACCAACGCCACCAAGATGGACTTGCCGGTCGGCACGCCGCCCGCCCAGATCGACCCGCCGCCGCCCATGGTCAACATCGACGTGGACTTCGACGGGCTGGTGTACTGGAACGGCGAGACGGTAGCGGACCAGGCGGACCTGGACGGCCGGCTGCGCGGCATCGCGGCCCAGCAGCCGCAGCCGGAGGTCCACCTCAAGCCGAACAAGCTGGTGACCTACAGCCACGTGATCGCCGTGCTGGCAGCCGCCCAGCGCTACGGCGTCACCAAGATCGGGCTGGTGGGCAACGAGCAGTTCGTGGACTGAGGCGGCGCCGTGACGGAACCCGCGCCGCACCTGGAGGGCCTGTCGTTCGCCACGCCAAGCCGGGAGACTCTGGCCGCCCGCTATGCCGCCATCGACGCCTTGTTCGACCGTGGCGCGCGGGCGGAGGCGCTGGCGGCATGGGACAAGGCCCGGCGCGACCACGCGGACTGGGCCGTGCTGGCGCAGATCAGGTTCCAGCAGGACACGCAGAGCGCCGCCGCCAAGGCTGACCGCGAGCTGTACGACGCCCTGGCCCCGGTGGCGACCGGCCATGACGTGGCCGTCAAGCGCCGCCTGCTCGCCAACCCCGACCGCGCCGGGCTGGCGGCGGAGGCCGGCGCGCACGCCGTGCGGCTGTGGGAAGCCGACATCGCCACGTTCGACCCGGTGATCGCGGACCGGCTCGCGGAGGAGGCGGCGCTCACGGCGCGCTATACTGAGCTTACCTCCTCCGCCCGGCTCATGGTCGAGGGCGCGGAGGTGAACCTCTCCGGCCTGGCGCCCTACACCCAGAACCTGGACCGCAAGGTGCGCCACCGTGCCCAACGGGCCAAGTGGGAGTGGTTCTCGCAGCACAGCGCTGAGCTGGACGATTTTTACGACCGCCTGGTCAAGCTGCGCCACGGCATGGCGCGGGACCTCGGCTATGACGATTTCATCCCGCTCGCCTACCAGCGGATGCGCCGCACCGATTACGGCCCGGCGGAGGTCGCTGCCTACCGCGACGAGATCGCCGCCCATGTCGTCCCCCTGGTGGCCAGGCTGCTGGAGCAGCGCCGGGCCGAGCACGGCTGGGACAAGCTGTATGCCTGGGACCTGCCGCTGATCGACCCGGCGGGCAACCCGGGGCCGCTCGGCAGCGGCGAGGAGCTGGTGGACGCGGGCCAGGCCATGTTCGACCGCATGGACGGCCGACTCAGCGGGCTGTACCGCACGATGCGGGACGGCGGTTTCCTTGACCTGGACACGCGGCCGAGCAAGGCGCCGGGCGGGTTCTGCGACGCCTTCCCGACCAGCGGCATGCCGTTCATCTTCGCCAACTTCAACGGCACCTACGACGACATCAGCGTGCTGACGCACGAAATGGGCCACGCCGCGCAGATGCGGGAGAGCCGCACGCTGCCGAGCTTCGACTATCTGCAGTCAACGTCCGAGTCCGCCGAGATCAATTCGATGGCGCTGGAGATGCTCTGCTTCCCGCACGCCGGGTTGCTGGTGGGAGACGATGCGGCCGACCGGTTCCGTCGCGTCCACCTGATCCAGGTGCTGAACGTCCTGCTCATGTGCGCGATGGGCGACCATTTCCAGCACGAGGTTTACGCCAACCCGGACGCCTCTCCGGCGGAGCGCCATGCGATGTGGCGCAGATTGGGGCAGCGCTACACGCCATGGGTGGACTGGGGCGATCTGGCCTATCCTGCGATGGGAGGCGATTGGCAGTATGTCCTGCACTTCTACCTCATCCCGTTCTACTACATCGACTACGCCTTGGCGCAGTGCTGCGCGCTGCAGCTGTGGACCCGGTCGCTGCACGACCGGCAAGGCGCGCTGGACGATTACATGCATCTCTGCGAGCGAGGCGGCTCGGCCCCGTTCACCGAGCTGGTCCGCTCGGCCGAACTGACATCGCCGTTCGCTCCGGGCGCTCTGGCCCGTTCGATACAGGCCGTGGCGGCCGCGCTGGAGCTGTGATCTGAGCGGGTCCCTGCTCCGCCAGCGGAGGTCAGGGTGGCAGCCCGCGCCAAGTGGCGATCCTGGAGAAGTGGCGGACCCTATCGACCCCTCCTCATCGTGCAGAGCAAGCCGAGGATAGCATCAGCCCAGCCCGTGTAACGGCCGCCGTGTTCTGCGGCGATGGAGGCGATGCGTTCGGCGGCGGATATGGCGAATGGGTCGAGTTGCAGCAGCTCGGCATAGGCGTCCATCGCCGGCTCCGCTTGGTCCAGCATCTCGTGGCACTGGCCGAGGTTGAACAGCGCCACCGCGCTCGCCGGCGGCCCGAGCCGGTGCGCCTCGAGATACACCGGAATGGCATCCTCGAATCGTTCGAGAGCGAGCAAGACCTCGCCCAAGTGCAGCCAGGCGCGGGGATTCAGCCGTGCTGCCTCAACGAGGGTGCGGGCACGGCGTTCGGCCAGCGGCAGATCGCCGAGCGCCTGCGCCTCGCGCACCCGGCTTTCCAGCACCGGCCAAAGGATTTCCGCCGCTGCGTAGCGCTCCGCCTCGGTGCCAGGCACGAGGCTGCGGGCAATGCGTTCGGCTTCATCCATGTCGCGGACCATGCCGCCCATGTCGCCCGCCAGCATCGGAACAAAGGCCCGCGCTCGATAAAACCGGCTCCACAGCAAGCCAGCCCTGAACTCAGGCAGCCGCCTGGCTGCCTGCTCCACCATCCGCTGATGTGTCTGCGCGGCTTGCGCCGAGCACGCCGCGTCCGGGTGGGTCTTCGCGTGCTCGACCAGCAAGTGGTAACTGGCTTCGGCTGCCGCGGGCGAGCCTTCCAACAGTGTTGGCCATAACGCTCGAAACAGGCTGCCGAACGCGTTTTCGCCGCGGCTCCGGGAAAGGCAGGCAAGGGCGATCGTTCGGGTGACTTGCAACGAGGCTGCCGCATCGGAGCCGGCCGAAGTGGATGCGGTGCGCGTTAGCTCCACGACCAGTTTGTGGAAGCATAGCCGATGCAGCAGCCAAACAAGGTTGTCACGATCGAGAAGAGATAGCTGGTCATAGGACAGCACTGCATCGCAAAGACGCGTCCAACGTTGGCCACGCTCCAGAACAGGCACTTCGTCTGGCTCCAGGACCGCGACGGTCGCCTTGGAAGAACGGGCGACGTCAGCGACCAGTAAACGATAATTCGTCGCAACGATACTGTTGAATCTTGGCAGTTCATCGTTGCTGATGAATGCCTGATAAGCGAACTCGATGCCCCAAGCTGTCAGGTGCCCATCTCCGGGTGGTTGGGAGAGGTCGATCCAACTTTGGTTCAGCCAGGCTCGAAAAGGCAGTGGAATGGGCAGCCTTTTGGACTGCCCACCCATATCAGTAGAGGACTTCGCAGCTATTCCCGCTGGTGGAGAGGGTTGCGAGACGTGTGATGGTCTTCTTCATGGAAAAACCCTTTGGTTATGGTCGATCTGAGATCGATCAGATGCTGCTAAGAAGAAGCAGCACACAAACCGTAACCCTTTCGATGACCAGAGCGGGCGTCAATATTGCGCTAAACCGCTTCATATCGGCTTGAGCAGCCCGCCTTACTGCGTCAACTCGGTCACCAGCCGGTCGGCGTGGTAGATGTGCGCCAGCGCCTCGCGGATCGCGGTGACATCGACCGCCACAGCGCGGTTCTGGCTGGCATCGTAGCCAAAATCCCCGCCCAGCGACTGAATGTTGCCGTCGAACACCAGCCCGACTGCCTCACCCTTGCGATCAATCAGCGGGGAGCCGGAGTTGCCGCCGATGATGTCGTTGGTCGTCGCCATGTTCAGGCGGGTTGCCAAATCCATGCCCGCCTTCGCCTCCAGCCAATTCGGCGGCAGGGCGAAGGGATCGTTGCCGGTGGCGCGGGCATATGCGCCCGCGAAGTCGGTGAACGTCGCTACCGCCTTGCCGTTCTGGTTGTAGCCCTTCACCGTGCCGTAGGACAGCCGCAGGGAGAACGTAGCATCCGGGTAGTCCGCGGTGCCCTCCAAAGCGAACTTGGCCCGCGCGATCGCCGCCGCGTTCTCGGTGACAATCGCCTTGACGTTGTTCTCGTAATCCGCCCGCACGGCGCGGGCCGGGCCGTCGAGCCGGCGGACGAACACCAGCATCGGGTCGTCGGAGGCGTCGATGGCCGCCGGCCCACTTGCCAGCAGGGAGGCCCGCAGCTTTGGGTCGCCAAGCTTCGTGCCATCCACGATTTGCGCCGCGATCTGCTCCGGCGACTGGCTGCCGAGGATCGCTCGTACGTCGGCGTCGTCCGTGCCGAGGTACTCGCGCACCTTGGTCAGCCACCAGGCGATCTCCGTGCGGTCCAGCTCGGCATAGACCGGGGCGTCGGCCGTCACCTCCTGCTTGAGGGTCGGAGCGTTGGCGTCCTGGTAATCGGGCAGGCGCTGCGGGTCGGGCTTGCCTGCCTCGGCGGCATAGTGGTTCAGCAGGGTGGCCTGATGCAGCGTGGCCCCGGCGAAGAAGCGCGGCAGAAACTCCAGTAGGTCGTAACGCTGGTAGAGGCCCTTGCGGTGCTCGGTTGCTTTCGCAATCGCATTCCATGCCCCGTCGGCGGCGGCGAGCTTGGGGTCGGCCTGCACCTGGGCGCGCAGCGCGGCCTCTGCCTTTGCCGCGCTCGGGATGATGGAACCCTCCACCAGGGCCAGCTGGCGGCCTTTGAAGGCCTTGAGGTTGTTCTCATCGGACCACAGAGCGTTCCGTGAGAAGCGCTGCTGCTCCAGCCCCTTGGTGGCAAGCTCGGCGAACATGCCGCGCCGCTCGGACTCCAGGCTGATGAAGAATGGCTCCTCTTGGTCGCGCACGAATTGCAGCTGCGCCACCGTCAATGTCCGTTCGGTGCCGCCCGGGTTGCCGGAAGTGAAAACGACGTCGCCGTCCTGCGCGCCAGTCTTGGAGAAGCGCAGGAAGTCCGGCGAGGCGAGCGGCTTGCCATCGTCGTAAATCCGCACGAAAGCCGCTTCGAGGTCGTAGCGCGGGTAGTTAAAGTTGTCCGGGTCGCCGCCGAAAAAAGCCACCGATTCCTCCGGCGCCCACACCAGCCGCATATCCTGGTAGCGCTTGTAGGCGTACAGGTCGTAGCGGCCGCCGTTGTACAGCGTCACCACCTGGCAGCGCACGTCCGCGCCGTTGCCGCAGCCGCTCTGCACCTTGGCGATCGCGGCCCGCTCGGCGTCGGCGAAATCCTGGCCCGACTGGCCGGCGGTGGCGTCCTGGATCGTCTTGGTCACGTCGGTGATGGCGGTGAGCTGGTTGGCCTCCAAATCCGGGCAGGGGCGCTCGTCGGCCAGCGCGGCGGCGGTGAAGCCGTTGGCCACGTAGTCGTGCTGGGCGTCGGACAGGGCGCCGATGCACTCGCGGGCGCAGTGGTGGTTGGTCATCACCAGGCCCTGCGGCGACACCAGGCTGGCCGAGCAGCCCTGCGCCAGGCGGATCGACGCCAGGCGCGCGTGGTCGAGCCAGGCCTGGTCCGGCGCCCAGCCGTACTGCGCCGTCATCTTCTGCGCGGGAAAGTTGTCGAAGGTCCACATGCCCTCGTTGGCCAGGGCCGGGCTGCAGGCCAAGGCGAAGACGGCGGCAAATGGGGCAACGCGCATGAAGGCTCCGGGAAGGGTCGGCAGAGTGGCGAGCATAGCACGCCTGCCCTGCCGGTCGCCATCGCCGCCGTCGGATTACCCCTGGCTTTCCCGCCGAACCCGGGCGAACATCGGCAAAACATCGGAGGCAACATCATGTCCATCCTGCAAACCCCGACGCAGGCCTTCGCGCCGTCCGCTGCGGGCGACGAAGCCGCCATCCAAGAGCTTCACGCGGCGTTCGAGGCCCAGCGCGCCGCCTTCAACCATGACCGCTATCCCAGCCTCGAAGAGCGCAAGGCGCGCATCGGCAAGCTGGTCGGAATGCTGCTGGGCTACCGCGAACGCATCTGCAAGGCGCTCGACGAGGATTTCGGCTCCCACCCCACCGGGGCGTCCGAGCTGATCGAGGTGCTAGGCCCGGTCGGCCGGGCGCAATACGTGCTCGGCAAGCTCGAGGAGTGGATGGCTGCCTCCCCGCGCGAGGTCGATCCGGCCTTCCTCGGCACCGCGCAGGCCTATGCCCAGAGCCAGCCGAAGGGCGTGGTCGGCAACATCGTGCCCTGGAACTTCCCGTTCGACCTCTCGGTCGGCCCT
This sequence comes from uncultured Acetobacteraceae bacterium, assembly GCA_964246185.1. Taxonomy (GTDB): domain Bacteria; phylum Pseudomonadota; class Alphaproteobacteria; order Acetobacterales; family Acetobacteraceae; genus LMUY01. The sequence continues at coordinate 8,115 of CAXTPP010000119.1, forward strand.
ATGATCGAGATGCTGGCGGCCGGCAACCGGGTCATCGTCAAGCCCTCCGAATACACGCCGGCCTGCGCAGGGCTGCTGCGCGAGATGGTGGAGGCGACCTTCGACTCGACGCTCGTCTACGTCGCGGTCGGCGGCCTCGGCCTGGCGCGCGCCTTCTCGGACCTGCCGTGGAACCACCTGCTCTACACCGGCAGCCCGGACGTGGGCCGCCAGGTCATGCAGGCGGCCTCGCGCAACCTCACCCCGGTCACGCTGGAGCTGGGCGGCAAGTGCCCGGCGGTGCTGACGCCGGGCTCGGTGACGCAGACCAACGTCGATTCCATCATCGGTACCAAGACCGTCAAGAACGGCCAGATGTGCATCTCGGTCGATTACTGCCTCGTCCCGCGGGCCGACATGGACAGCTTCGTGACCATGTCGAAGGACTTCATGGGCCGCGTGGCGACCGACTACTCGCAAAGCGACGAGTGCACCGGCATCATCTCGCTGCGCCACCTGGATCGCCTGTCCGGGATGCTGGAGGAGGCGCGGGACCGGCAGACCGCCATCGTCGAGCTGGAGCCGAACGGCCGGATCGACCGCGAGACCCGGCGCATGCCGATCTCCCTGGCACTCGACCCGGCGCCCGACCTGCGCATCATGAAGGAGGAGATCTTCGGCCCGATCCTGCCGGTCGTGCCATACGACAACCTGGACGACGCGGTCGAGCGGATCAACGCCGGCGAGCGTCCGCTGGGCGCCTACATCTTCGGCGACGACAAGGCCTCGACCGACCATGTGCTGCAGCAAATCACCTCCGGGGGCGCCGCGGTCAACACCTGCGCGCTGCAGGGCGCGCTGCCGTCGCTCGGGTTCGGCGGCGTCGGCATGAGCGGCATGGGCCGCCACCACGGCCTCGACGGCTTCCGCGAGTTCTCCAACCCGCGCGGCGTGGTGGTGCGCGGGGAAGGCGACCAGATCGACGCCTTCTACGCGCCGTACGGCAAGGCGGAGGCGATCGTGAAGATGGTGCTGGGAGGGTAATCCAGCAGCAGGGCTTTGCCCTGCACCCAGAAGGGGGCAGTCGTCCCCTTCATCCCTCCATATACAGGTGTTCAGAGGACGACCGTCCTCAGATGGGGTTCGGGCGAAGCCCTGATCTTTGCTTCGTGAGGTTTTGGTATTTTACCAAGCGTAGCCCAGATCCCGCGCACCCGAGATGCTGGCCTTGCGCAGCAGGGTCCGCGACACGCGGCGGGCGTGGAACACCGTGGCGGCGGTCGGGCCGACGAGCACGATGTCCTCGCCGCGCTTGACTGCCCGCACGATCCGCGCCGCCACCACCGACGGGTGGACGCCTTTCGCCTTGTACTGCTTGTCCAGCCGGTCGAGCGCCGAGGCGGGCACGCTGTCCGCCACCGCCCGGCGGTTGCGCACGATGGGCGTGTCGATGATGCCGGGGCACACCACCGTCACGCCGACCCCGGTGTCCCGCAGCTCCATCGCGAGCGCGTCCGACAGGCCCAGCACGGCGTGCTTGGATGCGGAGTAGGCGCTCAGGTTCGGCACCGCGTTGAGGCCCGCCGCGGACGACACGTTGACCAGGCGGCGCACGCCCCCGGCGGCGATCATGCTAGGCAGGAACGCCCGGCTGACATGCACCACGCCCATCAGGTTCACGCCCATCACCTGGCTCCAGGCGCTCAGCGGCGTGTCCAGGAACGGGCCGAGGAAGCCGATCCCGGCGTTGTTCACCACCACGTCCGGCACGCCCGCCTCCGCCGCGACCCTCGTGGCGAGCGCCTCGACGGCCGCCGGGTCGCCCACGTCGCACCCGGTGGCCAGGCAGCGGCGGCCGGTTCCCTGCACCAGCCGCGACGTTTCGCCCAGCCGCGCCTCGTCCAGGTCGGCCGCCACGATGTCGGCCCCTTCGCGGGCGAATGCGAGCGCCGTCTCATGGCCGATGCCCGAGGCCGCGCCCGTCACCAGCACCCACCGTCCGTTCAAATCCTGCAACGCCATGCTCCCTAGGTGCCCCAGCTAGCGCCGGCGAACACCATCTGATCCTTGTTGTCGCGCATCAGCATGGCGAAGCCCGGGATGGCCTCGAACCCCAGGCCGTGCGGCAGGCCGCTCTCAGGCTCGGCCACGATCTTGGCGTAGCTCTCGCCGGCGAACTTCTCCCACTTGCCGGCTGGCTTCTTCACCTCGACGTGCGCCACCGTCGCCTTCAGCACCAGGCGCACGATCGCCTCCTTGCGCGAGGACGGCTTGGTCAGGCTCGGGCACCCGGCGATCATCTGCCAGCCGTTGGCCAGCGCCCAATCGGTTAATTCCTGCTTGGTCACGGCGTATCTCCCTAGCTTCGGGGAGCTTATACCAACGGCGCTTGAGAGTGATCGTCAAGCCAGCAAGGCTGGGCTCCGCCTGCGTGGCCATTGCAATTGCCCGAAGAAGGCAACCGGAACCTTGGGCCACTCCGCCCAGACCCGCCAAAGGCCGAAGGCCTCTGGAAACCGTTTATATAAAAGGATTCCAAAGGCCCCGCCTTTGGCGGAGTCCAGAGGCAGAGCCTCTGGCCTTGCTCGCGTCCGGCTTATCCGGACTCGCGGACCTTGGCCCCGTTGAGCCGGTCGCGTTCGTCCTCCCGCT
>CAXTPP010000120.1:0-10708 GCA_964246185.1 uncultured Acetobacteraceae bacterium
CCCCGGGGGGGCGGAGGGGGGGCGCCGGGCGGGGCGGACCTGGGCGGGAACCGCGGGCGGGCCGGAGCTGTGCTGCCTGGCGCCGGACCGGCGGAGCGATTCGGTGACGGCGGTGCAGATGCCGCCGGGCCACAACGCGGACGCGGTGCGTAAGACGGCGCTGGACCGGTTCAACGTCTCCACCGGCGGCGGCCTGGGCAAGCTGGGCGGCCAGGTGCTGCGGATCGGCCATCTCGGCGACCTGAACGAGCCGATGGTGCTGGGCACGCTGGGCGCGCTGGAGATGAGCCTGCGCATGAACGGCGTGCCGCACGGGCGCGGCGGGGTGGACGCGGCGATGGAGTGGCTGGCCGAGGCGGCGTAAGCTGTGAGGGCTGCCGGGGAGGATATTGATGGCTGAGGGGAACGGCGCCGATCTTGGGTCCATCTACGGGCTGCTGCCGGAGGTGTCCAAGACCGTCTCGCGGCATGACGCCATGCTGGAGCGGCTGACGGCGCAGACGGGTATGCTGACGACGGAGGTGGGAAGGCAAGGAACGGAGCTGGCGAGCCACGGAAGCCGGCTGCAATCCATAGAGGCCACCATGGCGACGAAGACCGAGCTTGCGGACCTGCGCCAGACCGTCATGGACTGTCACGGCTCCGTCCTGAGCCAGGGTATCCTCGCCTCCGAGCTGGAGGGCCGCGTGGGCCGCATCGAGGGGCACCTGGGCCTGCCGCCCTTGGTCCATGGTTGGTTGCCCTGGACGCCATCCTGACGCTGAACGCCGGGTCGTCCTCGATCAAGGCCGCGCTGTTCGAGGCGCCCGGACTCGACTTGCGCCTGCGCGCCGCCATCGAGGGGGTGGGCGGCCGCCAGCGCCTCGCCGCCACCGATGCGGACGGCGTCGAGGTCGCCAGCGCCGACGCGCCCGGCGACGCCATGCCGCAGATCCTCGCCTTCGCGGAAAACCACCTGGGCGGCGACCGGCTGATGGCGGTGGGGCACCGGGTCGTGCATGGCGGCCTGCGGCCCGGCCCGGTCCGGGTGGACGATGCGCTGCTGGCGGAAATGGAGCGGTTCGTGCCCTGGGCGCCGCTGCACCAGCCGCAGAACATCCAGGCGATGCGGGACGTGGCCCGGCACCGGCCCGGCCTGCCGCAGGTGGCCTGCTTCGACACGGCGTTCCACCACACGCTGGACCCGTTGGCCGCCCGCTTCGCCATCCCCCGCGCGCTGCACGATGCGGGGCTGCGCCGCTACGGCTTCCACGGGCTGTCGTACGAGTTCATCGCCGGCCGGCTGCGCGTGCTGGCGCCGGGCCTGCGCCGGGTCATCGTGGCGCACCTCGGCAACGGCGCCAGCCTGTGCGCCCTGCAGGACGGCCGCAGCATCGACACCACCATGGGGCTGACCCCGCTGGACGGCCTGATGATGGGCACCCGCAGCGGCTCGGTGGACCCGGGCCTGGTGCTGGCGCTGCTGCAGGGCCGCAGCGCCGAGGCGGTGACCGACCTGCTGTATCGCCAATCGGGGCTGAAGGGGGTCTCGGGAGGCCTGTCCGACATGCGCGCGCTGGCCCGGTCGCCTGACCCGGCGGCGCGCGAGGCCATCGACCTGTTCACCTTCCGCCTGGCGCGCGAGGCGGGCGGGCTGGCCGCCACCCTGGGCGGGATCGACGGCCTGGTGTTCACCGGCGGCATCGGCGAGCACGACGCCGCCGTTCGCGCCGCCGCCTGCGCCCGGCTTGCCTATCTGGGCATCGTGCTCGGCCCGTCCGCAGCGGCCGGCCGCCTCAGCCATGCGGAAAGCCCGGTGCAGGTCTGGGCGATCCCGACGGACGAGGAGACGATGATCGCCCGCCATACGCTCGATTTGGCCGCGTGAGCCTGGCTGTCCGTCTCGATTCATGCTGGAATTTGCACAGTTCGTCTCATATCATACGTACGCAAACGAAGCATGGGCGCGATTGGATAGTTTCACCGGATATCGGGACGAGAGGCAGGAAGCATTGGTTGCACTGCGCGAGCCAGTCTCCCGCGAGGCTGGCGGGTCCTCCCGTCAGGGCCGCCGCTTGTCGGACAAGATACTCGTCGCCTTCCACCACGCTTGCGACGTCGATGATTTCGTCGTGGCGGACTGCCTGCTGCGAACCTTGGAGCTGATGCTGGGGCGCCGCCCGTTGCCAGCCGATCTCGGCCGACGCCGCAGCATCGAAAGCTTCGTCGCCGCGCACGAGCGGCTGTGGCACCTGCGTCATCCGGATGTTGGGGATTAAGGCTCCGGGCACTGACTGGTTGGAGAGCAAGGCTGGGCGCTCCCTCCGAGGCCGTTCCAATTGCCTGAAGAAGGCAATCGGAACCTTGGGCCACTCCGCCCAGACCCGCCTTTGACGGAGTCCAGAGGCGGAGCCTCTGGCCTTGCTCGCTCAGGCCGCCTCGCCGGCCTCGCGCAGCACCCGCAAGGCTGCCGGGGCGTCCTCGGCCAGCACGGCCAGGCGGCGTGGGATGGCCCCGATGCTGCCCTCCACCGCGCTCACGTGGGAATCGAGCACGGTGGCGATGATCCTCGCATCCGTGAGCAGCGCCACGAGGAAGCTCAGCCGGACCGGATCGTTGGTGACCACGATGACGCACATGGGACAGCCCCGTTGACGGAAGGCAGCGCCGCCTTGCCTTGACCGGTTTTCCGGGCCGCCGATATCATGCCTGCGAACATCGCCCGACGCCACGCCTTCCACAAGCCGGAGTTTCCCCGTTTGGGCGCTGTTGCCAGCCCGCCTCTCATCGACCTCGTGCCTGGCGCCAAGGAGTTGGAACATGTGGACGCGCTTGCCCGCCTGTCCCGGCTGATCGCTGAGGACATGCTGGCCTGCAACCGCGCCGTCATCGGGCGGATGGACAGCCCGGTGTCGCTCATCCCGCAGCTGGCCGCCCACATCGTGGCCGCCGGGGGCAAGCGGCTGCGGCCGATGCTAACCCTGGCGACGGCGCGCATGTGCGGCTACGGCGGGCAGCGCCACGTCCAGCTGGCGGCCTGCGTCGAGTTCATCCACACCGCCACCCTTCTGCATGACGACGTGGTGGACGAGAGCGTGCTGCGCCGGGGCTTGGCCAGCGCCAACGCCATCTTCGGCAACCAGGCGTCCGTCCTGGTGGGGGATTTCCTGTTCGCCCGCGCCTTCCAGCTCATGGTGGAGGACGGCTCGCTCGAGGTCCTGGCCATCCTGTCGCGCGCCGCCGCGACCATCGCCGAGGGCGAGGTGCTGCAGCTCACCACCCAGAACGACCTGTCCACCTCCGAGGAGCGGTACCTGGACGTGATCGGCGGCAAGACCGCCGCCCTGTTCGCCGCCGCATGCCAGGTGGGCGGGGTGGTGGCGGACAGCCCGGCGGCGGATGTCGCGGCGCTCGCCGAGTACGGCACCAACCTCGGCATGGCGTTCCAGCTGGTGGACGACGCGCTGGACTACGCGGCGGACCAGCGGACCCTGGGCAAGACGGTCGGCGACGACTTCCGCGAGGGCAAGATCACCTTGCCGGTGCTGGCGGCCTATGACGCCGGCACCCCGGCCGAACGCGCCTTTTGGCGCCGCACCATCGAGCAGTCCGAGCAGGTGGAGGCCGATTTGGACCACGCCCTGGCGCTGATGGAGCGGCGCGGCGCGCTGGCGGCCACCTTCGCCCGCGCCCGCCGCTTCGCCGACGCGGCGCAACGGGCGCTCGGGGCCTTTCCCCCCAGCGAGCTGTGCCGCTGCCTGCACGACATTGCGGACTACACGGTCAGCCGGGCCGCCTGATCCCAATGGCCTGTTGGGAAGCAAGGCTGGGCGCTGCCCAGACCCGCCAAAGACCGAGGGTCTTTGGCGGAGTCCAGAGGCGGAGCCTCTGGCCTTGCTTGACGGTCGCTCTAAAAGGCCATGGGTATCAGCGCATCGCCTCGATCGCAGCGCGCACCAGCATCCCATCCGGCCGGCGCAGCTCCTCGATGATCGTGAAGTGGTCTGCCCCGGCGGCAGGGATCAAGGCGCCGGGCAGGTGGGCCGCGGAGCGCTGGGCGTGCAGGTCGCGGCTGTCTGCCACCAGCGGCGGCAGTTCGGCCGTGCCGTAGGCGATGGCGAGCGGCTTCGGTACGGGCGATAGCCGCAGCGGGGACAGCGAGGCCGCTTCGCCATCGGTCAGCTTCAGCGCGTCATTGAGATAAGTGTCGCGCAACGGTCCCAGCTCATAGATGCCAGAGATCGCCAGCCCCGCCGCCACACGCGGATGGCCGAGCGCCATGGCCGTCAGGTGGCCGCCGGCGGACCAGCCGGACAGCAGCGCCGGGCCGGTCACGCCGTGCTCCGCCCCGTGCGCGGCCATCCAGTCCAGGGCTGCATGGATTTCGTCCGTGATCTCGGTGAGGGTGGCTCCCGGCGCCAGGGTGTAGCCGGGCAGCGCCACGGACCAGCCATGGGCGCGCAGCCCCTCGCCGAGGCAGCAGAACTCCTCCCGCCGGTTGCGCTGCCAGTAGCCGCCATGGACGAACACGAAGCAGGGCGCGGCCGGGTCAGGCCCCGGGAAGATGTCCCAGCGCTGCCGCTCCGCCGGGCCGTAGGGCACGTCCAGCGATCCCGGCCAGGCTGTGCGGCAGGCGGCGGATGCCGCGATGCGGGCCGCGTTCAGGGTAGAACTTTCCACCACCGCGGCGGTGTTGTTGTAGGCGGCGTCCCGCTCCGCCCGGCTCATCCGGCCCCATTGGTCCATGTGTGTCGCTCCTATCCGCCCGTTGCCGGCCAAGCGCCTCCAAGTCTGGCATTGAGCTGCCTGAAAGCGCCGCCGGCGTCGACCCGAAGAAGCATATTTTGGACGAGCAGCCCAGCCAGACAGCGATCAGGTACGGCAACTGCGGCCCCAACCCGAGCAACGGTGCGCTACAAACAAGCCAGCAAGGGAATGGGCGGATGGCGACGGTCATGAACCAGGCAGAGACCAACCTCCTGAGTGGCGACCAGACTATGGCAACTGTGGCGATCACGCCGACGTCGTTGGGGGCGGAAGCACCAATGGAAGCGGTGCCTTTCCCGGAGGCCTCGCGCCAGCACCGGTGATTAACTACAACGCGGGAATCACATCGAACGGGACTGGTGGCGCGATTGGGCCGAACGACGTGACAGCTTGGACGCCTGAATATGGACCAGATGGCGAGTTCCTGTATGACGGTGCGTTATACGGCGGTTTTGGCACAGACCAATATTCCGGCTATCAAGGCGATACCGGCAGTTGCGGACAAGTCGGAGCGCAATACACGGAGGATACGCCACTGCAAGCCTGTTTCGCTGACAACCCTACAAGACAGCAAGCATCTTCAGCAATTCAAGACGAGGTGGCAGCCGGGAACGCGCGACTAGCCGCCGCTCAGACGGCGCAAGAGCTTGATGCGCTCAATAACGCGGCGGACTTCACCCTGATAATGCGGGTGGCAACCCTGTTAAAGGCTTTGCCGATTTGGCAGGCCGTGGCGCTGTTATGGCGCTATTGTCACTACGGTCACGTTCGCCGCGCAAAGCTTCTCAGAAGCGACCGGTGTTGCAGCAGCTCTTAACCTTGCCTCGTCTAACCCGGCGTCCGGTGGAGTAGACGCTGCAAAAGGCTTGGCGGGGATCATCACCGGCGCGGCTGCCCTGTACAGCAGCCCATAGACTTTTGGCCCGCTCAATGCCGACAGAACCATGGTCGGAATAGGCAACGCTGTGGCCAACACTTACAGATGCGCTCCCATCGAGGGGTTTGCTATGGAAGCCACGCCTATCCTCACGCCATTTAACTCTGCTTCAGCTTACATCTTTGGCAATAGTGCAACCGCAGCCGCAAGCGGTTTCCCAATATTGCTGCCCCAATCGGCATAAAGCTATGCCAGAGAAAATATCTGATCCTAAGCGACAGCAGGTAAGGGCCTGGCAGTGGTTCCTGCTCGCGTTCTTTATTTTTTGGCTCGACGATATACGATCTCACCCACGCAGGAGGAACGGTTATCTACGTCTTGGGAAGCTGGACATCCTTTTTGCTGCTGGATTACTTCTCGGTGACGCATATAAGAGACATGGCTCTTATCCGCATATCTCGCCGTGGCTACCACAAACCTAAGCAAGCATCGTCGAAAACCGCCAAGTTACGCCGGTTGATTGTCCCATTCTGCTGTGTCGTGCCTGTGCTTGGTTACAGAAACGTCCATGGTTACAACGCCGTGAATAGCCCAATCACTGTTTTTCCGGTCTTGGGAAATGCCTACTATGTATTTCTAAGCAAAGCATAAGTCGCTGGTGCATGCTACGCCAGGCCCTCGCCTGGCCGCGAGTTTGTCCGGCAGCACCATCCCCACTAGTGCTCTGACGCATTGTGAGGGTTCGGTATGTGTCAGAGCACCAGCGTGATTTGATAGGCCGATTCAGCCAACGCGCTGAAGTGCGCGTCGGCATCCGACCACTAGCAGCCTGTCGGATTGGGTGTTGCTCAGATTGGCTGGTGTTGGCCAGCATCGGCGCATGGCGACGTTCGTTTCCTTTGATCGCGACCAGGCTCTTCTTTTGCCGCCTGACTTGAAGGCGTGGCTGCCGTCGAGCGAGCAAACCATCGCGACATCGCGGTGCGCTTTGTGGCCGCCAGCCTGCATCCCGACCACGACACGATCGCAACCTTCCGCCGGGCCAGCAAAGCGGCCTTCGAGGCGGCGTTCCTGCAAGTTCCGCTGCTGGCGCGAGACCGGGCTGCTGCGGCGGGGCACGGCGTCGATCGACGCCACCAAGATCGACGCCATTGCGTCGAAGACACGCTCCGTGCGCTACGACCGGGCGAAGCAGCTGCGCACCAAGCTTGCGGCCGACATGGCGCAGCTGACCGTGCAGGCCGAGGCGGCCGATGCCGAACGCGGCGACCCGCAGGCGCTGCCCGAGGAACTGGCCCGGCGCGAGGCGCTGCATGCCAAGCTGGATGCGGCCTGCAGCCGGCTGGAAACCGAGGCGCGCGCCGAGGCAGACGCTGCCGCCGGGCCCATGACGCCAACACGGGCCGGCGCGGGCCCCACCCGTGCCGCCCGACGACGCGCCGCCACCCGACCGGCAAAGCAACCTGACCGGCCCGGACAGCGCGCTGACGCGCCGGTCGGCCGCGCATGAGTATCGCCAGGCCTACAATGCGCAGGCCGTGGGCTGCGCCGATGGCGCGCAGCTGATCCTGGCCACCAACCTGGTCGCCGCCACGGCCAACATGCCCTCTATGCCTTCAAGTGCTTGCCGTTCCGCGCCCAAGCATTGAAACAGGATTCCGGACGGAACGTCGCGTCGGGCGTTCGGTCCCGCGTTGGCTTCGATGCGCGCGCATTCCTCGGGGAGGACGTCGCCCATCTTCGCCATGATTGGGGCCGTATCGTTGGCCCTGGCGGGGTTCGCTACGATGGAGAGGGCTGCCAAGGCTGCGAAGGCGACCGCCATAAGTGGTGAATTCCGGGGATATCGCTCCGAACGACACACTGGATGCGAATGGGATGCAGGCCTTGTGTGCCAATGGGCGCGCGCAGCAACGCACCGTGAAGAAGTCGCCTGCCGGCTGTGCCGGATTTTGTGCCGGGTGCTTCCGCGCGTTCCCGTTCAGCACGCACTTCCGCGCCTTGCGAGTTCCAGGGCTTGCGTCAAAAGTACTCGCTCTATAAGCCTTTGCGCAACGGAGGGGTGGCCGAGCGGCTGAAGGCGGCGGTTTGCTAAACCGTTGTGCATTGTAAAGGTGTACCGTGGGTTCGAATCCCATCCCCTCCTCCATTTGCCCGCGTTTTCATGAGCAATGACACCAAATTGGTGCATCGAAGGGCTTTCAGCCCACGTTGCGGCCCATGACTGCGACCACGGCGGGGAGGCGTTGGTCTTCTGCTGCTGCCACTGTGGATGGGGCCGTCCACAGGAGATCAGTGGTTTCCAGGGCTGCCCGGGGGACGGCTGGCGTGGCTCTCGCCCATGTCCGGAGGCAGTCCCCCCCGCCCTATGCCGTGGCTGCCGCTGCCCGGCCGGCATGACGCCTGGACACGAACCCGGCGGTCCGGGGCACCGTCGATCTTGTCCTGGCAGGATGCGACGGCCTGCCGTTCCCGCCCGGCAAGGTCCGCCAATTCCCGCACGTCCTCGTGCAAGTCCCTCGCCTTGGTTTCGCGCGTGTCATGCCGGCCGTGCCAGGCCTCGACCAACTCCGTCACCCGCGCGCGGGATGGCAGCCTCGGCGGCTGGGACGCGGTCAACCGGACCGGCGCGCCCGAAGGCCAGCAGCGGGTCCCGCGCCCATTCAGCCCACGTCTCGAAGCCGCCGGGCCACTTGCCGCGTGTCGGTGCCGCCGCGTTCCGCCGTCCCCCCAGCGCCAGGTTGTCAGGACCGCCGCCAGCGCATCCGCTCGCCCGGCCCGGACGCGATCAGCGGAGCCCGGCGCGAAAGGGCGGCTTTCCGGGTCCTCCCCTTGCGCATCGAAGTTGCAGGAGCTGGAACCGGCGCAGGGCCGGCGCACAGGGAACCAGCTCGTCCGCGTCAAAGCTGTCGGCATCATCCACGAGGACGCCGTCCAGTTCGTCAAACCGCCCGATGGGAGCACAGGCGTGCCGGCCTGGCTGCTGGTGAGGGCCGGAGAGGGCGATGTCCGCGCAGCGTCACGAAGCCCGTTCCACGCCAACCAGCGCCGTCTGGCTTTCCGAGATGCGCAACGACAATGGACCGAGGGTCATTGACCGTACGCTGCGCGCATACGGGCGACTTGAGCTGCCATGTGCGAACTCGTCGAATGATGGCTCCGCCAAGCGGATCGGCGTCGGCCGGAGCGCCTTCCGCAATCACGTTCCTGCGATTTAACGTGCGGCAGGCGTTCGGCAGCGAAGTGCCCGGGTGATTCAGGCGCACAAAAATATTCCCGGGGGCAGGGCAAAAGCCATTATCGAACAACAGCGAAAGCGGAAGCCATGGTTTTCACCGTGATGAACTTCACGATCTGCTAGTAAGATACTACTAGGGGTTCGCCTGTTTCGATGCGGGGCTATCTCGTTCTGAGTCATAGAACCTTCCTGGCCTGACTGGTTTATGCCGCCATCAAGGCCTGCCGCGTGGCGTTGGCCAGAAGGGGATGAGGGTCTGTCGCGATGGACGAAAATCGTTCGAAAAGCGCTCTGAGAGAAACCTGCGACCCGATCGGGCAAGCTGAAGGCAAGGCTCGCGCCGCAGTCGGCGGACCCAGGGAAAACCGTGCGGGACATGGCCAGCACGTGAGCGCCATTGCCGAATCCCCATCCTCGAAGCCGACGCCCGCCGACCTGATCGAGCGTGGCTCATCAGCCGGCGAGCGCGAGGCGATGCTCTTGCACATGGAGAGCGTCGCAGTGACGAAGCAGGTCCGCCGAAGCCTGGTCCGTGCCATACGCAGGACAAAGACCCGGGAGGTTGCGGTGGAGAAAGACCTGCTGCGCGACCAGGTCGTCGTGGAGCGGGTCGCGGTCGGCCGGGCGGTGGATACGGCGCCCGCCGTGCGCCATGTGGGCGACCTGACCATCCTGCCCGTGATGGCAGAGGAGATCGTCGTCGTTCGGCGGCTTATTCTCAAGGAGGAAGTCCGTATCCGCCATGTCCGCATGCGGGAGCGGCATACCGAAACGGTGACGCTGCGCAAGCAGCACGTCACTGTCACCCGAGCGGAACTCGCCGGTTGACGGCCGTGCTGCTCGATCAGGAATGCCCTAAGGCATGACCGCCACTCTGTCCATAGGGCGAGCCTATGCTTGGAGACGATGCCCGAAGCGTCGGCTGCCGGGTGGGGGCAGGTCGTCCGCCTGACAGTTCAGCCATCACAAGTCAGCTGAGACTTCCCACGGTTTCCGCATGAGGGAGACGCACATGGGCGGCACAGGCAAGCAAGCTGGCGGGGCAGCCGATGCGGCCCTCGGCGCCCGCGTCGTAAACAAGCCCGCCTTTCTGACAATGAAGCAAATGATGATCGACGAAACACGCGCAGGCAGCGGTCTGCCGGCCTTCCGGGTTCCAGGGCGCTCATTGCTGCGCACGATGGCGGCACTCACAGTCCTGGCTTCGACGGCGGTTGTGGCATTGCCACGGGAAGCCGCGGCGATCGGCTGCTTTTCCGGCGGTGCGGCAGGCGGGGTTGCCGGGCATTATGCCGGCCATCACGCCATCCTGGGGGCCCTCGCGGGGTGCGCCGTTGGCCATCACGCGCGAGTGGTGCAGCGCCGCAACGCCGCCGAGGCCGCTGCGCAGCAGAACGGTGGCGGAGCCTACCCGCAAGGCGGAGCCTACCAACAGGGCGCGCCTGTTCAGCAATAGGCTGCAGCCGGAGCGGCTTCAATTCGGTTCGCGCGCGGTCCTGCTGGCTGCAGCCGCGCGCCAAGGAGCGCCACACGCGCAAGCCGTCCGGAATGGGCGGCGCAATCAAAGGAGATGACGAATGCCGAAGGCCACGCACACCAAGGCTGCCGAGGCTCACGAGGCCGCCGCCAAGACGCACCGCACGGCGGCGGAGCATCACGGCAAGGGCGACCACGCCAAGGGCGAAGAGCACTCGAAGGCAGCGCACGGACATTCCGAAGCCGCACACAAGGCTTCGGCCGAGGCGCACGGCAAAAGCGCCTCGCACGGGAAGTCCAAGTAGCCGGCGGGGGGCCCCCCCCCCCCCCCCCCCCCCCCCCCCCCCCCCCCAACCCCCCCCCCCCCCCCC
>CAXTPP010000121.1:0-10683 GCA_964246185.1 uncultured Acetobacteraceae bacterium
AGGATCAGGTCGTGGTTGCAGCGTTGCGTGAACACGGTCTTTCCGCCGCCGGCGAACATCACCGAGCCTTCTCCAAGAATCTTGTCGATCTCGGAACCGCGCCAGAGGTCCTTGCGGATGTTGGCAGCGATCATGTTGACGCCGGTGTAGACGGGCCGAACGGAGGTCAGGCGGTGCCTGACCTTCGATCCGATGCCGTCGGCGCCGACCACGAAATCGGCAACGATTGAGGCCTGGTCCTTGATGTCCAGCCGCCACCGTCCGTCCGTCTCGGGATGAACATTTTCGACCGCATGTCCCCAAGCGATGGTTTCGGGGACTAGGGAGTCTAGCAGAAGCTGGCGCAGGTCTTTCCGATCGATCTCCGGCCCGGGATTTTCGTGAGTCTCCTCGCCCATCCCAGGCAGCTCCTTGCCCTGCGAGTCGATCATCCGGAAGGCCTTGGCCTCATCGCGGGAGAAGCGCCCGAAAACCTCACCGAGTTCGGTGGCGTCGATGGCGCGCTGGCCGGAATCAGGGCGAAGGTCGAGACTGCCGCCTTGCGGGCGAGCCGTCGATGACGCGTCACGCTCGATCACCTGAACGGTGAAACCGCGCATCTGCAGGAGCCGCGCGAGTGTCGCTCCGGCCGGGCCGGCACCCACGATGGCCACCAAGCCGCCGATACGAAGGTTCTCGGAAGACATCATGATTGAACGCTTTCAGTCCGAGAGCAAAAGGCCGTGTGGCGTGTAGATCAGTTTGACTGGGAGGCGCCGAGCTGCTTCATGAGCCGCTCCCAATTGCCTGCACCGATGGCCACCTTCTCCGCCTCGGTCAGCTGCGCATTCTCCAGGAAGGCGCGCGCTGTTCCGCCGCCCGTTTCCCTGAAAGGGTAGTCGGTGGAGAACATGATGCGGTCGATGCCGACGACCTCGGCGCTCCAGCGCAGGTAGCGCTCGCTGTATAGACCGCTACTCGTCACCCACACATTCTGCCGGAAATAGTCCGCCAAGGGGCGGTCCAGACGCAGGCCCATCGCCTGCATGACGGCCGTGTGCTCAAGGTAGAACAACACCAGCTCGCCCCAGTGTCCGACGATCACCTGCAAAGCCGGGTGCCGGTCGAAGACGCCGGAGAAGATTATACGTAATAGTTGAACGCCGGTCTCATAGTACCAGCCGATCCCGAAGCTCGCGAACATCGCGTCGATCTCGTCGCCGTAGCCGGAATAATAGGTATCGCGGACCGGCGTGACGGGGGTTTGCGGATGCAGGTAGATCGGCACATGGAGCCGTGCGGCTGTGGCGTAGAGGCCGTTAAACCGGTAGTCGTCGGCATTGGTGCTCCCCGTGCGGCCGTACAGCATCGCCCCACGAAAGCCGAGCCGGGCTATGGCGCGCTCCAGTTCCTCTCCGGCGCTGTCGGGCTGGGGTGTCGGGATGGCCGCGAAAGCCTGAAACCGTCTCGGGTTGTGGTTGACGATTTCGGCGAGCGCGTCGTTTGCTTCGCGAGCCACGGTGACGGCATCCACTGGTGCAAGGTTCTGCACCCCTGGGGTGGTCAGCGACAGCACCTGCATGTCGACGCCCTGGGCGTCCATGTCAGCCAGGCGGCGGTCGCCGAAATCCCTAAGCCTCTGTGCGAGCGGATCGTCGCCAAAGCCCGCCCCGGGGGCTTGTTGCATCCCGGGTAGCCGCGACCAGGCTGCAAGCAGCTCCGGTATGACAAGGTGCTCCTCAAGTCCGACGATCTGCATCCTTGGGCTCCATGGTTGAAGGCTGGCCGATGAGAAGCGGAACGGCCTAGTTTGCGCGGCCTCCCTGGCCGAGGTTCATCCGAGGGGATTGGGACCTGACTAGGCCGCGCTGGCGCTCTCGGCCGCGTGGCCGAGGGCTTCGCCGAGCGCCTGTATCTTGCTGGCGTTCTTGCTGTCGGTCTTCTTGCCGATGGCGACCGTCTCCTTGCCGAGCTTGATAACCAGCTTCCGGATTGCCTCACCGTCCATCTCCTTGGCGTGCAGGTGCTTCCTCAGGTTTTCCAGATCCTTGACGATGGTCTTGGCGGCTGGCTCCTCGACCTTCTCCAGCGTCGCCTCCCAGCCCTCAATGTTCTTGACCGCGGCACTCACGGTCATGCTTTTAACACCTTCCTTGAGGTGCTTGATGGTCGCGTCGAACTGCGGCATTGGCCTGCTCCTGATACAGGTGCGCCGACAAGATTACGGCACACCGGACCGAACCGTTCGGTCTCGTCTCTGGTAAACTCGTGCGCCGTGCTATAGTTTCAAGGTTGGCCGCGTTCGGACGGCCGGAGCCGAAGATGCCGACGCCCGCCGCCCTGACAGCCGAGAAGCGCAAGGCCATTCTGGACAGCGCGCGGGACACCTTTGCCGAGCACGGCTATGAGGGTGCCAGCATGGCCGCGATCACCCAGGCCGCCGGGGTGTCGAAATCAACCGTCTATCATCAGTACCGCAGCAAGGCTGAGCTGTTTGGCGCCTTCGTCGAACGCGAGTGTGGGCGGATGCTCGCGCAGCATTTTGGCGATACGCAAATGCCGCCCGGGAATACGGCTCAGACGCTCCGCGCCATCGGGATCGGCATGGTTGAACTGATCACCTCCCCTGTCTGCTTGATGATCGACAGGGTCGTGACATCCGAGGCCGAGGCCTTCCCGGAACTGGCGGAGGCGTTTTATGCGGCGGGGCCGCAGCAGGCGATCACACACCTCGCTGGCTGGCTCACGGCACAGACGGAGGCCGGCAACCTGGCCGTGCAAGATGCGGACTTCGCGGCCGATCAGTTTTTCACACTCGTGCAGACCAGCATCTACTATCGATGCCGGTTGCTCCTGAGCCGACCTACACAGCAACAGACGACACACGTCGTAGACTCGGCCGTTGCCATGTTCCTTGGTCACTATGCGACGGAACAGGCTATTAGCAAGCTCGCCAGCGTCAGGTAGCAGCGAAGTCAACGTGCATTTTAGCTCGCGTGTTCGGATCCTGACCTGCCTACTTCCTTACCGCCTATCGTGCCCAAACCTCGAACTTGATCAATGAATGCTCTCAATGCGGGCGCCATCTGACGTTGCTCGGGATAGCATAGGAAGAAGCCAGGAAACGGGGCGGACCACTTCTGCAAAAGCGGGATCAATCGTCCCTCGTCGATCAGCGGCGTCACCATCTGCTCCACCACGAAGGCCAGTCCGACACCCGCCACTGCCGCCTGCCGCTCCAGGTCGCGGCTGTTGACGATGAGCGGCCCATCGACCGCTACCTCAAACCAGCGTTCGCCGTCCCAGAACTCCCAGTCGTACGGCGTTGCGTGACCTGGCCAGTGCCAGCGTATGCAGCGATGGTGCTTGAGGTCCGCTGGATCGGCTGGCGTATCGTGGCGCGCCAGGTAGTCAGGCGAGGCGACGACGATCTGGCGAAGATCAGGGCCGAGACGCACTGCGATCATGTCGCGCTCGATGACCTCGCCCACGCGGATCGCAGCGTCGTAGCCGCCCCTCACCATGTCCACGACGGCATCATCAAGCGTGATGTCGAGCACGATGTCGGGGTAGATGTCGGTGAACGATCGCAGCATCGGCATCAGGAACAGGTTCGCCGCGACCCGAAAGCAATGGACACGCACGCGCCCGGCAGGCCGCTCCCGTGATTGCCTGACCTGTTCTACCGCCGCGCCGAGATCGACAACAGCCGGGCGCACGCGCTGCAGCAACGTCTCCCCGGCTTCTGTCAGGGACACGCTGCGGGTCGTGCGGTTGAGCAGCCGCAGTCCGACCCGCTCCTCGAAGCCGCGCACCATCTGGCTGAGTGCCGAGGGAGAAACACCGAGGGAAGCGGCGGCACGGCTGAAGCTGAGTTCCTCGCCGACGGCGACGAATGCGCGAAGCTGGCCAAAATCGCTGGTAGAAAGCATCGCGGCAGAAAGCATTATGTAGCTCGGCTTACAAGCGCCTTTAGCTAGCTAGGTATTCTGAACATGACCTGTCAGTGCGAAGTGTACCTCCAACCAAGGAGCATGTCATGAAAACCTGGCTCATCACTGGCATCTCGCGCGGCCTCGGGCAGGCCCTCGCCCAAGCTGCACTCGATCGCGGCGACACCGTCATCGGCACTGTGCGCGACGGCGCGGCCGACCTGAATACAGGCAGGGGCAAGCTCCACATCCTGCATTTCGATATCGCCGAAAAGGAAGCGGCCGAGCCCGCAGTGGCGCGTGCATTCGAGTTGGGCCGCCGCATCGACGTTATCGTCAACAACGCAGGCTATGGCCTTCTTGGAGCCATTGAGGAGGCGACCGACGCCGAGATCGAACATCTCTTCGAGGTCAATGTGTTCGGGCCGATCCGACTGATCCGGGCGGCCTTACCCCGGCTGCGCGCGCAGGGGAACGGCCATATCGTCAATATCACCTCGATCGCCGGCCGGGCACCGATGGCCAGTTCCGGCGTCTACGCCGCTGCCAAATCGGCCATGGAAGGCTTGTCGCGGAGCTTATTGCAGGAAGTGGGCCCCCTTGGCCTCAAGGTGACGGCGGTAGCCCCGGGCGGCTTCCGCACCGACTTCCTGTCCGACCACTCTATCCGGAGAAGCTCGGGAACTGAGGACGCCTATGCTGGGACGGTCGGCCGAGCGCTTGCCCACCTCGCCGAGATTAAGGGCAAACAAATCGGCGACCCGGCGCGTGGGGCGGGCGCGATCCTGGCCGCAGTCGATGCCGAGACTCCGCCTTTGCATCTCCTCCTCGGCTCGGACGCGCTGCGCCGGGCTCGCGAGAAGGAGGATGAGGTGATTGAGGAGATGGACCGCTGGGAAGACGTGACCCGCGGCACCGA
Source organism: uncultured Acetobacteraceae bacterium (assembly GCA_964246185.1). Lineage (GTDB taxonomy): Bacteria > Pseudomonadota > Alphaproteobacteria > Acetobacterales > Acetobacteraceae > LMUY01. The sequence continues at coordinate 4,831 of CAXTPP010000121.1, forward strand.
TTTTCCTGCACAGGCGTGAGGCACATACAATGACATCACCGGAAAGCTGGAGCCTGGCGGGCAAGGTCGCGATCGTGACGGGTGCCGCGCGGGGGATCGGCCGGGAGACGGTCGGCATTCTCCGCGCGCGCGGTGCCAGAGTGGTGGCGAGCGACCTGAGTCAGGCCGTGTCCGACCTGGCGACGGACGAGGTCGCTACAATCACGGGCGACATCTTAGAGGAGGATACAGCGCGATGCACCGTGGCGTTGGCCCTTGAACGCTTTGGCAAGCTCGACATCCTCGTCAACAACGCTGGTCGGACCATGAACAAGCCGCTCGTCGAAACGAGCGTTGCCGATTGGGACAACATCATGGCCGTGAACGCCCGCGGCAACTTCCTGCACGCGCGCGAGGCGCTGCGCGTGATGGTCGAGCACGGCGGCGGCACCATTGTCAGCGTCGCTTCGATCGTCAGCGTGGTGGCCATGAAGGAGACGGTCGCCTATGCCGCCTCCAAGGGCGCCATCGCCCAGCTCACCAAGGTCATCGCCGTGGAGTATGGCGGCCGTGGAGTGCGCGCCAACGCCGTGGCCGCTGGGGTGGTCGAAACCGACATCCTCGAGGGCATCGTCGATGACAGCCGGGCGACGCTGGCCAGCCACGGCAGCGCCCACCCGATCGGCCGGATCGCCCAGCCGGTCGAGATCGCCGAGGTGATCGCGTTCCTTGCGTCACCTGCGTCGAGTTTCATCACCGGAGCGCTGGTCATGGCCGACGGCGGCTACACCGCGCTTTGAGCGGCCGGGCGGGGGGGATAACCGACGGCAAGCGAATGGGATAGTCGTCATCGTCGGGCCAGGCTCCGTCGCGACGCCCATCTGGGACAAGGCGGAGGCAGCTCTCTCCACCCACTTTGCGGGCACGATTTGGGAGCGTCCCTTCCGGGCGTTCACCGACTCTATGCTGAAGGATGGACGCAAAGGGCTGGCGCCTGAGCGCGTCGGCGAAGTCGCGAGGACGGGCTCTCATGGGGTCACGACACAGAACGGGCACGATAGCACGGTTCGCGGCACGAACCAAGAACACGGCATGATCCGTCCCAATTGGGCTATAGTCTATTTGGGCCGAGATAGCGCCTAGGAAAATCAATGGTTTGCTTAGCGCCGTGCGGCCATAGATCAACTGGGACGGACAACTCAGCACCGACGTTCCTGGTTCGTGCTGCGACCCGTGCTATCCTGCCCGTTATATGGCGTACCCCCGTCAGGGCCTTCTCAGCCATGCGCCGGGGCTCGAGGAAGGATGGGAAGTAGCTGCCGCGGCGTAGCTTGGGGATCCGCAGTTCGACGGTGCCCGCCCGGGTCTCCCAGTCCCGCTCACGCTAGCCGTTGCGCTGGTTGGTCCGCCCGGTGCTGCGCTCGCCAGGTGCTGCCCCACAGGCAGCCTCCGTCTCCAACTGCATCAGGCGTTCGGCGGCAAAGCCGATCATCTCACGCAGGAATGTCGCGTCGGAACCTTTCTCCAGCAGCGCGCAAAGGGCAGTCTTATCATCGGTCATCGTGACAGTCCTCGGGTCCAGGTTGTGTCTCGACAACACAAACCTACCCAAGATCACCGCGGTGGCTGCTGAACCTCGTCAGCGGCCTCCTATACCACGTCCGGGGACACGACCCGTCAGTCCTACCGGTGTCACCTTCCAGCGCAGGCTAGCAGGAACCCGCCAGTCCAGGCGATAGGATGCAGAAAACCAGGGTTTAATGCAGGCATGGAGCCGCACTTCCGAGATTGGGTTGAGAGGCGCGTTCGGGTCCAACAACCCGTGCATCAATCTGTACATCGATAACCCATCACGGCGGGAGCTTCTGGAAGTGCCTGGATCGAACTTTCGGTTCCGCTGCTACCGGCCCCCCCATCCAGCCTCCAGGCTCTCGGCCACGATCCCGCGCTTGCGCTCGGGCGACCATCTCCGGCGACGGTCGGCTCGGACAAGAACCTTGATTTGAGCGGAACGACCGCTCTTACGACTAGTCGTAAGAGCGTCGTCAGGATCAAGCGGCACGTCGGAGGAAGGAACGTCCATCCGCTCCCCCAATCACAAAACGGCACGCCAGCGCCAGACGGTCGCCGCCGCTACGCTTACGAATCAGTTGGGATCTGGCGTTAAGGTTTTCTCGATCCGAATCGGGAGCAAATGGCTAAGCTTGAGCGCGTGAGCACGGAACTCAACGTGTCAAACAAGCGAGCGGGCCAAGCCGCAAGTGACTTGGCCGGCTTGGCCCGCAGCCGACGCGATGCTCACTGAAAGACGCAGTTGCGCTCGAAGGCCGAAAATGCGTCATGGTTTGTCCGCAGCCACAGTCAATCCAGCACGAACTTTGGTATGGTGATCTCGTCCGTCGCTTTCTCGAATACAACATAAACTGCCGCTCCGTGCTTCGCGCCGGATATGTCGCCGACAAGGTTGCTGATAAGAACAGGTCCTTCGGCAAGCCGGACCAGACACACTCTGTAAGGCAGCTCGCCGGCAAAACCCGGCCAGTAAGCACGATGGAACTCACTCCAGGTCTCCAAAGTCCCGGTCCCGCTGACCGGCGTCCAGTCCTGCTCGTCGCTCAGGCACGCCGGACAGACAGGTGAGCCTGGAAAGTGGGCATCCCCGCAATGGCGGCAGGTCTGAACCGAGAGCCGCTGCTCCCGGGCATGCTCCCAAAAACCTCTCGACACCTCATCGATCTGTGGCAGTGGCTTCGCGTATGGTTGCGAGTCCCCCGGTCCGCTCATGTTTGCTGCTCCTATCTTGCTTAGCTGCGGGTGTAGATGAGGGAGCGCGTGCAGGGTGTCGCTTGCACGTATTGGACGATGTTACAGTCCGGAACTTGGCGTGCGCCGCATTCTCCGCGCAACTGGCGGACGGCTTCTACGTTCAGCGCCCAACCTTGCATATAGCTGTTGGACAGATGGCCGCCATCAGTATTGGTTGGCAGCGCATTGCCGAGCCGTAGCGTGCCGCCTTCAACATAGCGACCGCTTTCCCCCTTTGGACAGTATCCTAGGCCTTCAAGGCTAAACAGCACGGTAGGGCTGAAATTGTCATAGCACATCAGGGCGTTCACGTCCGCGTTGGTGACACCTGCCATGCCGAACGCCTCGCGGCCTGCTGTCGCCACCGCATCGTGCCAGAAATCGATGTCGAAGTTGCCGATGGAGCAGCGGCTAAAGCTTTCCTGGCCACCGACGCCGCTGATCATGACCGGCAGTTTGCGCCCATCACGGGCACGGTCCGCATTGGTCAGAATGAGGCACACCGCACCGTCATTGATCAGACAATAATCCAGCAGCCGCAACGGCAGTACGACCGGCCGCGCCGCCTCGTGGTCATCGATGGTGATCGGCTTCTTCATCACAGCATCGGGGTTTAGGCAGGCGTGATGGCGTACCGCTACGGACACCTCGGCGAGCTATTGTGTAGTGGTGCCGTAAAGCTCCATATGGCGGCGGAACATCATGGCATGTGACGCGCCTGGAGAGGTGAATCCCCATGGATCCCAAATGCCGGCTTCTTCACCGCCATAATTTATCCGGCGCGAACGCCCGATGTTCGAATACAGCAGCGCAATCGTCGTGGCCCGGCCAGTAGCCAGGGCGAGCACAGCCTCGATCAGCCCGATGCCGGACATGCGTCCATGCGGCGGCAAGGTCAGTGACCACCGCGGATCGATGCCAAGCACCTCACCCATTCGCCCGTAGTACGGGATGCGGCATACGATGAGCCCGTCCACCTGCGCTTTGTCGAAGCCACAATCCTCAAGCGCATTGCGAAAGGCCCAAGCAGCAAGCCCATACTCGTCCAGATGCGGGAAGCTACCGTAGGCGGTCGTGCCAACACCGACGACTGCGGCCTTGTTAGACAGGTTGGCGTGATCACTCATGACGCGTCCCTCTTGTAAGAATTACACCGCCCTCGGCCGGTGTCGCCCCACGGCCGGAAAGCCCGGCCGACTTAGTTAAGTCCTACGCGTTTGCTCTCCCCAGCCGGGTGAGCCGCGATGGATTTGCCCCCGATGCCCGTCGGCGCTTCGCTCGCGCTGCAGAAGGGCGACGATCATGTCGCCTGGCGCTAGCCTGCAAATAACGGTTCCGGGACACCTTGAACGCCGAGGCCCCGTATCGCGAACAGAGAACCTGCCAGAGGCTGCGCCGCGCGCTCGTCCGGTGAAAGGAAGACATGGCCGGAGGTGACGTAAAGCACGTCGAGATCGTCGCCACCCCAGTTGCACATAGTGGGATGCTTTACCGGCAGCATCACCATCTTATCGAGCCGGCCTTCCGGATCGAACCGACCGACCGCGCCGTGCTGGATCAGCGCGCACCAGTAATAGCCTTCGGCATCAAAGGTCGCGCCGTCCACGTACCAGGGCAGGCCCGCCGTCTGTAAATAAGGCCGACGGTTCTCGATCACACCCGCGACCAGATCGAGATCGTAGCGATACATCACGTCGCCAGTGCTGTCGCCGAATATGAGGGTGTGATCGTCCGGGCTGAACGCCATGCCGTTCGAGACTTTGAAACCGCTGTCCATCTTCGTGCAACGAAAATCCGGGTCCAGCCGGTAGAGCGAGCCACCGGGTCGGCCGGCCGCAGCGTCGGGATCGAGCGAACCGCACCAGAACCGGCCTCTACGGTCACACTTGCCATCGTTCAACCGAACGTTCGGCTGGTCCGCTTCGGGGTCGACAATCAGACGCAGCGCGAACGGGTCGAGGTCGAGTTCGCAAAACCCGATCTGCATGGCCGCGATCAGTCCGCCTCTTTGCCGGATCGCGAAGGAGCCGATGATGTTTGGCAGTGGCCATACGTCAACCGAGCCGTCTGCATTCAGTCGCTGAAGCGCCGGGCGGCGAGTGTCCACCCAGTAAAGGGCGCGCTCCCGCGCATGCCAGACTGGGCACTCGCCTATCAAGTTGTCGGCCCGGTGCACCAACTGGACCTCATATTCCGTTTTCATCGACTCTCCTCTCGCGCTTCTCAGCGCGCCACAGGACGAACCTTTTCGGTTCCTCATTTCGACTAGTTGCGCCCATCGCTCCAACTTAGTTCTAAAGTCTGCTAGATAACGCCTTCCTCAACCAGCGCCTGAATGTCGCCCGAGGTCAGCCCGAGGACTTCTGAAAGAAGCCACGTGTTGTCCTCGCCATAGCAAGGAGCACCGCGGTCCACCGGACCACCACTATAGACCGGCGTCTGACTGAATTTGATTGGCACTTCATAGACCGGCCACGTTCCGATCTTGCTCCCAGTTACCTCGGTGAACCATTCGAGATGGCGCAACTGGGGATCTCGGTCGCACCGATCCTCGGCAGTCTGACAAACGCCTGCGGGGACACCGGCTGCTTGCAGTCGCTGCATGAGGCTGAACGCATCTTGCGGTGATGTCCACGCTTCGACCGCTGCATCGAGCGCGTCCTGATGGTCGCGGCGCGACGCGAGCGTCGCGAAACGCTGGTCCGCCGTCCATGCGGCAGACCCGGCTACCGTGACGAGCCCATGCCAATGACTAGCGTCGAAGCATGCTATTGCTATCCAGCGATCAACGCCGCAGCAGCGATAGGCTCCATGCGGCGACGCGAGTTTGTAAGGGGAGCGATTGCCGTAACGTTGCCATGGCCGCCCATTTGCCGACCAGTCGAGGACGGACGTCCCGGTCAGAAAGAGTCCGGCCTCGCATTGCGACGAATCAATCCATTGCCCCTCACCTGTTCGATTGCGGTGGTGCAGTGCCCCCAGAAGCGCGAGCGCATAGCCATAAGCGCCGATCCAATCTAGGGTCAGGACCCATAAGCGGTTGACCCGGCTCGACCGGGTCTGATTCAG
>CAXTPP010000122.1:0-10580 GCA_964246185.1 uncultured Acetobacteraceae bacterium
TCACGCTCGCTGCTACCGTCATCTTCTGGCTCAGCAAATGAGTCCTGACCCTAGGGACCTACGAATTCAACATCTTGGCCACCCTCGCTGGCACGAACGCGGTAGATTGGCCTCGCTTTCTGTCCGCGGCAGCGGTCTCAGGGCAAAACGGAGGCGGACTCGTGCTTTCGAATCCTTATCGGCTGGTCCATCCCGATGAGGTGCAAAGGTTTCATTCCCAGCCGGGCGACGCTGGCGGGGTTCTCCGAAGGTTTGGGGAACGGCTCTAGAAGTTTTGCAGGGTTGTCGAAGCCTGGAAGCATGGTCCGGGGCAGCAGCCGATCCGATAGGATGGATGCGGAGACCCGGCCCGTTCCTTCACGCGCTACATGCCTGCGCGCACCAGTAGTCCCAGTTCGGGGTTTTGGACTCGGCGGCTATCTGCATCAGGGAACTTCCGGAGATCGACCCGGACGACCGGGTTGGCGGAGAGGCGCTTGCCGCGGAAGTCGGGCTGGATACCGGCAGACGCTGCCCACGGACGGGATAAACTCAGCATGTAGAGACCGACAAGTAAAAGCCCCGTTCTGGGTTCGCTTCTGACTGGCGTGGCAGGCTCAAGAGGCAATTGGACGCGAATTTCCAAATTTATGAAGCAAAGTTTGAAACAGAAACTACGTTTGACTTCGACTTACTATCGTTAGGTTACTTACAACCTTATAAGATGCCGCGAGTATATGAGCGGACTTGCAAAATTCATTTTAGTAATCTGGTGTAGTTAGTTCGAAAAGTCGTTACAGAGACAAATTATGGGTTAGAAAGACGGATTATGGGTTTTCCTACAACCTCACCGCGCCCCCGTCTCCCGAGCCTGGGTCGCCAATACGTCGGCGCGTTCGTTCATCACGTCGCCAGCGTGGCCGCGGACCCATTTCCACTCGACCTCGTGGGGCTTGGCGGCCGTCAGCAGGCGCTGCCACAGCGCCATGTTCGCCACCGGGTCCCCCGACGCGTTGCGCCAGTTGCGCCGCACCCAGCCGGTGTGCCAGCGGGTGATGCCGTTGCGGACATACTCGCTGTCCGTGTGCAGCACCACCCGGCACGGCCGCTTCAGCGTCTCCAGCGCGGCGGCGGCGGCGATCAGCTCCATCCGGTTGTTGGTCGTGGCCGCGTCGGCGCCGGTCAGCTCCCGCTCCGTGCCCCCGAACCGCAGGATGGCGGCCCAGCCGCCAGGGCCGGGATTGGGCTTGCAGCCGCCATCGGTCCAAATCTCGACGCGGCCGGGAGTGTCAGAGTCCATAGGCGTGCTCATCCGTCGCAAGCAGGTGGAAGCGCAGCCGGCCGAGGTAGGCCAGCGGGTCCTTGCGCGTCACCAGCGCACCCGGCGGCGTGTTCACCCAGTCGTACAGCCGGGTCAGCAGGAAGCGGATCGCCGCACCCTGGCACAGCACAGGCAGGGCGGCCCGCTCGGCGTCCGTCATCGGGCGGCAGGCGGCGTAGGCGTGCAGCATGGCACGCGCCTTGGTGACGTTGAACGACATATCCGGCTCGAAGCACCAGGCGTTAAGGCAGACCGCGACGTCGTAGGCGAGCAGGTCGGTGGCGGCAAAGTAGAAGTCGATCAGCCCGGACAACCGCCCGTCCAGGAAGAACACGTTGTCCGGGAACAGGTCGGCATGGATGTGGCCGCGGGGCAGGGCGGCCGGCCAGGTCGCCACGATGCGCGCCAACGCCGCCGGCAGCACCTCGCCCAAGCCCGGCCGCACCTCGTCCGCGCGGGGCAGGCAGCGGTCGAGCAAGGGTTGCCACGCGGCCGGGCCGAGCGCGTTCGGCCGTTCGGCGGCATAGTCCCGGCCCGCCAGGTGCAGCCCGGCCAATGCGGCGCCAACCGGGGCGCAATGGGCCGGGTGCACCCGGCGCGGCCATACGCCGGGCAGGAAGGTGGTGATGCAGGCCGGCCGATCCGCCAGCCGCCGCAGCGCCTGCCCGTCGCGGCCGCGCACCGGCTGTGGGCAGGTGATACCGTGCGTGGCCAGGTGCTCCATCAGGCCGAGGAACCAGGGCAGCTCCGCCGGGTCCACGCGCTTCTCGTACAGGGTGAGGATGTAGTCGCCGGCCGTGGTGCGCAGGGAGAAGTTGCTGTTTTCCACACCCTCGGCGATGCCGCGGAACGCCACCACCGTACCGAGGTCATAACCTGCCACGTAGGCGGCGACGGCTTCGTCGGTGACTTCGGTGTACACGGCCATGGCTTATATCGTATGCCTGGCGACCCTCACCCCGGCCCTCTCTCGCGGGGAGAGGGAGAAGCGAGGGGGCGTCAAGAGAGAGGGGCGGGCAGCTTGAAGATCACGTCTTCCTCCGTCACTCGGCGCTCCTCGATGCTCAGCGTGTAGCGTTCGGCCAAGTGGGTGATCATCTCCTGCACCAGCAGCTCGGGGGCGGACGCGCCCGCGGTCAGGCCCAGCGTGCGCACGCCGTCCATCACGGTCCAGTCCAGGTCACGCGCGCGCGGCACCAGCACGGCGCGCTTGGCCCCCGCACGCTCCGCCACCTCGCGCAGCCGCAGGGAGTTGGAGGAGTTCGGGCTGCCGATCACGATCACCAGGTCGCAATCCGGCGCCACCGCCTTGACCGCCGCCTGCCGGTTGGTGGTGGCATAGCAGATGTCCTCCCGCTTCGGCCCCTCGATGGCCGGAAAGCGGGTCCGCAGCACGTTCACGATCTCCGCCGTGTCGTCCACCGACAGCGTCGTCTGCGTGATGAAGGCGAGCGGGCCCGGCGCGGGCTGCACCGCCGCCGCCTCGTCCGCGTCCTGCACCAGCGTCACCGCGCCGGGCGGCAACTGGCCCATGGTGCCAACCACCTCGGGGTGCCCGGCATGGCCGATCATCAGGATGTGGCGCTGATCCGGCCCACCCTCGGCGAAGTGCCGCTCGGCCTCGCGGTGCACCTTGCTGACCAGCGGGCAGGTCGCGTCGTAGTAATGCAGGTGGCGGCGCTCGGCCTCCAGCGGCACGGCCTTCGGCACGCCGTGGGCGGAGAACACCACATGCGCGTCCGGCGGCACCTCGTCCAACTCCTCGACGAACACCGCGCCCTGCGCCTCCAGCGCTTCGACCACCGTGCGGTTGTGGACGATCTCGTGCCGCACGTAAACCGGCGCGCCGAAGCGGCGGATCGCTTCCTCCACTACGCGGATGGCGCGGTCCACGCCGGCGCAGAAGCCGCGCGGGCCGGACAGCAGGATGCGAAGCGGAGTTGTCTGGTCCATGTTGTCCGTGGGATGTGCGGCGCGCAGTATGGCGTCCCGCCCGTCCTGCCACAACCCGGAGTGCGCCGAGCCGCGCTCGCCTGCCTCACAGCTCCCGTCCGCCCGGAGCGCCCAAGCGGAGTTGCCGATGCCGTCGTCCATGCCTGCCCGTGCCCTTCCGTCCGGCGCGACCCGTGTGCTGTCGTTGGCGCGGGGCGTTGTGCCGCCCACGCTCCTGATGCTGGCCGTTTTGTCCAGCGTGTCGGCCTGCGACCAGGCGGATCTCCCAGCCTTCGCCCCGATCTGCCCGCAGACCGGCATCCTGCGGGATGGGGCAGACCTGAGCCAGTATCGCGGCGCCGGGGCCGACCTGACTGATCTGGTGCTGGATGGGCGAATCACAGGCCTGTCCGGTAAATGTTCCCTGGACGACCGCACCCACCTGCGCACCGTGATATCGGTCAGCATGGAACTGACCCGCGGGCCGGCCGCCAAGGGGCCGCAGGCGGCCGTGACCTACTTCGTGTCGGTCGCCAAGGGCGATGCGATCCTGGACAAGAAGGATTACACCGTAGCGGTGACCTTCCCGCGCAACTCGGACAAGCTGCGCCTTACCGGGGACCGGGTGGACCTGGTGCTGCCGGTGGACGAGCACCTCACCGGGGCGGCCTACCGCATCCTGGTCGGCTACCAGCTGACCCCGGAGCAGCTGGCGCTCAACCGCCGCCGCGGTGCGCGTTGACCGCCATCGCCAAGCCTTTGCGCCTGCTTCTGCTGGCCGGCGCCGCAGCCCTGCTGGCCGGCCGTGCCCCGGCCAAGACGCTGGTCTACTGCTCCGAAGGCTCGCCGGAGAACTTCAACCCGATGATCAACGTCACCGGCACCACCTTCGACGCCACCCGGCCGGTCTATGGCCGCCTGGTCGAGTTCAAGCCCGGCGCCACCGATTTGCAGCCCGGCCTCGCCGAGAGCTGGGACATCTCGCCGGACGGCAAGGCGGTCACCTTCCACCTGCGCCGCGGCGTGAAGTGGCACAGCAACGCGGCCTTCAAGCCGACCCGGGAGTTCGACGCCGACGACGTGCTGTTCTCGTTCAACCGCCAGGGCCGCGAGGACAGCCCGTTCCACAAGGTCTCCGGCGGCGGCTACGACTATTACGGCGACATGGGTTTCCCTACGCTGATCACCGGGCTCGACAAGCTGGACGACCACACCGTCAGGTTCACCCTGAGCCAGCCGCAAGCGCCGTTCCTGGCCGACCTCGCCATGGACTTCGCCAGCATCCAGTCCGCCGAGTACGCCGACACCCTGCTGCGCGCCGGCAAGCCGGAGCAGATCGACCAGGTCCCGATCGGCACCGGGCCGTTCAGCTTCGTCGCCTACCAGCGGGACGCGGCTATCCGCTACCGCCGGTTCGACGGGTTCTGGGGTCCGAAAGCCAAGCTGGACGCGCTGGTGTTCTCCATCAACAAGGACCCGGCGGTGCGCCTGGCCAAGCTGCGCGCCAACGAGTGCCAGGTGATGGCCTATCCGTCGCCCGCCGACCTGCCAGGCATCAAGGCCGATTCGCGGCTGACCCTCCAGCAGCTGCCCGGGATGAACATCGGCTACCTGGCCTTCAACGCCACCCTGAAGCCGTTCGACGACAAGCGGGTGCGCCAGGCGCTGAGCATGGCCATCGACAAGGACGCCATCCTGCGCGCGGTCTACCAGGGGGCGGGCGAGCCGGCGAGGAACCTGATCCCGCCGACCATGTGGTCCTACGACGCCGCCGTGCAGGACTACCCATACGACCCGGACGCCGCGAAGAAGCTGCTGGCAGCGTCCGGCTATCCCGACGGGTTCGACACCGAGCTGTGGGCGATGCCGGTGCAGCGCCCGTACAACCCGGACGCCCGCCGGGTCGCGGAGCTGATGCAGGCGGACCTGATGAAGGTCGGCGTGCGCGCCCGTATCGTCAGCTACGAATGGGGAGAGTACCGCAAGCGCGTCCAGGCCGGGGAGTCGCCGATGTCCGAGCTGGGTTGGACCGGCGACAACGGCGACCCGGACAACTTCTTCACCCCGCAAGCCAGCTGCGTCGCGGCGCGGGTCGGCGGCGGCAGCGCTTCGAAGTGGTGCGACAAGCAGTTCGACGCCTTGATCCAGCGGGCCGCCACGCTGCCGGACCAGGCCGACCGCGCCAAGCTGTACGAGCAGGCGCAGGTCATCATGCACGACGAGGCGCCGTTCTTCCTGATCGCGCACTCCATCACCTTCCAGCCCCTGCGCCGCGAGGTGACCGGCTTCGTCATGAGTCCGCTCGGCGTCCATTCGTTCGACCAAGTGGACCTGCAGTAGCCGCTTGCTCCGCTTGCTCGCCCGCCGCATCGCGCTGATCGTCCCAACGCTGGTGGGCGTCTCGCTGCTCGGCTTCCTGCTGGTGCACGCCGTCCCCGGTGACCCGGTGGAGGTCCGCACCGGGGAGCACGGCATCTCGCCCGAACGGTTGGCCTACTTCCGCCACGAGCTTGGGCTGGACCAGCCGCTGTGGAAGCAGTTCATCGACTACGAGGCGCAGCTGCTGCACGGCAACCTCGGCCATTCCCTGGTGACGCAGGAGAGCGTGTGGACCGAGTTCACCACCTTCTTCCCTGCCACGGTGGAGCTGGGCGTGTGCGCCCTGGCCTTCGCGCTGCTGCTGGGGCTGCCGCTCGGCGTGGTGGCCGCGGTGCGCCGGGGCACGCCGCTGGACTACGGGCTGATCGGCATCTCGGTCACCGGCGCGTCCATGCCGATCTTCTGGCTGGGCCTCATGGCCATCCTGGTGTTCTCCGTGGGCTTGGGCTGGACGCCGGTGTCCGGTCGCATCGACGACCTGTACTACGTGCAGCCGGTGACCGGCTTCCTGCTGATCGACAGCCTGTTGGACCAAGACAACCCCGGCGCGTTCGGCTCGGCGGTGCGCCACCTGATCCTGCCCACGATCGTGCTCGGCACCATCCCGCTGGCCACCATCGCCCGCATCACCCGCTCCGCCATGCTGGAGGTGCTGGGCGAGGACTACGTGCGGACCGCGCGGGCGAAGGGCCTGTCGCCGGCCCGCGTGGTTCTGGTGCACGCGCTGCGCAACGCGCTCATCCCCGTGGTGACGGTGCTGGGCCTGCAGGTCGGCGCGCTGCTGGGCGGCGCGATCCTGACCGAGACGGTGTTCGCCTGGCCCGGTATCGGCCACTGGCTGGTGGATAGCGTGCAGCGCCGCGACTACAACGTCCTGCAAGGCGGCACCCTGCTGATCGCGGTGCTGGTAATGGCGGTGAACCTGGGCGTGGACGTGCTCTACGGCGTGCTGAACCCGCGGTTGCGGCGGTGATTCCAACAGACGCCGTCAAGCCCGGCCATGACGATGGGGCAGGAACATGAGCCTCGCCCTGACCCGCTCCCCCCGCTTCGCGTTCGCCCGCCGCCTGCTCGGCAGCCCCGGGGCGCTGGCCGGCTTCATCGTGCTGCTCGTCCTGGTCAGCGTGGCTGCGGCGGCGCCCCTCGTCGCCCCGCACGGCCCCGCCGAGCAGTTCCGCCAATCCTTTCTTGCCCCGCCGTTCCAGCAGGCCGCTTTCCCGCTCGGCACTGACAGCCTCGGGCGCGACATCCTCAGCCGCCTGATCTACGGCGCGCGCCTCTCGCTCCTCATCGGCGTCGTGGTAGTGGCGCTGTCGCTCGGCTTCGGCACGCTGCTCGGCCTGGCGGCAGCCTTCGCCGGCGGCGTCGCGGACGTGCTCGTCATGCGGCTGATGGACGTGCTGCTGGTGTTCCCCTCGCTGCTGCTGGCCATCGTCGTGGTTGCCATCCTCGGCCCGGGGCTGACCAACGCCATGCTGGCCGTGGCCGTGGTGCAGCTGCCGGCCTACGTCCGCCTGGCCCGCGCCGCCGCCCTGGGCGAGCTGGCGCGGGACTATGTGGCCGCCACCCGCGCGGCCGGTGCCGGCGTCGCCCGGCTGATGTGGCTCGTGGTGCTGCCGAACTGCCTGGCGCCGCTCATCGTGCAGGCCACGCTCGGCTTCTCCTCGGCCATCCTGGACGCGGCGGCGCTGGGCTTCCTCGGCCTGGGCGCGCAGCCGCCGACGCCGGAGTGGGGCACCATGCTGGCCGACGCGCTGCAATTCTACCAGCGCGCCTGGTGGCTGCTGACCTTCCCGGGCCTCGCCATCCTGCTCACCGTCATGGCGTTCAACCTGCTGGGGGACGGGCTGCGCGACGCGCTGGACCCGAAGCTCAGAAGATGAACTTGCTGGACGTGAAGGGCCTTTCCGTCGCATTCGACACCGCGGCCGGCCGCTTCAACGCCGTCGAGGCGGTGGACCTGGCCGTCTCGGCAGGCGAGGTGCTGTGCGTGGTGGGCGAGTCCGGCTCGGGCAAGAGCGTGTCCATGCTGGCCGTGATGGGCCTGCTGCCCGGCAACGGCCGGGTCGCCGCCGAGCGCGTCGCCTTCCGTGGCACGGAGCTGCGTGGCCTCGCGCCGCACGCCCGCCGCCGCCTGGTCGGGCGCGACATGGCGATGGTGTTCCAGGAGCCCACCTCCTCGCTCAACCCTTGCTACACGATCGGCTGGCAGATCGCCGAGGCGTTGCGCGCGCACCGCGCCGTACCCCGCGGCCAGCGCCACGCCCGGGTGCGGGACCTGCTCGGCCAGGTCGGCATGCCGGCGCCCGAGGAGCGCATGCGCGCCTATCCGCACCAGCTCTCCGGCGGGCTGAACCAGCGCGCCATGATCGCCATGGCCATCGCCTGCGGCCCGGCGCTGCTGATCGCCGACGAACCCACCACTGCGCTGGACGTGACGGTGCAGAAAGGCGTGCTGGACCTGCTGGCCGGCCTGCAGCGGGACCGCGGCATGGGCCTGGTGCTGATCACCCACGACATGGGCGTGGTGGCGCAGACGGCGCAGCGCGTGCAGGTGATGTACGCCGGCCAGGTGATGGAGGAGCAGCCGGCGGCGGGCCTGTTCGCCCATCCGCGCCACCCCTACACCGCCGCCCTGCTGGACGCGCTGCCCGAGCGGGCGGAGGGCAAGCCGCGCCTGCCCACCATCCCGGGCATCGTCCCCGGCATCGCCGACCGCCCCGGCGGCTGCCTGTTCGCCCCGCGCTGCCGCTTCCGCACCGCCCGCTGCGACGCCGAACGCCCTGCGCTGGTCCGTGGGCTAAGTCGGGGCGTGCGCTGCCACTATCCGCTGGACGCCGCCGGCCAACCGACCGGATGGCCCGGATGACGGTGCTGGCGGCCGACGCCGTGACCCGGCACTACCACGTGGCGGGACGCCGGGTGCTGAAGGCGGTGGACGGCGTCTCGTTCCAGCTGCACGCCGGCCGCACGCTGGCGGTGGTGGGCGAGTCCGGCTGCGGCAAGTCCACCCTGGCCCGGCTCTGCACCCTGATCGAGCCGCCCACCGCCGGCAGAATCGCCATCGCCGGGCAGCCCGCCGCGGCCGACCCGAAGCTGCAATTACAGAACCAGATGGTGTTCCAGAACCCGTACGGCTCGCTCAACCCGCGGCGCACGGCCGGCGCGGCGCTGGTCGAGCCGCTGGCCATCAACAACCGCGGCACCAGGCGCGACCGGATAGCCGCGGCGCGTGCGATGCTGGACCGGGTGGGGCTGCGGCCGGACTCGTTCGACCGCTATCCGCACATGTTCAGCGGCGGCCAGCGCCAACGCGTCGCCATCGCCCGCGCCCTGATGCTGCGCCCGGCGGTGGTGACGGCAGACGAGCCGACCAGCGCGCTCGACCTGTCGGTGCAGGCGCAAATCCTCAACCTGATGCGTGATCTGCAGGACGAGCTGGGTATCGCCTACCTGTTCATCAGCCACGACATCGCCGTGGTGCGCCACATGGCGCAGGACGTGCTGGTGATGTACTGCGGCCGGCCGGCGGAGCAGGGCAGCCGCGCCGCCGTGCTGGACCGCCCGCTGCACCCTTACACCCGGATGCTGCTCGCCTCCACGCCCTTTGTGGACCCGGCCCGCCGTATTGCGAGCATTGCCGTCCGCGGCGAGTTGCCGTCCCCGGTGGACCCGCCACCCGGCTGCGCCTTCGCCAGCCGGTGCGCCCATGCCGCGGAGCGCTGCCTGGCCGAGCGCCCCGCGCTGCGCCCGGTGCAGGACAGGCTGGTGGCTTGCCATTTCGCCGAAAGCATCGCGCCAGCCTGATCAGGAGGCTGGCTGCGGCCTAGTGTGGTGGTTCTGAAGTTCGCCCGAGTATGCCGCCGCCTCCGAAGGCGAACTTCAGAACCATAAGCCACACTCGAAACAAAGGCTTGCTCGTGTCCTGATCGATTTGGAAGTTCACTCCGAGCCAGCCCCAAGTACGGCGAACTTCCAAATCGGGACACTAGCGGCCACCACCACCATGACCACCGCCACCGCCGTGACCACCGCCGAAGCCGCCACGCCCGCCGCCGAAGCCGTGCCCGCCGAAGCCATGCTCGCCGCCGGCCCGGCCGAAGCCGTGCCCGCCGAACCGTCCGCCGCCCTCAAAACCCCGGTCGTAGTAGCCGTGGCCGAACCCGTGGTGATAGCCGCCGAGCCCATAGCCGCCATAACCGCCATAGCCGAAGCTGGCGTAGTCGCCGTAGCCGCCCCCGTAATCGCCGCCATAGCCGTCATAGGCACACCCGGCCATGAGCAGGCACGCGGCAGCGGCCAGCATCTGGAGCGTCATGACCGGTCGAATACGTCGGTGTAGTGCGCGACGGTGCCGTCTTGCAGCGTCATGGCGCCGTTGCAGGTCATCTTGGCCCCGCCGCCGGACAGGGTGCAGGTCAGCACGTCCACCTGTCCGGTCGAGTCCTTGAACGTTCCCTGTATGCTGGACGGCGTCAGGATGAACGCGGCCATGGTGTCGGCGCTGATCGGATAGAACTCGCCGTTCGCCGGGGTGTCGAACGACTCGACGCCTTTGCGGCCCTTCGCGTCGATGGTCGTCATCGACCAGCGCACGTGCGCGCTGTCCACCCGGTCGATGTCGGTGATCAGGTCGTTGACGGGCGACTCGCCGGGCGGCAGGACCGATTGCGTCTTGTTCCAATGCCAATGGCCCGCGAACGGGCTCTGGCCCTGGCCCGCCGCCGGCTGCGCTGCCGCCGCAGCGGCCACCGCCAGCCCGTATCCAATGTTGCGCCACCTCATGACACCTCCCTTGGTTGCGCGTCAAAGCCTACCGCTTTTAAAGCCTGCCGCCTCTAAAGCCTCACCGCGCACGCGGGTTTGCCTCAGCCTCCAACTCTGTCCGTCCCTGGCCCGACCCCGCCGCCCGCCCGGACGGGATGACGCGAACGCCGCCATCATCGGCTTGTCCGGCCCGGGTTGACGG
>CAXTPP010000123.1:0-10529 GCA_964246185.1 uncultured Acetobacteraceae bacterium
CATCGTGGCGGGGCGGCTCATGAACGCCAGCACGTCGCCCGGGAGGAGCGCGTTAAGATGACCCGGCTGCGGCGCACCATCGCCGCCCGGCTGAAGGAGGCGCAGAACACCGCGGCCATGCTGACCACCTTCAACGAGGTGGACATGTCGGCCGCGATGACCCTGCGCAGCCAGTACCGCGAGGCGTTCGAGAAGAAACATAGCGGCGCGCGGCTCGGCTTCATGGGCCTGTTCGTGCAGGCCTGCATCGCCGGGCTGAAGGAGTTCCCGGCGGTCAACGGCGAGATCGACGGCGACGAGATGGTGTACAAGAACTACGTCCACATGGGCATCGCGGTCGGCGGCGCGAACGGCCTGGTGGTTCCCGTGCTGCGGGACGCCGACCAGATGAGCCTGGCGCAGATCGAGCGTACCATCGGCGATTTCGGCCGCCGCGCGCGGGACGGGGCGCTCAAGCTGGACGAGCTGGCGGGCGGCACCTTCTCCATCACCAACGGCGGCGTTTATGGCTCGCTGATGAGCACGCCGATCCTCAACCCGCCGCAATCGGCCATCCTGGGCATGCACAAGATCCAGGACCGCCCGGTGGCGATCGGCGGCAAGGTGGAGGTGCGCCCGATGATGTACCTGGCGCTCAGCTACGACCACCGCATCGTCGACGGCAAGGAGGCGGTGAGCTTCCTGGTGCGCGTGAAGGAAGGCGTGGAGGACCCGCGCCGGCTGCTGCTGGGGCTGTAGGAGCAAGCAAGGCCAGAGGCTCCGCCTCTGGACTCCGCCAAAGGCGGAGCCTTTGGCATCCATTGATATAACAACGGGTTTCCAAAGGCCTCAGGCCTTTGGCGGGTCTGGGCAGCGCCCAGCCTTGCTCCCGCGGCCACTCACGAACGCCAGCCAAACCAGCTGCGGCGGCAGCACCATCGCCACCCAGAGCGGCTTCCACTCCGGCGCTGCCAGCAGGAACAACGCACAACAGGCAGCGCCCCAGCCGGCGAACCCCCAGTGCACCAGCGTCACCGCCACGGCGCTCATGCCGCTGCGGTGGGCGAGCTGGTACAGGTGGCCGCGGTGCGCCTGCGCCAGCTTCTCGCCGGCCAGGAACCGGCGCACCAGGGTGAACGCCACGTCGAACAGCACGCCCGCCAGCAGCATCGGCACCAGCGCCACCGACAGGTCCACCGTGGCGAACCGCCCGGCCGCCACCGCCAGCACGGCCAGCAGGAAGCCGCAGAACTGGCTGCCCACGTCGCTCATGAAGATGCGGGCATGGGGGAAGTTGAACGGCAGGAAGCCGAGCAGGCCGGCCAGCAGGATCAGCGCCGTGAAGTACAGGAACCACGCGCCGAGCCACGCGCCGATGGCGGCCAGCGCCAGGCAGGCGATCGCGGCGACCCCGGAGGCGAGGCCGTTCAGCCCGTCGATGAAGTTCATCGCGTTGGTCGCCGCCACGATCCAGGCGACCGTCACGACGGGGCCGAGCCAGCCCAGCTCCACCGTGCCCAGCCAGGGCAGCCGCAGGAAGCTCAGGCTCAGCCCGCCGCCCACCGCCAGCAGCGCCGCGCCCACCTGCGCCAGCAGCTTGATCGACGCGCGCCAGGTGAACAGGTCGTCCAGGTAGCCCACCAGCGCGATGCCGGCGGCGGCGAGGATCACGGCGCGGAAATACGGGTCGGCGATGCGGCTGAACGCGGCGTAACGATACAGCACGGCCGCCCCCACCAGGAAGGCGAGCACGATGCCGACGCCGCCGCCCTTGGGCGTGGGCCGGGTGTGGCTGCTGCGCGCGCCGGGCACGTCGAGCGCGCCGACCCGGACCATGCCCCGCACCGCTGCCGCCGACAGCAGGGCCAGGCAGGCCAGGAAACCCAGGTGGGTGGCGAAGGCGGCAGCCGTCACGGGCGCTCCGGACCCCGGGGGGACTGACCCGGCGCGTCGCGTGCGCTATAGGGGCGGCGGCATGGCCTCGCAACGCTCCGCTCTCCGCCTCCTGACCAACGTGGCCCTGGATGGCGCGCTGGCCGCCGCCGCCGCCGTGGTGGCCCGCTGGGTCGCGGACCCGGGGGGCGGGCTGCTGCATCCGCTGTGGTTCCTCGCCGGCGGCGCCATCGCGCTGCTGATGGGCGGCCTGCCGTTCCGCCTGTCCCAGCAGTACTGGCGGTTCGCCGGCATCGAGGACTTGGTCGGCGTGGCCGGCGGCAGCGTACTGAGCGCCGGGCTGTTCGCGCTGCTGCTGCTGGCCACCGGCTTCCCGCTGCCCACGCCGACCTTCCCGATCGTCCACGCCATGACGCTGGTGGTGTTCCTCGGCGTGCCGCGGCTGTTCTACCGCCTGTCGCGCGTGGTGGGCCGCTCCGGCAAGGCGGTGCAGGCGGTGCTGCTGGTGGGTGCGGGGGAAGGGGCGGCCAGCTTCTTGCGCGCGCTCGCCGGGGAGCGGCGCCCGGGGCTGCGGGTGACCGGGCTGCTCGCGCTGGGCCGCAACCAGACCGGGCGGCGCATGGGCGGCCGGCCGATCCTCGGCGGCCTGTCCGAGCTGCGCCGGGTGCTGGAGCGGCTTTCAGGGCAGGGCCGGCTACCGGACGTGCTGGTGGTGACGGAGCCGCAGCTGGCCGGCTCCCGCATGGCCTACCTGCTGGAGGAGGCGCAGCGCCAGGGCATCGCCGTCCGCCAGGCGCCGCGGCCCACGGAGCTGCGCGAGGCGGGCGGCATCGCGCTGCAGCCGGTGGCGCTGGAGGATTTGCTGAACCGCCCGCAGGTGCGCCTGGACCGCGACGGCATGGCGCGGCTGGTGCGCGGCCGCCGGGTGCTGGTGACGGGAGCGGGCGGCACCATCGGCTCCGAGCTGGCGCGCCAGGTGGCAGGGCTGGACCCGGCGGAGCTGACCCTGCTGGACAGCGGCGAGTTCGCGCTGTGGCAGATCGACCTGGAGCTGGGCGAGAGTCACCCGGCGCTGGCCCGCACCGCCGTGATCGCCGACATCCGCGACGAGCCGCGCATCCGCGCCGTGTTCGCCGCCGCCCGGCCGGAGCTGGTGTTCCACGCCGCCGCGCTGAAGCACGTGCCGATGGTGGAAGCGAACCCGGGCGAGGGATTGCTCACCAACGCCGGCGGCACCCGCGCGGTGGCGGACGCCGCGGCGGCGGCGGGCGCTGCGGCCATGGTGCTGATCTCGACCGACAAGGCTGTGAACCCCAGCAGCGTGATGGGCGCCAGCAAGCGACTGGCCGAGATGTACTGCCAAGCCCTGGACGGCCAGGCCCGCGAAGCCCAGGGCGAAGCTGGGGGAATGCGCTGCGTGACCGTGCGGTTCGGCAACGTGCTCGGCTCCACCGGCAGCGTGGTGCCGCTGTTCCGCCGCCAGTTGGCCCGCGGCGGCCCGCTGACCGTGACCCACCCGGACATGCAGCGATACTTCATGACGGTGCGCGAGGCGGTGAGCCTGGTGCTGCAAGCCACCGTCGCCGGGCTGGCCGGGGCGGTTCCGGATGGCGGCATCTTTGTCCTCGACATGGGCAAGCCGGTGCGGATCGTGGACCTGGCGCGGCAGATGATCCGCCTCGCCGGCCTCCGCCCGGACCTCGACGTGCCGATCCATTTCACCGGCCTGCGCCCCGGCGAGAAGCTGTTCGAGGAGCTGTTCCACGGCGAGGAGCCGCCCGCCGCCACCGGCCATCCGGGCCTGCTGATGGCGACCCCGCGCACCGCCGACGCCAACGCCGTCCGCCGCGTGATCGCCGACATCTCCGCCGCCTGCCATGCCGGGCGGGTGGACGCGGCGCTGCTGCTGCTCGGCCGCTTCGTGCCCGAGTTCGAGCACGACGCTGCAGCCCCCGCCACCGCCGAACCCGCCAGGAGCCGTGCTTGATCCCCTTCCTCGACCTCAAGGCGCAGCAGGCCCGCATCGAACCGCAGCTGCGCCGCCGGCTGGAGGCGGTGCTCGGCCATTGCCAGTTCATCCTCGGGCCGGAGGTGCGCGAGCTGGAGGAGCGCCTGGCCAATTACTGCGGCGCGGCGCACTGCGTCAGCGTCAGCTCCGGCACCGACGCGCTGCAGATCGCCATGATGGCGGAGGGGATCGGCCCCGGCGACGCCGTGTTCCTGCCCGCCTTCACCTACACCGCCACCGCGGAGGTGCCGCTCGTGCTGGGCGCCGTCCCCGTCTTCGTGGACGTGGACCCGGCAACCTTCCAGATCGACCCGGCGCACCTCGCCGCCCGCATCGCCGCCGTGCGCGCCGCCGGCCGACTGCGCCCGCGCGCGGTGGTGGGGGTGGACCTGTTCGGCCAGCCCGCCGACTGGCCCGCCCTGCGCGCCGTCGCCGCGGCCGAGGGCCTGTTCACGCTCGACGACTGCGCCCAGAGCTTCGGCGCCAGCCTGGCCGGCGCCAAGCTCGGGCGGCAGGCGGACGCGACGGCGATCAGCTTCTTCCCCTCCAAGCCGCTCGGCGGCTACGGCGACGGCGGCGCGCTGCTGACCGACTCGGCCGAACGGGCGGCGCTGTACCGCTCGCTGCGCAGCCACGGCGAGGGCACGACGCGCTACGAGGTGCTGCGCACCGGCATGAACGGCCGGCTGGACACGCTGCAGGCGGCGGTGCTGCTGGCCAAGCTGGACGTGTTCGACGCCGAGCTTGCGGCGCGCGAGCGGGTGGCGCGGCTGTACGACCAGCGGCTCGGCAACCTGGTCGCCACGCCGGCGCGGGTGGCCGGGTCGAGCAGCGCCTGGGCCGTCTATGCCGTGCTGCTGCCGGACGGCGGGGCGCGCGACCGCTTGCAGGCGGCGTTGCGGGACGCGGGCGTGCCGACCGCCATCTACTATCCGCGCGCCCTGCACCACCAGCCGGCCTATGCCGCAAGCCACGACGGCGCGGCGCTGCCGGTGTCGGAGGACCTGGCGACCCGCATCCTGGCGCTGCCGATCCATCCCGACCTCGGCGAGGCGCAGGCCGGCCAGGTGTGCGACGCGGTGATGACGGCATTGGCATGAGAACCGTAGGGTCAGCGGCGTCGTTGTCAGCCCATGGAAAACAAGCCCAAGCAGCCTGCCGCCCCGCCATCCGAGCCGGGCACTCCCTCCAACGCCGACAACGGCGCCGAGCATGGCATCCCGCCCGGGATCCACGATGCCGAACCGACCGGCCTGCCTGACAGCGGGCGGCATCATTCTGAAGTGACGCCGACCAAGCCATAAAGGCGGGCTTTCGACGTGGCTGAAGCGGGCTGCACGAACTTTTAAGCCCGGCGCCTGCTAGTGGCGGCGCATGGCCGTTCTTTCCAACCTGCCTTCGAGCCGGGCTGCATGAAGCTCGGCCCCCTCCTGGCTTGCGTGCTGGCCGCGTCATGGCTGGGCGGCGCGGGGCCGCTGCCTCGCCCGGCCGGCGACGACGCGGCGTGCGGGGCGGCCATCGTGGCGGCGGAACGCGGCCTGCCGCCGAAGCTGCTGGGCGCGGTCGGCGTCACCGAGAGCGGGCGCCTGATCAACGGGCGGGTGGTCGCGTGGCCCTGGACGATCGACGTGGGCGGCGTCGGGCAGTTCTTCGCGTCCAAGGCCGACGCGGTCGCGGCGGTGCAGGCGTTGCAGGCGTCGGGCGTGCAATCCATCGACGTCGGCTGCATGCAGATCAACCTGCTGCACCACCCGGCGGCGTTCGCCTCGCTGGACGAGGCGTTCGACCCCGGCGCCAACGCCCTCTACGCCAGGCGCTTCCTGCTCGACCTGTTCCGCGCGGCGGGGGATTGGCCGGACGCGGTGGCGGCCTACCACTCGCACACGCCGGAGATTGCCGCCGGCTACCGCCGCCGGGTCATGGCGGCCTGGCCGCTGGCGGCGGCGTACGGCGGCGCGGCTGCCCCGGCCCTCACTCCGGTCGCAGCCCTGGCCACGATCTACACCGCCGAGTTCCAGCGCCGGCTCGCCGAGGAGGTGCAGGACCTCGCGCGGCTGGATGCCAAGTACGGCGCGGACCTCGCCATCAACCCGGCCAAGGGTGCGCCGATGCGTCCTGCCCGCCGCCGGGTGAGCGCGCGCGGCTAGAGGCTGTCGTGGCCCTGTGTGCCAGCCGGCAGTGTCTCATACCAGCGGCGCCAGACAATGACCGCCCTGACCTTCTTTCTCTCCCGCAAGCGGGAGAGGGTTCTCTTACACAGGTCAAAACCCGACGCCGTTGGTGTCAGCCTGAACTCCGGGCCTGATCAGCCATTGTTGGAGGACCAGTTGAAGCCGCATCGCCGAGGCCGTGGTCCGTTAGGGGGTGGAGAACGGACAGGCCGGTTTCGGGGCGGTAGCTTGCCGTAGCTGCCGTTGTCAGACGGTGTCAGCTTTCTCGAAAAGGATCGAGAAATGGGAAAGCCGGCGCAGTTCTACAGCAGCGCCTTCAACTCCCGCTCAGCCAGATCGAGACGTTCAGCCAGCCCCGGCCCCACCTGCTCAAGCCACGAGATGGTGGCATGGGCAAAGGCGGCCATGCCAGTGCGCGCTGCCAAGACAGCTTGAATCTCGGGGACGTTCCGCGCCTTCAACGCGATGGCGAGCGCGTCGGAAAGCGCCGCCATCTTCGCCAGTTCGCGCTCTTGAAGCGCAGGGGTCGCTGAAATGACCTCCTGCCGTGGCTCGGAGAACGGCCGGTTCTCTTCAAGAAGCCGCCGCACCGATCGGAATGCACGGAACAACGTGGCGAGCGGTCTGAGCTCGGACGGCGCATCCGCGATCGAGGCTGTCAGTGCGGCCACGAGCACGGCTTGCCCGTCGAACAACACTTCTCGCTTGTCCGAAAAGTGGCGGAAGAAGGTTCGTTCCGTCACGCCTGCGCGCGCCGCGATTTCGGCGGCTGTGGTCCGATCGTAGCCCCTCTCCCGGAACAGCTCTACCGCTGCCTGTTGCAGGCGCAACCGCGCATCGCCTTCTTGGTTCGCCATTGCTCCGACCTTGTCAGTAACTGACACCATCGCTATGTCAGCAACTGACGGCGGTCGTATCCAATTCCGCCCAGAACGGCAAGGTGACGGCAAGGTGACGGCAAGGTGGTTGCAATGCGGGTATTCCTGACAGGCGCGAGTGGCTGGATCGGTTCGGTGGTAGCTCGCGATCTGCTGGCGGCCGGTCATTCCGTGGTGGGGCTGGTGCGCTCGGAGGACAAGGGGATGGCGCTCGCCTCTGCCGGCGGAACGCCGCTGGTCGGCGCACTGCGCGACCTGGACGTTCTTCGCCAAGGCGCAGCGAATGCGGACGGCATCATCCATACGGCCTTCGGTCTCGATATCTCGCGCATCGGCGAACTGGCCGCCGAGGACCGGATCGCGATCGAGACCTTTAGCGAGGTTTTCGCCGGCTCGGCGCGGCCGATCATCGTCACCAGCGGCTTCCTGAGCCTGACGGGCGAGACGGTGACGGAAGCGGACAGGCCAGACGTCATGCCCGCGTTCCCGCGTGCTTCGGAGCAGGCGGCTTTCGAACTGGCGGAACGTGGCCTGCATGCGAGCGTCGTGCGCAACCCGCGCTCCGTGCATGGCAAGGGCGAGACGCACGGCTTCGTGCCAATGCTCGCCGCCGTGGCGCGCGAGAAGGGCGTATCCGCCTATGTCGGGGATGGCGCAAATCTCTGGCCATCGGTCCACCGTCAAGATGCGGCGCGGGTCTATCGCCTCGCGCTCGAACGGGGCGCGCTGGGCGAGGCCTACCACGCTGTTGCCGAGATAGGCGTGCCGTACCGGGAGATTGCGGAGGCGATCGGTCGTCAGCTCGGCTTGCCTGCCAAGTCGCTGACGCCAGAGGAAGCTGAAGCGCATTTCGGGCCGCTGGCGACGTGGGTCGCCAACAATGGCCCTGCCTCAAACGAGTGGACAAGGAAGACGCTTGGCTGGACCCCCGAGCAGGTTGGGATCGTGGCCGATATCGAACGGCCCGGCTATTCCCTTTAACGGACTGCTTGTGCGTGGCCGGAGCGACCGATGCGCCCGCCACGCCTTCCCGCAAAGGAAGGCCCAGCGGGGAAACCCACCGCAGTTCGGGTGTCATGGCGCCCGAGCCGGGCCATTTTCTCAAAACCTGTTCCCGGAACGCTTTTCTCAAAACGGCCTGCTCTGCACGGAAAAACGGGAATCGCTCGGCTTGTCAGAATGACCGCTTAGGGAGCAACGCTATCGGATCCCGAATGGCAAAGCAGGATCGTACGCTGCGGCAGCCTCCCTGGCGTGAGACGGTGGGATGCCTACCCCGCCCCCTGCGCCTTCCGCACCCCGTCCAGCACCGCCTCGTGCGTCGCCAGTATCCGCCGCAGCGTGGGCTTGCCTTTGTCGCTCGCCTCGGCGATGCCCTCGTGCATCTCCTCGATCCCCGCCGTCATCTGCTCGGCCAAGCCGGATAGCCGCTCCTGCAGATGCTCGCCGTCGTCCTTGAGGTCGGCCGTCCAGATCGCCAGGACGCGAGAGAGTTCGGTGGCAGCGCGGTCGGGTGAGACGCCCGCTTGCAGGAGCTTGATGAGCGGGGCCAGGTCGGCAGCAGGGGAGCGGGACATGCGTGGGAAGCTAGGCAAGCGGACCGTGGGTGGCTAGACGGCGAGGAGCTGCTTTAGGTCAAGGGTAGACGGCCAGGCCCAGCCGGACTTCAAATCAAGCCGCCACCCGCCTGCCCCTGCCGCCTGCTCCTGAAAGAGCAAGCAGGCCCATAGCGTCTTCTCAAGGCACCGCCACGATGTCGATGTGGTCCCGCTGCGCCGCCTCGTAGGCCGCCATCACCGCCGCCGCCGACTCGCCCGGCGTGAAGCCGCCGTCCAGCCGCAGCACCGCGAGCCGGTAGCCCATGGCCTGCAGCCAGTGCAGGTAGCCCGGCCCGTCGATGCCGGACACCGCTTGCAGCTGGCCCGGGCTGAACTCGCTGATAACAATGGGGCGGCAGCGGCGCAGCATGTCCGCCGCACCCAGCAGCGCCAGGTGCTCGGCGCCTTCCACGTCGATCTTCACCAGGTCGATGCGCTGGCCTGGAGCCACGAGCTGGTCCACCGGCACGCCCGCCACGGTCTGCGCCGTGAGCAGCCCGGCCTCGCCGCAGCCGGTCACGGTGCCGTTGCTGTCGAAGCTGTGCAGCGCCAGCACGCCGAGGCTGCGGGCGGCGGCCACCTGGCACACCGCCATCTGGGTGAAGCCGTTGGCCAGCCGGCTCGCCTCCAGCAGGCGGGCGTTGGCCGGGTTGGGCTCCACCGCCAGCACGGCGCCCGCCGGCCCGACCAGGGCGGCCGCCTGCAGCGCGAACACGCCGATGTTGGCGCCCAGGTCGATCATGCCCATGCCCGGGCGCAGCACCCGGCGCAGCACGGCGGCGACGTGCAGGTCGTACTGGCCGGCTGCCGCGTGCCGCCCCACCGCCTCGTCCGCCACGGGGGCGTAGATGCGGTAGCCCGGCAGCTCCACCAGCCGCACCTCGCCGTCCTGCCGCCGCAGCAGCCCGCGCCGGCTGAACTCCGCGCTGCCGACGTAGTTGGCGACCACCGCGTCCAGGGGCTGCCCGGCGTTGGCGCTGTGCCCGGCCCACTCCTCGGGGTTGGGGTTGCGCCCCAGGATCAGCCGGAAGCAGGCCAGGATGTCGGCCGCCGTGGCAGTCGGTTCGAACAAGACCGGCCAGGGGTGCTCGGGGGGCATGACGCGGTGCTATCCCGCCGGGCGCCAGGCTGTCGAGCGCCGGCCATTGCGCGGCACCGCGGGGGCGCGGTAGGCAGCAGGCCCGTCATGACCTTCATCTCGTTCGCCCCGAACTGCGAGGACGTGCCGCTGTGGCGGGCGCTGCACGGCGTCGCGCCCGGGTGCTACTCTGGGCGCTACCTGGATTGGGGCGAGGAGCCTGCGGACGAGGCTTCCGTCACCCGCGCCTTCTACGACCGGGGCTGGACCGGCCTGTCGGTGCGCCCGGCGGCGGATGCCGCGACCCTGGCCACGCTGCGCCCGCGCGACACGGTGCTGGCCGCCGCCCCGGACCTGACCATAACCATGGCGCAACCGCTGCATTTCCTGCGGGTCGGCACGCCCGGCGCGGAGCAGGTGCTGCGGGCGCTGGACCTGGCGGCGTTGCAGCCCTGGGTGGTGGTGGTCCGGGCCGGCGAGGCGCGCGGCCTGCTGGCGGAGGCCGGCTACCGCCTCGCGCTGTTCGACGGCATCAGCGATTTCCACGCCGCCGCCGGCCAGGATGCGGTGCTGGCCCACTTAAGCGCCCCCGCCAACGCCACCGACGGCTTCCTGCGGGCTGCCGACTGGCAAGGCGCGTCCCGGCTGGCCGCCATGGAGGCGGCGCTGGCCACCGCGGAGGCGCGGGTGGAGGGCAGCCGCCGCCGGCTGCGCGACGCGGTGGTCGCGGCCGGGCGGGCGCGGTCGGATGTCGGGCTGATGGCCGAGGAGTCGGTCTGGCTGCGCGGGCTGATCGACGAGGCGAAGCAGGCCGAGGCCAGCAGCCGGACGGAGAACGGCTGGCTGCGCGGGCTGGCTGCCGAGGCGAAGGAGCTGGAAGCCAAGAGCCGCACGGAATGCACCTGGCTGCGCGGCCAGCTGGAA
>CAXTPP010000124.1:0-10134 GCA_964246185.1 uncultured Acetobacteraceae bacterium
CAACACTTCCACCTTGGCACGTAGATGCCGTCGGGGGGCGTCCACCCCATCACCATTTGCAAACACCCAAACTAACCCATGACCAACGTCCCCTTGACACCCCAATCCAAGGGGTGAAGGGGACGACCGTCCCCTTCCGGGTGCAGGGCAGCGCCCTGCCTCCCTCAGCCTAGGACCCGCCGATGTTCCTCCGCCCCTTGTTCCGCCTGGTCCCGGACGGCACCCGCATCCGCTTCATGCGGGGCCGCTTCATCGGCATCGGCACCTCCGCCGTGTTGTCGCTGCTCTCGCTCGGGCTGGCGTTCTATCCGGGGCTCAACCTCGGCATCGACTTCAAGGGCGGCATCGTCATGGAGGTCCGCACCCCGGACCCGGCGGACTTCGGCCGCATCCGCACGGCGCTGACCGCGCATGGCGTGCCGGCCGCCGGGCTGCAGCGCTTCGGCGATGCGCAGGACGTGCTGATCCGGCTGGACCGGCAGCCGACCGAGGCGGGCACGGAGCAGGCCGTCAGCCACGTGCGTGCCGCGCTGGAGGAGGCGCAGCCCGGGACCACAATCCGCAGCACGGAGGCGGTGGGGGCGTCGGTGTCCAACGAGCTGTTCCGCAACGGGCTGCTGGCGCTGGGCATCAGCCTGCTGATGATCCTCGCCTACATCTGGTTCCGCTTCGAGTGGGAGTTCGCGGTCGGCGCGGTGGTGACGCTGATCCTGGACGTGACCAAGGTGGTGGGCTTCCTCGCCATCACCCGCATCGAGTTCGACCTGGTGATGGTGGCCGCCATCCTGACCGTGATCGGCTACTCCACCAACGACAAGGTGGTGGTGTACGACCGGGTGCGGGAGAACCTGCGCAAGTACAAGTCCCTGTCGCTGCGCGAGCTGATCGACTTCTCGATCAACGAGACGCTGAACCGCACGCTCGGCACCTCGATGACGGTGTTCCTCGCCAGCCTGCCGCTGGCGCTGTTCGGCGGCGCGTCGCTGTCCGGCTTCGCCGCGGTCATGCTGTTCGGCATCGTGGTCGGCACGTCCTCGTCCATCTTCATCGCCGCCCCGATCCTGCTGTTCCTCGGGCAGAACCGCCTGCGGCGGGACGTCCGGCCCTCCACCCCCGGCAACCGCGCGGCCAAGACCGCCGGGTGAGCCGCCCCGCTTGACGGCCCTGCTTGACGATGAGGGGGCGGCTGGTGAACTGTGCCGTGCCGCCAGCGAAACATTTTAGCGGCGGATCGCGTGGGATGCATGGCCGGGTCTGAGCGCCGCTTGCTGCTGCTATCCGATGACCCGAGCTGGCTTGCTGCAGCGCAGCAGGAGCTGGCGGCCCATGGCGGCGGCCTGGACCGCGCCAGCTCGGCCCAGGATGCGTTGCAGCGCCTGGTCGAGCCGCGGCACGAGTTCTCTCATTTGTTGCTGGAACCGAGCGCCGCCGGGCCGCATGCGCCGGATTTGCTCGGCTTGACCTCGGGCGAAACCGGGTCCCAGGTCGAGCTGGTCCTGCTCGGCGATGCGGTCGGGCTGGCGAAGGCCGGCGTGCCGCATGCCAAGACCCCGGTCGAGCTGCCGCACGTCTTCCGGGAGGCGCAGCACCGGCCCAGCTTGCCGCTGCTGTCCACCTCCGACATCGCGGTCAGCTTCAGCGCCGCCGACGTGGATTGCCGCTTCCAGCCGGTCGTCCGCGTCCGGGACCGCCGCGCCGTCGGCCTGGAGACGCTGGTCCGCCTGCAGCACCCCGACCGCGGCAGCATCCGGCCGGATCTGTTCGTGCCGCAGATCGAGCGCGCCGGCCTCTCCCTGCGGCTGACGGAAGCGGTCGCCCAGCGCGCCATGCAGCTGATCGGCCCGGCGCTGCTTGCCCACCACGGCCTGTTCCTCAGCATCAACCTGCCGCTGGACGTGCTGCTGCTGGCAGACGCGCCCGCCCGGTTCGACGCCCTGCGCGGCCCGGCCGGCATCCCGGCAGCGAGCCTGCTGATCGAGCTGACGGAAAGCCGCCCGGCGAACGACCTGGCCGCGCTGCACGCGGCCGTCGTGCGGTGGCGGCAGGCCGGCTACGGCGTCGCGATCGACGATTTGGGGCCGGACATGGCCAACCAGCAGGAGCTGTTCACCCTGCCGTTCAGCGCCGTGAAGCTGGATAAGGCGGTGGTGCTGCGCTCGGACGCCGAGAAGCCAGTCTATCGCTATGTGCGGCACACGGTCATGGGCGCCAAACGCCACGGCCTCACCGTGATCGCCGAGGGTGTCGAGAATGCTGCGGCGTGGACCCGCATGGCCGGGCTAGGGGTCGATCAGGTGCAAGGCTTCCTGGTCGCCCGCCCGCTGCCCGCGGCTGCGGTGCCAGCTTGGCTGGACGCATGGGCTGCCCAGCCAGGCCTGCCGCGGGACCGGGACAGAAGTTGACCTAAGCCGGCGCAGCGGACCCGGCCCGCGACGCAGTCCTGTGCCCGCCACCGTGAGTACGTGCGCAAACGGGCCTTGCGCGCCGATTTGCGGCGTCTTCCGAACTGCCCGTATTAGCTCGGGCATGCCCACACCATTGATCGATCGCGCTGCGGTGGCCGCCGTCCTCGCCTTGCCGCTGGCCCTGCTCACCACCCGCACTGGCGCAGAGGCCCTGATTGCCGCGACGGATGTCCTCTTCCTTGGCCACCTTGTACGGTCCCGGCTGTCCTTGCTGCTCACCCCGGTCGTGGCCGCCAGCGCCGCGTGGTGGGCCTGGACGGTTCTTGCGTCCTCCATGAACTTCCAAACCGGAGGTTCGCACGCGGTGATCCAATCCCTTCTCATGGGCCGCTTCTTCATCTTTGCTGCCGCCCTGTCGGAGTGGCTGCTGCGCAGGGATGCCGTCCGACGCGCCTTGGGCGCTGCCGTCGCCCTCGCCGCGTCTTGGATCGCCATCGAGTGCTGGCAGCAATTCTTTCTTGGCACCAACATCTTCGGCTGGCCGCGCTTTGGCGACGGCGCCCTGACCGGGCCTTTCCTCGGCCCGAAAGCCGGCCCGATGCTGGTTCTTATCCTGTTTCCCGCCTTGCTTCCGCCGGTCATGGCCCTGCTCGGACGCCCCGTGCCGGCCGCCAGGATCGGCGCAGCACTGCTCGCCCTCACCGGCGTCGCGACGGTCATCCTCATCGGCCAACGCATGCCCGCCCTTCTCACTATCCTCGGGCTTGTGACCTGCGGCGTCCTGCTTCGCCCGATCCGGCCGATCGTGCTTGCAATCATCGCCCTCAGCATTGCTTTCATCGCTGCGACACCGCTGATCTCGCCGCCAACCTTCAATAAGCTGGTCGTCAAGTTCACCCATCAGATGGGTCATTTCGGCCAAAGCCCTTACGGGTTGATCTATATCCGGGCGACGGTCATCACGCTCGCGCACCCTTGGCTCGGCTTCGGTTTCGACGGCTATCGCGCAGTCTGCGACGCTCAACAATACCAGCACAGCCTGCCGTGGCTTGGCATCCCGGACCAGGTCGCGGCAAGTCCTGACGGCTGCAACATCCATCCGCACAACCATTATTTTGAGGCCGCAACTTCCGGCGGTTTTCCCGGCCTCGCGCTGTTCTGCGCCACCGTGCTTGCATGGCTTGCGGCCCTCGGCCGTGGTTTGCTGGCCCGGCCATCCGTCGAGCGTGCCGGCCTCTTTGCCGCCGCGCTGATCGGCCTCTGGCCGTTAGCATCGACCAGCGCATTCTTTACCGTTCCCAATGCCGGCTGGACCTTCCTCCTGCTGGGCTGGGGTCTGGCCTTATCGCCCCGGCCTGATGCGGCCAGCGCGAGACAACTGCGATGATAAGCCAACTTGGCTAAAGCCTTTTGCGTGCTGATGGGCGCATGCAAAATACTCTAGCCGCTGTTTTTTGCGGACATCTTTATCCGACGTGTGATCCTGTTCGGTCGGATGATGCTTGTCTTATGACGGGCGCTTGCGCCTTCAGGCTTGCCTGGTCCGGTTTGGATGACCCAGTGGCAGCATCGCATCTGGCCAGCACCGCCTGAACTTCGATGCAGGCCCAAGGGACCCAACGGCCAAGCTGCCGGTTGAGCCGCCAATACCACCGGTGATCCTCCAACGGGCGGAGGAAACCACCCGAAATGATCCGGAAGCCTCTGATCTCATCGACCTGCCACTGTGGATCAGCTGCAAACACGCGGAGAAACGACCACAACGTGAACGCCTGCACACGGCCACGCGATCTGCGGCCAAGCAAGCGATCCATGTAGGGGACCGCATAACAGCGAGTCAGGTGCAACGGCGGCATGAAGACGGGTACGCCGACGATCAACCGCCCTCCCGGCTTGGTTATTCTCAACAGTGTCGAAATTACCAAGTCAAGATCCAAGATGTGTTCGAGCACTTGTTCACAAACAACAATGTCATACCGACCCGCTTTGGGGTTGGCTCGGATGTGATTTGGGTTGGCTCGGATGTGATTTGGGTTGGCTCGGGGCGGTCTGCTTCGGATGTGGCCTGACCTGGTGTGGGTGGGCGTCATGAATGGTAAGCGATTGGTGGTTTGCGGCGATGTGCCTGCGGCGGAGCTTCGCCGGCTGGCCCGGCGCGAGCCGGACCGTGCGGCGGCGGCCCGGATGCAGGCGATTGCGGGCGCGCTGGATGGTTTGACGCGGGCAGAAGCGGCAAGGCTGGCCGGCATGGAGCGTCAAGCGTTGCGCGACGCGGTGGTGCGCTACAACGCCGAGGGTTTGGCGGGCCTGCACGACCGCGCGCGGCCTGGCTCCAAGCCGCGGCTGGACGAGGCGCAACGGGCAGGGCTGCGCCAGTTGGCGCTGTGAGGCGGTGAAGGACGCAACAGCAGTCCACGTTCTCCGTCCTGCGCGCGCAAGGCCGGGTACACCGCAACCACCTTGCGAAGCGCGGCCAAGAAGTGCTTCCGAAAGTCGCGCCGCCCCTGCGCTGTGTCCGGGTAGCCCGCACCGAATTGGAGCATCAGGGCACCCCAAGGAATATCGGTCGGTCGGGCCAAATAGCTCACCCGGTACGTCGCCCATGAATAGAGGTCCAACGCTAAGGGGGACTTCTTCAGGGTTTTGACCGCCCGCATGTCGATCGGAACGGGCCGGTCCACCACCTGCTGAAAAAACGGCTCCGACAGCTTCACGGTGGATTGCCATAGGGCCGCCTGAGACGGACGCTGCGGGTCCCACCACAGGGTGTAATCGTCAGCCACCACGACGTTGCGCCCCCGCCGGCCCTTTGGGCCTTCTGCGACGCCCAGCTCAATAGTGGCGGAAATCATCGAGCTGAACAGCCGGAGCATTTGATCTTTGAGCCGGGGCACGGTTCCCCATCGGCCGCCAGTCGCAAGCAACCCCAACTCCGCCATAAAGGCGGACAGCGAGGGGCCAAGCACCAGCTCCCGCGACTTGGTACGCACAGCCTCCGTGGTCAGCCAGGTGAGTAGCAGCCGGGGATAGCTCCCATACGGAAGTCCGATTTCTGAGGGGGCCAGGATGCTGACGGTAAGATGCCCATTGGAGCGGGTGAATTCATTCCCCTCCTGGGCGCTGTGCGGAAGCGTGGCTTGCACCAGCACGCGGGCCATAAAGCCAAGGGCATCTGCTTCTCTGGCGCTTTCGGCCTCGATGGCCTGCGCGTCCTCAAGAAGCCGATCGACACTGCGACGGCGAGGAACGATAGCGCCGCTCCGGTCCGCAGCCTCGGTCACACGCCGCCCTCTACGACACGGTAGATGGCAAGATTGATCAACGCCGCCCGACTCTGGCCCATCTTCTCGGCCATTTCATCGACCTTCGCCAACAAGTCGGGGGCAATGGTCAACGTGATCTGCTGCTTCGTGCCTTTGCGCACCCCTACCGGTTTCGCATCCGGCGCGCCGGATATGAAGCTTTCGGTCGTCTTGGTTTCACTGCTCTGGTGATCGCCATTTTCATATCATCCTGATGCGGTTTGAATGGTGATTCACTTTGTAAAAACCATCTTCATGGGGGTCGCCAACTCATCGCAAGCTCTGCTGTCCCGAGGGTAGTACTCCTCGACGGACAAGCCCTATCCAACGGCGTTGGCGAAGGCTTTCCTTCGTCGGATCGGAGCGTCCAAGTGCGTGAGTTGAGGATGATCAGCGAGGGCAGCCGCCGCGTCTGCGTTGTCGGCGGAGGCGGTCCCCGAATCGGTACAATTCAGGATCGCATAAGCCTCCAAGCCATCCCGAAGAGATCTCGCTTCCTCGACAAGAGAGGCGATATCCGCAAGCGCCCATACGTCAACCGAGCGGGGCTGAAACGGAACCAGCATAACGTCAGAGAGGACCAACGCCGCCCGAAGGGCTGTCAAATCCCGGCCTCCGGCATCTATGATTATGTCGTCGAACTTACGCCCTTGCTGCTGGACCTGAGCGCGGAGGACGGGGCCATCAGGATACTGCGAACAAGCCATACCGGGGTTCCGGTCCGCTTCGGCTCGAATGGCAACGGCGGTTTGAGACGTGCCCTGCCGATCACCATCAATGAGCCAGACGTCACGGCCGGCTAGCGCGCGAGCAAGGGCGATCTGCACCGCGAGGGTCGTCTTACCTACGCCTCCCCTGGTGTTCCCGACCGTTACTATCACCTTGATGGTCTTTCACATTAACCTGATTGTATCCTGAGTGTGTGAACACACCGGGTCAATGCGATTCGACGATGCTACCCCGATTCTCTCTTTTAGCAGCCGTTGCACCTGGGCCGGCGACCAGTTCAGCTTGCCCGCCGGGGTGAGCACGCCGTGCGCATGCAGCTCCGCCGCGATCGCGCGAAGGCTGCTCGCGCCTTCAGCCTGCACCTGGCGCACCACTGCCAGCACGTCCGTGGCTCGCGCTGCCACCTGGCAGCTGCGCGCCTGGCGTGCCGCTGCCGCCATCTCTGCTGTGGCCGGGGTAGGGGAGGGGTTGCCGAGGCGGACACCGCGCGCCTTCGCGACTGCAAGAGCTGCGCGAGTCCGCTGACTGATCAGCCCGGCTTCCAGCTCGGCAACGGCCGCCATCTGCGTGACCAGGAATTTGCCGACCGGCCCGGCCGGCACCGTAGGCAGGTCGCAGAACACGACACCGGCCTCGCCGCTGCCCTCCACCACAGACAGCAGGAAGCGCGCGTTGCGCGCCAGCCGGTCCAACTTGGCGATGACCAGCACTGCCCGGCGGGTGCGGCAGGAAGCAAGCGCGGCGGCAAGCTGCGGCCGATCGGCGCGTTTGCCGCTTTCCACCTCCTGAAACTCCATCACCACCTCGCCGCCGGCCTGGGTGACGTAGGCGGCGACTGCTTGACGCTGCGCCTCAAGGCCAAGCCCGGATCGGCCCTGGCCATCGGTGCTGACGCGAAGGTAGGCGACAAACCGCCCGGGCTCCCGCACGGTCATGCGGGGGTCTTTGCTACCCGAAGTGTGGGAGCGATTATTCATCCCAAGGATTGATGATCGCCACACCCACGCCCTCGAAGTCAGCCACATTGCGGGTAACCACGCTCGCCTCACGCACGCGCGCAATTGCAGCCAGCATCAGATCAATGGTCCCGCTCGGCCGCCCGGCCTTCCGGCGCGCCGCGAATACCTCGGCATAGGCAGAAGCCGCCTCGATGTCGAAAGGGAGAACGCGCCCGTCGAAGTCGTCGGTGAACATGGCGCGCGCGGCCTCC
The DNA here is from genome assembly GCA_964246185.1 of uncultured Acetobacteraceae bacterium. GTDB lineage: Bacteria > Pseudomonadota > Alphaproteobacteria > Acetobacterales > Acetobacteraceae > LMUY01. The sequence goes on from CAXTPP010000124.1 coordinate 7,647, forward strand.
TCCAACTCGGTGCGGCGGCCGCCGCTTGGCATGACGGCGAGGCCGGAGAGGATTTCTGCCTGGCACACGGCAGCCGTGAACAGCTCATCCGATTGCTGGCGCACGATCCAGTCCGCGACTTTGCGCTCAGGCTCGGGACGCATGATCTCGGAGAGTATGTTGGTGTCGAGCACCAGCATTAGTCGAATCGGGGCGGATCGCGGACCGGATCGCGCGGGGGCAGTTCGAGATCAACCCCGCCCAGCGGTGCAAAGCGGGCGCGAACCCGGTCGTAGAGGTGGCGCACAGGCGGCGCTTCCTGCGGCGCGAGCACGGTTTGCAGGATGCGGCGCGCCTCCGCCTCCATTGACTGGCCATGCTGCGCAGCCCGAACGCGCAGCCGCTCCTTGAGGGCCGGGTCGAGGTTGCGAATGGTGATCGAGGCTGGGGCGGAATGTCTGCTGGCTTGCATACCCGAACTGTAATCAATGATTTCGTTGATGTCAATTTAGAGGTTACATTCTATCAAACGGACGTTTGAGAGAGTGATACATTGGCTCATCTCCTGGTAGCACCTTCCAAAGCTGCCTTCAGCAGGAGGGTCACTTCTGCACCCCGAAGCGGAAGATGGTTATCCTGTCGAACACCTGTCCTGGCTTCAACTCAGTGTTGTAAGCCATAGAAGCCCAGTGATGCGGTCCATGATGGGGTCTGAGGCGCAACGGAACGGAAAACCTATGTAAGGGAGCGGCTGGGCATGGGCCGCTGTCATCGATTGCCGAGCTGCACGAGGTCATGCCCGTGGCCGATGCTTCTCGGGACCCCCTTCGGTTTTGGCGAGTTCTGCCGACCGCCATGCCTCCCAGCGCCGGAGCAACGGGCCGCGTGGTTCGCCGATCGGCTGGTTCAGGAGTTCGGCAGCCTGCATCCGGTCGGTGCGGAAATGGCGAAAGCCCTGCCGCAGCTCGCACCACGCGATCAGCACGCGCTTCGTGTCGGAGTAGCCGAGCACGACGGGCCAGACGATACGCTCGGTCCGCTCGCCGTTCTCAGCGCAGTATTGGAGGCGCAGCTTCAGCCTTTTGCGAACGGCGTCCCGCAGGCTCGCGGTCTCCACCGCCTCCTCCATGTCGTTGAGGGATGGCTCCGTGGACGTGCTCGGTTCCGCGATGAACGGCCTCAGGTGGGCGGGCACGGCGGCAGCGATCTTGGCGAGAACGTCACGCGCAGCGGGAGAAAGCAACGGGTCGCCGCGCCCGGCGACCCACTGCGCGCCCAGGACGATGGCTTCCAACTCGGCCGGTGTCAGCATCAGCGGCGGCATGTCGTACTCGGCCGCCAGCAGGTAGCCGAGCCCGGCCTCGCCCGTGATCGGCACCCGCTGCGCCATCAGGTCCGCGACATCGCGGTACACGGTGCGCGTGGACACCTCCAACTCGGCAGCCAAGGCGGCTCCCGTCACCGGCAGGGTCGATCGGCGGAGAATTTGGATGATCTGGAAGAGGCGTTCGGCGCGGCGCATGGTCTCGTGACTCCTGCTGACAGGACGCTGGCAGCAGGCTTGTGCCACAAGCTCGTCCCGCACCAGCCGATCTTCGGCCAGCATGGGACCTGATCGTGAAACTTGCCTCTACCCGCCTGATCGCTGCCGACATGAAGGCGATGGTCGCCTTCTATGAGATGGTGACTGGCCAAGCCGCCGACTGGCTCGCTCCGCAGTTCGCCGAGATCGTCACGCCCGCCGCCACCTTGGCCATCGGCAGCGCCGAGACCGTAGCGGCCTTCCGTGAGGGCAGCGCCCAGCCGGGCGCGAACCGCACGGCGATCCTGGAGTTCATGGTCGAGGACGTGGACGCCGTGTTTGCTCGCCTGAAGGATGAGGCCGAGTTGGTGCACGAGCCCAAGCTGCTTCCCTGGGGCAATCGTTCGGTCCAGTTCCGCGACCCCGAAGGCACGATCGTCAGCCTCTTCATGCCCGTCACCGAAGCCGCAAAGGCCCGCTTCGGATCACGGTAGGACTGTTCCCAATAGAGCAGGTTCGGCGAAATGGTCGGAAGCGGCGCCGGGGCCTTTTCTCCCGTCGCCAAACATATGTTTTCCGCTATGTCTCTGACGAGTAAGTGGAATTTCCTTATGCGTGCCAGAAGGTCAGTTCGTCTGTTCTGGCCTTTATGATAGTAGCCGCTAGCTGGCCAGGCAGGCAGCGCCCCTAAGCACGGTGACGAGTCCGGGTATCTTCTTCGCCACACCGTCGAAGAAGAACTTGTCGATCGTCGTCACGTCTGCCTGGTGGGACAGGATCTGCTTGGTCGGCACGTCGGGGATGGAGCCAGGATCGCCTTGCACGCCGAGGAAGGCGGCTTGAGGAAGCCGACTCTGCACCCGGCCCTTTGCGGCGTGCCGGTGGTGTAGGCGACCATTACGTCAGACCTGTTCAAGTCGTCGATACTCAAAGTGCGCATTCCGACGATTGCAGCCATCGATTCCGATTGAAACCAGCCACTGATTC
>CAXTPP010000125.1:0-10020 GCA_964246185.1 uncultured Acetobacteraceae bacterium
GCGCAGCCGGGACCGATGAGGCGGCGGGCGTGGCTCGCCGCCGCCGCCGGGCTCTCGGCTTGCAGCATCTTGCCGACCCGGCCCTACGTCGAGCGGCGGGACTGGCCGCTGGACGTGCGCCGCCCCGTGACGCTGCCGCCCCGGCCTGGCGGCAAGGCGCTGCTGGTGCGCACGCTGCGGGCAGCGCCCGGGCTGGAGGCGCGCGGCCTGCAAGCGCTGCAGGCCGACGGCAGCGTCCGCACCGGTTTCTACGAGCAGTGGTCGGTGCCGCCGGCTGACGCGGTGGAGGACGTGCTGCGCCGCTGGCTGGCCGCGAGCGGGCTGTTCTCCGCCGTGCTGGCGCCGGGCAGCCGGGCGCGGGCGGACCTGGCGCTGGAGGGCGAGTTGCTGACCTTGCTTGCGCTTCCGGTGCAGCGGGTGAGCCGGGCGGCGCTCAACCTGGTGCTGATCGACCTGCGGCCCGCGCCGGCGCGGGTGCTACTACAGGCGGACGAGACGGCGACGGCGGCCCTGCGCGAGGCCGACCCACCTAGCATCGCCCGGTCAGGCCGGGCAGCCCTGGCGGCGTTGATGACGGCCGTGGAGGCCCGTTTAGCGGCGGCGGTGTAACAAGATGCCGCTGTTTGGTCATTCTTTGCGCCTATCGTCGCGCCAGCGGCGATGTTCTCGCCCTAATATCCAGGGGGTTTCGATGCGTATCGCGACGATGGCTATTCTCGGGCTGGCCTTTGGCGCTGCAATGGCGACACCGGGGCTGGCGCAGGCACAGGCATACTACGGCGACTCCGGATACGGCGGCGCACAACCTGGCTACTATGGCGGCCAGCCTGGCTACTATGGAGCACAGCCGGGTTACGACGGCGGGCAGCCAGGTTACTATGGTGGCGACCAGTTCGGCTACGGCGGCGGGCAGCCGGGTTATGGCGACGGCGGGAGCCGCGAGCATGACGGCGACCGCGAGCATGACCGCAACGGGCGTAACCTGGATGACCAGGGCCGCCAGCAGGAAATCCTACAGCGCGAGCGGGCGCAAAACGAAATCACCTTGCAGCAGCAACAGCAATACAATCGCAATCTTCTGGCACAGCAGCAGCAGCATAATACCGCTATCGTGCAGCAGGAGCAGCAGCATAACGCGGTCGTGCAGCAGCAGCAGCAGTACAACAATGCCTTGGTGGCGCAGCAGAACGCCTACAACCAGGCCCTGCTTGCCCAGCAGCGGGCCGCGAAGGGGCACTGATGCCAAAGATGCTGCCATGCCGGCGTGCCGGAACATTGCAGCGCCGAGAAGGGAGGCCGACCATCGAGGGCTGCCCGCATGCAGCTAAGCCGGTGGCTCGCCCGCCACCGGCTGCAGCCCCATCCCGCTGATCAGCGCCGTCACCTCGGCGATCGCCGCCTCCGCGTCCGCCGCGTCCGGACCCTTGGCCACCAGCGCCACGCCGCTTCCCGTGCCACGGTAGAATGGGTAGGAGCCGAGATCCAGCCCGGGGTGCCGCTCCTGCACCGCGCGCAGCCCGTCCGCCACCCGGCCTTCCAGCAGCCCGATCGCGTGCACCGCGCGTGACACGATGGGCGGCCCGCCCGCCAGCATGGGCCCCAGCGCGTCGAACATGGACCGCATGATGCGCGGCACGCCCGCCATCACGTGCACGTTGCCGATGGTGAACCCCGGTGCGACCGAGATCGCGTTGTCGATCAGCGACGCGCCCCGCGGCATCGTCGCCATGCGCTGCCGGGCGGCATTGAACTCGCCGGGCTGGTAGTGCCGCTCCATCCGCGCCCAGGCTTCCGGGTGCGGCTCCCACGGCACGCCGAACGCGGCGGACACGCACTCGCTGGTGATGTCGTCATGGGTGGGGCCGATGCCGCCGGTGGTGAACACGTGGTCGAACCGGGCGCGCACCTCGTTCACGGCGCCGATGATGGTCTCGGGCACGTCCGGGATCACCCGCACCTCGCGCACCGGGATGCCGAGCGCGCCCAGCCGCTGCGCCAGGAACTGGATGTTGGCGTCCTGGGTGCGGCCGGACAGCACCTCGTTGCCGATGACGAGGACGCAGGCGGTGGGGTTGGTCATAGCAAGTCCCTCAGCAGGGGGATGAGCGGCTTGTCCGCGGGCGGCATGTCGTACTCCGTGAGCTTGCTGGGCCGCACCCAGGCCAGAGCCTGGCCCTCCAGCCCGGACGGCGTGCCCTTCCAACGGCGGCACACGAACAGCGGCATCAGCAGGTGGAAGCGGCCGTAGTCGTGGCTGGCGAAGGCGAAGGCCGCCAGGCACGCCTCCGCAACGTCGATGCCCAGCTCTTCCTTCAGCTCGCGGATCACCGCCTGCTCGGGCGTCTCGCCCGGGTTGAGCTTGCCGCCGGGAAACTCCCACAGCCCGGCCATCTTCTTACCCTCCGGCCGGCGGGCCAGCAGCACGCGGCTGTCCGTGTCCACTAGGGCGCAGGCGGCCACCAGCAACAGCGGCTTGCCCGGCTGCGGCTGCGGCTCCGGCAGCGGGGCGGGCGGCTCGACGGCGCCGAACAGGTCGTCCCGGGTGGCGGCGAAGCGGACCACCGGATGGTCGCCGCCGCGGGCCAGGAACGGCTCGCGCCCGCGCCCCACCTCGTGCAGGCCGATGCGGCGCAGCACGGCGGAGGACGCCGGGTTGTCCTCCGCGACATGCGCCTCGATCCTGCTCACCGGCAGGTTGGCCAGCGCCCAGCGCGCCATGCGGCCAGCCGCTTCCGTCGCCACGCCATGCCCCCAGTAGCGCCGCCCCACCCAGTAGCCGAGGTTGCCCACGCCCGGCGCCACGTCCAGCCGCAACCCGACGCAGCCGATCACCAGCTCCTGCCCGTCCTCGTGCCCGGTGATCGCCAGGTGGTAGGCCGTGCCGCCGGCGCGCTGCGCTGCGGTGGAGGCGATCCACTCATCCGTGAGCGTCCGCGGATAGGGGAAGGGCAGGCGGGACAGCATGCGCACCACGCTCCAGTCGTTCACCAGGCGGTGCAGCTGCTCGGCGTCGGATGCCACGGGTGGGCGCAGCAGCAGCCGCTCGGTGACCAGCGTCGCCGAGACGTCGGGCGTTGGCGGGACGGCGGATGCGCGGCGGCGGGCGGGGGACATCAGGCTGCACCGTGGCGCAGCGGCCCCCGTTTAGACAAGAGGGGGCTTAGGCAAGAGGAGGCCTAGACAAGAGGGGGCCTAGACAAGGGTGCGAGAGCGTTCCGCCGGGTCAGTCCGCGTCCTCCCGGGCCTGCTGTGGGACGAGCCCGGCGGCCGGGATGTAGTCGCGGGTGAGCGGGACGGCGCGCGGGCCGCGGGCCAGCTGCAGCTGCCAGACCATCAGCCCCAGCCGGCGAAACGCCAGCTCGCTGCCGGCCAGGTAGAACTCGAACATGCGGCAGAACCGCTCGTCGTAGAGCGCGGCCGCATCGGCCCGGCGTGCGGCGAAGCGGCGGCGCCAGTGCCGCAGCGTCTCGGCGTAGTGCTCCCGCAGCACTTCGAGGTCAGCCGCGTCCAGCCCACTGCGCTCCACCGCGGGGAACAGCTCGGAGAGCGCCGGGGAATAGCCGCCGGGGAAGATGTAGCGCGCCAGCCACGGGTTGGTGCTGGCCGGGCCGCGCAAGCGGCCGATGGCGTGCACCAACGCCACGCCGTCAGGAGCGAGCAGGTCGTGGATGCGGGCGAAGAAGGTGCCGTAATGGTTCACGCCGACATGCTCGAACATGCCAACCGACACGACGCGGTCGAACGGGCCGCCTGCCAGGGCATCCAGCGCCGGGTCCCGGTAGTCGAGCAGCTCGAAGCGCACCCGATCGCCCAGGCCCGCCTCGTCGGCGCGGCTGCGGGCGCGGGCCAGCTGCTCGGTGCTCAGAGTGATGCCGAGCACGCGCGCGCCGTGGTCCCGCGCCAGGGTGAGCGCCATGCCGCCCCAGCCGCAGCCGATGTCCAGCACCCGCAGGCCTGGCCGGTCGAGCAGCAGCTTGGCCGCGATGTGGCGCTTCTTGGCCGCCTGCGCCTCATCCAGCGTCTCGGCACCAGTTGGGAAGTAGGCGCAGGAGTATTGCCAGTCCCGGTCCAGGAACAGCGCGTAGAGCCGGTCGTCCAGGTCGTAGTGCGCGACGTTGCGGCGCGCCCGGGCTGCGGGGTTGTATTGCGCCAAGCGGCGCAGCAGGCGGCGGGCGAAGCCGTGCACCGCCACGCCCGGATGAACCCCGCTGCCGGCGACGTTGTCCATCAGCACGTCCAGCACGTCATGGATCGTGCAGCCGAGCGGTGCGAAGCTGCCGTCCATGTAGGCCTCGCCCAGGGCGAGCGCCGGGTCGCTGACCAGACGGCGCAACGTGCGGGCGGTCCGGATATCGACGCCCGCCTCCACCCCGGCAACGCCCGAGTAGGTGACGATCCGACCATCCGGATAGCGGACGGCCAGGCGGCCTTTGGTGATGAAACGCCGCAGGATGGCATGGAGAATTGCTTGCACGCCGCCTCGCCCAGCCCCGAACGCCTGTTCAACGATGGCGGGTCGCCCCGCCGCCGTCAAAGCGGCCTGTCAGCTTGGCAGGGTGCCCGGCTCCGCGCCGGGTTCGAACAGGGCGGCGATCTCCTGGTCGGCCGCCGCGTCCTCGTCGTCCGCACCCTGGCCGATGCGCTCGCCGCGGGCCTGCTTCTCCGCCTCTTCCGGGCTGCGGGCCACGTTGGCGGTGACGGGCAGCGACACCTCGGGGTGCAGCACCACGCGGACGGTGGACAGCCCGAGCATCTTGATCGGCTGGTCCAGCACCACCTGGGAGCGGTTGATGGTCAGCCCGCCCGCCACGCAGCCGTCGGCGATGTCCCGCGCGGACACGGAACCGTAAAGGCTGCCGGAATCGCTGGCCTGGCGGATGATCACGACGCTCAGCTGCCCGATGCGCTCGGCCAGCCGCTCGGCTTCCTCGCGGCGTCGCAGGTTCTGGGCTTCCAACTGCACGCGCTGGGTCTCGAACTGCTCGCGGTTCGACTTGTTGGCGCGCAGCGCCATCTTCTGCGGCAGCAGGTAGTTGCGGGCGTAGCCGGGCTTGACGCGGACCACGTCGCCCATCTGCCCAAGCTTGTCGATCCGTTGCAGGAGTATCAGTTCTACGGCGGCCATGACGGAGGCTCCTCAGGCCAGGATGTAGGGCAGCAGTGCCAGGAAGCGGGCGCGCTTGATGGCCTGGGCCAGTTCGCGTTGCTTCTTCGCCGACACGGCGGTGATGCGGGACGGCACGATCTTGCCGCGCTCGCTTAGGAAGCGGGACAGCAGTCGCACGTCCTTGTAGTCGATCTTCGGTGCGTTGGGGCCGGAGAACGGGCAGGACTTGCGGCGGCGGTAGAACGGGCGGCGCGCGCCGACGGCCGAGCGGCGGCCGGCTGGGCTGACGTCTTCGCCATTCGCTGCTTCTGACATGGCCTATTCCTCCCCGCCCGGGTTGAAGCCGCCGCCGAATGCGGGACGGTCCTCGCGGCTGAACTCGTCGCGGGCGCGGAACTCCTCGCGGTCGTCGAAGCCGCGCTTGCGCCCGCTCTCGAAGCGCCCGGCCGGCTTGGGGCCGCGGAACGAGCGCTCCCGATCGTCGGACTTGCGCGACAGGATGGAGGACGGCTCGTCGTTGATCTCGTCCACGCGGATGGTCATGAACCGCAGCACGTCCTCGTTCAGGCCGAGCTGGCGCTGCATCTCATCGACGGTCGCGGGCTGCGCATTGAGGCCGAGGAGCATGTAGTGCCCCTTGCGGTTCTTCTTGATGCGGTAGGCGAGGGAGCGCAGGCCCCAGTATTCGCGCTTCTGCACCGCCCCGCCATCCCCTTCGAGTTGGGCGGCGATGGTGTCCGCGACGGTCTCGACCTGCTGCTGCGTGACGTCGTTGCGTGCGATGAGCACGCATTCATAAAGTGGCATGGATGGTCCCTATGGCTGGATCGGCCCGGAATGGGCATAGCCGGGGCGTCGCCAGAGCGCCTCGGCAGGGAAGCCGCGCATCAACCACAGCCGGACCCGGCGTGCAAGGCGCCGAGATTTGACATCCCCGGCGCGCAAGGCGCCGAGATTTGACATCCTTGGCGCGCAAGGCGCCGAGATTTGACATCCTTGGCGCGGGGCGTGGTAGTCCGCCGCCGCAACCCGGGATTGTCCGCCATGCCCGTCCACGCCTTCATCTTCCCCGGCCAGGGCAGCCAGGCCGTCGGCATGGGCCGGGACCTGGCCGCCGCCTTCGCCGCCGCCCGCGAGGTGTTCCAGGAGGTGGACGACGCGCTCGGGCAGAAGCTGTCCAAGCTGATGTTCGAGGGGCCGGCGGAGGACCTCACGCTGACGCAGAACACGCAGCCGGCGCTGATGGCGGTCTCGCTGGCCGCGCTGCGGGTGCTGGAGGCCGAGGGCGGCGCGCCGCTGAAGAACCGCGCCGTGCTGGTCGCCGGGCACTCGCTGGGCGAGTACAGCGCATTGGCGGCGGCGGGCAGCCTGGGTGTCGCGGAGTGCGCGCGGCTGCTGCGGGTGCGCGGCGAGGCCATGCAGCGCGCCGTGCCCGCCGGGCTCGGCGCGATGGCGGCCCTGCTGGGCACGGAGCTGGAAGCGGCGCGCGCCATCTGCGCCGAGGCGGCGGAAGGCGAGGTGGTGGAACCCGCCAACGACAACGGCGGCGGCCAGGTGGTGATCTCCGGCCACCGCAGCGCCGTGGAGCGGGCGGTGGAGGTGGCCAAGGCGCGCGGCATCAAGCGGGCGATGCTGCTGCCGGTGTCCGCCCCGTTCCACTGCGCGCTGATGGCGCCGGCCGCCGACGTGATGGCTGACGCACTGGGGAACGCCTCCGTCACGCCGCCCGCCGTGCCGCTGATCGCCAACGTGACCGCCGCAAAGGCCACCGACCCGGCGGCCATCCGCACCCTGCTGGTGCAGCAGGTGACGGGCACGGTGCGCTGGCGCGAAAGCATGCTGGCGGCCGTGGAACTGGGCGTGGACAGCGTCATCGAGCTGGGCGCGGGCAAGGTGCTGACCGGCCTGATGCGCCGGATCGCCCCGGACGTGCGGGCGGCTTCTGCCGGCACGCCGGCAGAAATCGAAACGGTCCTTCGCGCGTTGTAGGCACGCAACACATTCGGGAACGACCATGACTCGCTGGATCACCCTCGCCGCCCTGGCCGCAGTCGGCTTGGGGGGCTGCGCCGCCATAGCGCGCGACAACGTAACCGACCGCGAGAACATGCTCTCCGCCGGCGGCTTCAAAATCCTGCCGGTGAACACGCCCGAGCGGCAGGCGGAGATGGCCAAGCTGCCGCCCAACCGGGTCGTGCAGCAGATCGTGGGCGACCACGTCTCGTACCTCTATGCCGACCCGCTGGTCTGCCACTGCCTCTACGCTGGCGGGCAGGGCGCGTTCGGCCGCTACCAGGCCTTGCTGCAACAGCGTCAGATCGCGTCCGACCAGCTGATGGCCGCGGACGAGAACCAAAGCTTCGGGTTCGGCTACGGTCCATTCGGCGGGTTCGGACCTGGGTTCTACTGAGCGCCGAGCCGCTGAGTGATTACTTTACACCAATGGCCGTTGAGGGCGACCGTCAAGCAAGCCAGGCCAGAGGCTCTGCCTATGGACTCCGCCAAAGGCAGAGCCTTTGGAATCCTTTTACTTAATTAAACGGTTGCCAAAGACCTCCTGCCTCTGGCGGGTCTGGGCGGAGCCCAGCCTTGCTCTTTGATAGGTCAATACCTGAGGCCGCCGCCATTACTCCGGCACGTTGGCCCGCAGCTCCTCCAGCCAAACCTGCGCATTGCCGTCCGAAGGCGCGCGCCAGTCCCCGCGCGGCGACAGCGACCCGCCGGCGCTGACCTTGGGGCCGTTCGGCATGGCCGACCGCTTGAACTGGCTGAACCCGAAGAAGCGCTGCAGGAACACTTCCATCCAGCGGCGTATCTCCTGCAACGGGTAGGCGCGCCGGCGCTCCTCGGGAAAGTTGCCGGGCCACTGGCCTGCATCGGCATCGCGCCAGGCGTGCCAGGCGAGGAACGCCACCTTGGACGGGGCGAACCCGTAGCGCAGCATCTGGAACAGGGTGAAGTCCTGCAGCTCGTAGGGGCCGATCTTGGCCTCCGTGCTCTGCGGCTTCTCGTCCGCGCCCGCCGGGACCAGCTCGGGTGAAATCTCCGTCCCCAGGATCGCGTCCAGCACCGCGCCCGCCTCCGCGCTGAACTGGTCGGACGCGATGACCCAGCGGATCAGGTGCTGGATCAGCGTCTTGGGCACGCCCGAGTTGACGTTGTAGTGGGACATCTGATCGCCCACGCCGTAGGTGCACCAGCCCAGCGCCAGTTCGGACAAATCCCCGGTGCCGAGCACGATCGCGTCCTGGTGGTTGGCCAGGCGGAACAGGTAGTCGGTGCGCAGCCCGGCCTGCACGTTCTCGAACGTGACGTCGTATTGCGGCTCGCCGCTTGCGAAAGGGTGCTGCAGGTCGGCCAGCATCTGCCGCGCCGCCGGGCGGATGTCGATCTCGCGGTGGCTCACGCCAAGGGCTGCCATCAGCCGCACCGCGTTGGCCTTGGTCGCATCGCTGGTGGCGAAGCCGGGCAGGGTGTAGCCGAGGATGCTGTCCCGCGGCCGGCCCAGCAGGTCCATCGCCTTGGCGGCCACGATCAGCGCGTGCGTCGAGTCCAGCCCGCCGGAGACGCCGATCACCACCCGGCGGACCCCGCTCGCCTCCAGCCGCTGCGCCAGGCCGGACACCTGGATGTTGTAGGCCTCGTAGCAGTCCAGCTCCAGCCGCGCCGGGTCGGCGGGCACGAAGGGAAACCGCTCGACCCGGCGCAGCAGGCCAAGGTCGGCGGACGGCGGCTCCAGCCGGAACCCCACGCTGCGGAACGCGGCGCGCACGCTCCGGGTGTTGTCGTCGAACGTGCCCATCGCCATGCGGTCCTGCCGCAGCAGGCCGAGGTCCAAATCCGCCAGCACCGACCCGGCGGCGCGGGCGAACCGCTCGGTCTCGCCGAGCAGCGTGCCGCCCTCGTGGATGCTGGCCTGCCCGTCCCAGGACAGGTCCGTGGTCGATTCCCCCACCCCCGCCGCGGCGTAGATGTATGCGGCGAGGCAGCGCGCCGATTGCGCCCGGCACAGCAGGTTGCGCTGCTCCGCCCGCCCGATGGTGATGGGGCTGCCGGACAGGTTCGCCAGCACCGTGGCGCCCGCCAATGCCCCGTGCGAGCTGGGTGGGATGGGCACCCATAAGTCCTCGCACACCTCCATGTGCAGCACGAGGTCCGGCATGTCCTCCGCCGCGAACAGCAGGTCCGTCCCGAACGGCACGTCCTGCCCGGCGATCCGCAGCGACTGGCCGATGACGCCCTCGCCGGAGACGAAATGCCGGCGCTCGTAGAACTCGCGGTAATTAGGAAGATAGGTTTTGGGCACCGCGCCCAGGATGCGGCCGCGGTGGATGGCGACGGCGGCGTTGAACAGCCGCCCGCCCTGGCGCAGCGGCGCGCCCACCAGCAGCACCGGCAGCAGGTCCGCCGAAGCCGCGGCGATGGCCTTCAACGCGCGCTCCACGGCGGACAGCAGCGCTTCCTGTTGCAGCAGATCCTCGATCGCGTAGCCGGACACGCAGAGTTCGGGGAACACGGCGACGGCGGCGCCCTGCGCGTCGCAGTGCCGGGCCAGCGCGAGGATGGCTTCGGCATTGGCCGCCGGGTCCGCGACGGCGCTGCGCGGCACGCAGGCGGCCACGCGGGCGAAGCCGTGCTGGTAGAGGGAGTGGAACCGGGCGCGGCTGTCAGCGGTCATGGCGGCACTCCACCCCCGCTGGCTTGGGAGTGCAAGCCTGTGCCTCAGCGCCGTAGCCGGTGCATGGCGGCGCTGCGCCGATGCTCCCACCCGGCGCGCTCCAGCTCCGGGCTGTCCCACTCCGCCTGCGGCACGCCGAGGCAAAGATAGGCGATGAGCGTCCAGTCCGCCGGCACGTCGAGCGCCGCGATCACGGCCGCCGGGTCCAGGATGGACACCCAGCCCAGCCCCAGCC
>CAXTPP010000126.1:0-9944 GCA_964246185.1 uncultured Acetobacteraceae bacterium
ACGCCAGACTCGACGCCGCCAGCATCATACAAACAGTCATGAACGCAGCAGGCTGATTTTGCCGGGCGGCTCCCCTCACCCCGGCCCTCTCCCGCAAGGGGGAGAGGGAGAAGAAGGAAAGGGTGAGGGCAGCAGACCGAAGAAGGCGCGCGCCGACCAGCTTCTATTTGACCGTGGCCTCGTCGAGAGCCGCGCCCGGGCCCAGGCCCTCATCCTTGCCGGCAAGGTGTTCACGGGCGACCGGCGGGTGGAGAAATCCGGCCAACTGCTTCCAGGCGGCGCAGCGTTGGAGGTCAAAGGCCAGGACCATCCCTGGGTTTCCCGCGGCGGCGTCAAGCTTGCCCATGCCCTTGCGCATTTCGCCCTGTCCCCGGCGGGGCTCGCCTGCCTCGACGTGGGCGCATCCACCGGGGGCTTCACCGACGTGCTGCTGGCAGGCGGCGCGGCGCGGGTCCACGCCGTCGATGTCGGCCATGGCCAGCTCGCCTGGAAGCTGCGCAGCGACCCGCGGGTGCTGGTGCGGGAGCGGACCAACGCCCGCCATCTCGCCCTGCCCGAGCCGGTCGGCGCGCTGGTGTGCGACGCGAGCTTCATCGGCCTGCGCACGCTGCTGCCTGCCCCGCTCGCCTGCTGCGCGCCGGGCGCCTGGGCCGTGGCGCTCATCAAGCCGCAGTTCGAGGCCGGCGCCGCCGAAGTGGGCAAGCACGGCGTCGTGCGGGACCCGGCGGTGCACCACGCGGTTTGCGCCACCATCTCCGCCTGGTGGGCGGGGCTGCCCGGCTGGAGCGTGCTGGGCGTCGAACCCAGCCCGATCACCGGCCCGGAAGGCAACCGCGAGTTCCTGATCGCTGCGCGCCTCGCTTCGCAGCCGCGCCAGTCCGGAGGCTGAAGATGCCGATCTCCCCCGCTTTCCAACCCTCCACCGCCCATGCCGCGCTGGGCGACCAGTTCTACGACCGGGTGGCGGCGGCCGACTTCCCACAGGCGGTCCTGCGCCACCGCGACGACCGCTGGGCGGCCCGCATCGGGCTGGACGGGCTGACCGACGAGGAATGGGTGCGCCACCTCGGCCGGTTCCAGCCGCTGCCCGGCAGCCACGCCCAGCCGCTTGCCCTGCGCTACCACGGCCACCAGTTCCGCAACTACAATCCGGACCTCGGCGACGGCCGTGGCTTCCTCTACGCGCAGATGCACGACCTGCAGGACGGCCGGCTGCTGGACCTCGGCACCAAGGGCAGCGGCACCACGCCCTGGTCCCGTGCCGGGGATGGCCGGCTGACGCTGAAGGGCGGGGTGCGCGAGGTGCTGGCGACGGAGCTGCTGGAGGCGCAGGGCGTCTACACCTCCAAGTCGCTGAGCCTGATCGAGACCGGCGAGGACCTGGTGCGCCACGACGAACCCTCCCCCACCCGCAGCGCCGTGCTGGTGCGGCTCAGCCACGGGCACATCCGCGTCGGCTCGTTCCAGCGGCAGGCTGCGCTGGGCGCGGTGGACGAGCTGCGGCGGCTGCTGGACTACAGCGTGCGGACCTACATCCCGGAAGCCTGGCGCGACGACGAGGCGGCGCGCGCCGTGGCCTTCCTGGCGGCGGTTTGCGCCCGGGTGGCGCGGATGGGCGCGCAGTGGATGGCGGCCGGGTTCGTGCACGGCGTGCTGAACACCGACAACGTCAACATCACTGGCGAGAGCTTCGACTACGGCCCGTGGCGCTGGCTGCCGACCTATGACCCGGCGTTCACTGCCGCCTACTTCGATCACAACGGCCTCTACGCCTACTGCCGGCAGCCCGAGACGCTGCAATGGAACCTGACCCGGCTGGCCGAGTGCCTGCTGCCGTTGGCCGACAAGGACGCGCTGGTGGAGGCGCTGCAGGGTTTTGCTGCCGCGTTCCGGGCGGAACACGATCTCGCCACCGTGCGCCGCCTCGGCTTGGCCTCCGCCGGGCCGGAGGCGGATGCGGCGCTGGCCGAAGCCTGGTGGGCAGCGCTGGCGCAGTCGCAAACGCCGTTCGAGCGAGCGTTCTTCGCGGCATTCGGCGGCGAGCTGGACCCTTCGTTCGCCGAGGCGTTCGACCCCGTGCGCGCCGCCCTCGCCGCCTATGCCCGGCCCGGCCGGCCACCCCACGCCTACTGGGAGCGAACGGAACCCTGCACCTTGCTGATCGACGAGGTGGAGGCGATCTGGGCGCCGATCGCCGCTGCGGATGACTGGTCCGCCTTCAAAGCCAAGATCGGTGCAATCCGCGAGATGGGCGCGGCGCTTGGCTCAGCAATGTGATGCGGGCATGGTGAACGTCGCCAGCTTGCCGTTCACCACGAAATCGGAAAAATCCATGTTCAGGTCATTGGCCACGCCGTTCGCCCAGTAGCGCATGCCGACCTCGTAGTCCGGCTGCTGCGCTTCCTTGGCACGGGAGAAGAACGCGACCCGCACCCGGCCGGACGGCAGCTCCGCCAGTTCCGGATAGGGAGCGGCGGCTGGGCCGCCCCAGCTGCTGACGAAAACGGACGTGTTCTGCGCTCCGTCCGCCCCCGTGCCGTCGAACAGCGGCAAGGCGAGGAACTTCGTGCCTGCTTCCGCGGCCTCGATGATCTTGGCCGTGTGCGCCATGGGGAACAGAGTGCCCTGCGGCAGGTTCATTCGCTTGTCCTCCGGCAGGGTGTAGTGGATTTGTCC
Source organism: uncultured Acetobacteraceae bacterium (assembly GCA_964246185.1). Lineage (GTDB taxonomy): Bacteria > Pseudomonadota > Alphaproteobacteria > Acetobacterales > Acetobacteraceae > LMUY01. The sequence goes on from CAXTPP010000126.1 coordinate 2,677, forward strand.
GGCAGCGCCGGGCGCCTCCAGGCTGGCATCCCCTTCGACCTGCTCGGTCGTCGCGGTGTCCGTGGTCTGCTTCATGTGGAAGCGCAGCTTGACGCCGTCCTTGCTTTCCCAGGTCAGATAGTCGGACACCATGTGGATGTTCTGGCCGTCCCGGTTGGCCAGCGTCATGTCGAGCCGCTGCCGCACCGCCCAGCCATCGCATGCGTCCGTCACCTCGTAGGCCATCGTGCCTGAGACGTTGGTCACGTCGCCGCCGCGGCCGTTGTCCAGGCTGAGCGTGTAGGTGGCGCGATGGGCGGCCAATTGGACCGGCTCGGCGAAAGCGGGGCCTGCAAGCAGCAGGAACGAGGCGGCTAGCAGACGCATGGGGTTAATCCTCCTGAACGGCCAGAGACATAGGGCGTCCCGCCATGTCCCGCTACCCAGCAGCAGGCCGTTTCAGTATCGTATGGCAATGACTTGGCATTAGGCTTGCAATACAGCAAGTGGTGTCTAATAGTGAAAATTGGAAACGCAGAACGCATTTTAAGGGTGCAAGGCATGTCTTTCTATGACTTGGTGAAAGTGTATGATCTGGCGAATGCTCCACCTGAACTGAGGGAAGCTGACGAACTTGCTGCGCTTCGGCCAGGGCTGCCAGGTGATGATGCAGCCATCTTAGTTTTGCAGGTGGGACAATTTGAGTCGGTTCAGCCAGGGCCGATTAATGACAATATAACGCGAGAAATAACGCTCGTTGAGTACAAGCTGCATCAGTGGCTGACTGAGCACGGCGCAGCGAAGGGCGAGAATGTCCTGCTGCGGTGGAAACAATGAGCCATGTCCTAGGGAACAGCACTGCCCGCCCTGCTGATTACATCTGTAATTAGCCCATCCACGTCCTGCTCCGCCGTCCGATGGTTGACGATGGCGCAGCGAATTGCCGACCGTCCCGCGACGGTCGTGGTCGAAGGCGCGTAGCCGCCAGCTTCATGCAAATCGGCCACCAGCGCCGCATTTTCTGAGTCGCCCAGGGCGCGCACCCGGAAGCAGACGACGTTCAGCGCCACCGGCGCAAGCAACTCCAGCGACGGCTCCGCAGCCACCCGCTCCGCCAGCCGCCTGGCCAGAAAGCAGCAGCGTTCGATCGTCGCGCCCAACCGGTCAGCGCCATAGACCGACAAGGTCATCCACACCTTGAGGGCGCGGAAGCCGCGGGACAGGTCCGGCCCGAGATCGCACGGCCAGGGATAGCCGCCGGCCAGCCCGCGCGTGTCCCGGCGGAGGTAGGCGTTGTCCTGCGCGAAGGTGTCCAGCTGCCGCGCCGGGTCCCGGACCAGGATGCACCCGGCGTCGTAGGGAACCTGGCCCCACTTATGGAAGTCGAACGCCAGGCTGTCCGCCCGCTCCATCCCCTTGAGCAACGGGCGCAGCGCCGAGGACAGCGCGGCCAGGGCGCCGAACGCGCCGTCCACGTGGAACCACAGCCGCTCCGCCCGGCATAGATCCGCCAGCGCGTCCAGGTCGTCCACCGCGCCGGTGTCCACCGTCCCAGCCGATCCCACGAGGAGGAACGGCAGTCTCCCGGCCTCGCGGTCCCGCGTGACGGCGGCTTGCAGGGCTGCCACGTCCACCCGGCCGTCCGGCCCGGCGGGAACCAGCCGCAGCGCGTCCGTGCCGAGGCCAGCCATGTCCATCGCCTGCGGGATGCAGCCGTGGGCGGCGGCGGACGCATAGGCCACCAGCGGCACGCCTTGCAGCCCGCCGGTCCGCACCCCGGCGCCCAGCGCCGCCCGCCGTGCGACCAGCACGCCGACCAGGTTGGCGATGGACGTCCCGGTGACCAGCAGGCCGGCGGACCCTGGCGGGAACCCGACCGCCGCCGCCGCCCAGGCGATCACCTGGCGCTCCACCGCGATCGGGGCATGGTCGCGCCCGCCGCAATTGGCGTTCAGCCCGCCCGCGAGCAGCTCTGCCAGCATGCCGACCGCCGTGCCGCCGCCATGCACCCAGCCCATGAAGCCGGGGTGCAGGTTGCCGACCGAATAGGGCAGCACCTCGCGCCGGAAAACCTCGTACACCTCGGCCAGGCCGGTCCCTTCCCGGGGCAGCGGCTGCGAGAGGCTGCCGTTGGCTGGCCGCTTCTGCCAGACCGGTCCGTCCCGCAGCGCCGCGAGATGATCGAACATGTCGTCCAGCATCCGGTGCCCGAGCGCGCGCTGCTCCGACCAATCCTGCGGGTCCAGGCTTGCTTGCAAGTCAGGGGTCATGGGTCGTCCCTCACTGTTTTCCGCACCCCATTGGGCTCGCGGGTGTAGCTCACGCGGCGGTCCAGCTGGCGCTGGTCCAGGTGCCGCAGCTCCAGGAACGAGGCGTTCTCCCGCGCCGGCTTGTACACGTCGAAGCTGCGCAGCGGCGGCAGCGTGGCGGCGGATTCGAGCGGGCCGCGGAACGCGGTGCTGAACTGCCCGAACTCCGGGTGCGTCGCCATGGCCGCCATCTGCCCAGCATCGGCGAAGAAGCAGCCGGCGTGCGGGTTCTGCGGCCGGCAAAACGCCAGCTTGCGGCCGAGCCACGGGGCTTCCAGCAGCGGCCGGGTGGCCGTGTCCTGGAACGGGGCCGCCGCCGCCGGGTCATCCATGACGCCGTCGATGAACAGCTTGGGCACCGGGCCGGTCGAAACCTCCAAGCGTTGCGGCAGCAGCATGACGCCAGGGCCGAACGCCGCGTTGAACCAGGCGAGCTTGTCGAAGAACAGCGCGTCGGTCAGCTCCAGGTCGTCCTCCAGGTAGCCGAACCAGTCGAACAGGCCGAGGTTGGCGCGCAGCAGCTGATGGCAGGCGAAACCGAGCTGGCGGGGGTGCAAGTCCGTCCGGTGATGATGCGCGAGGCCGGGCGGCAGCGTGCCGGCCAGGTGCTGGCTGCCCGTGGTGCACACCACCACCGCCAGCGCCGCATGGGAGATGTTGCACGCCGGGTCGTCCGGGCCGATCAGCCGATGGCCGGGGCCGAACGCCTGCCACAGGGCGGACACGCACCGCAGCAGCGCCGCGGCCCGCACCGGCGCGTCGCCGCCCTCCGAGCCGTAGCGCGCGGCGGATGGCAGGTCGAGGAAGGCGTGCGGGACAGTGACCAAGACCCTCAAACGCGTTGCCCCTCGCCGATCAGGCAGCGAGTTCCACTGCCACGAACAAAAGTTCGCCGTTAATTGGCCAGGCCTGCTTCAGGAAGGAAGCTGGCCTCCAGCACCTGGTCCGGCGTCCATTCGCAAGCCGATGGGAAAGCCGCTTCCGGCATGTCCGTTTCGAGCGCTGCCTGCTCGCGGGCATGCCCATGCTCGTTTGCCAGCACGTCCGGCACGGTCCTGCGCAGGCTGGGGCTGTTTTCGAGGAGGACGCGGATGCGCCGCCTCTGCTCCCGGATGGTCAGCTGCCAACTGACGCCCTGGCGGTCCGGCTGATGGCGCCACTTCAGCAGATGCGCCAGCAACATGCCCATCCGGTTGGCGATCTCGTTCCTGTCATGGCGAGCCAAAGATTCGATCTCCTCCGCCAGGTTCTCACTGTCGAGTCCCGGCACCCGCAGGAGGCGCAGGCGTGCGCTCTGCTCCATGAGCCAGGCGTAGAAGTCCGCTTCGTAGCCCGGCGCATCGTCCGCGAAGATCGGCGCCTGGATCGTATCGGTCTTGCCCATGCCCGGATGCTAGCAGCCTGGCAGGCGGGGGGTGTAGCGCAAAGGGCGGCTTCACCTTAAAACCCGCGCCCATGATCACCGTGCTGCTCGTCGTCCACCTTCTCGTGACACTCGCGCTCATCGGCGTGGTGCTGATCCAGCGCAGCGAGGGCGGCGGCCTCGGCGTTGGATCGACCCAGGGCATGGGCTCGTTCATGTCCGGGCGCGGCACCGCCAACCTGCTGACGCGCACCACGGCGGTGCTGGCGGCGGCGTTCTTCGTGCTGTCCATGGCGCTCGCCCTGCTCAACCGCGGCACCACCGTGGGCAACAACCGGTCCATCCTGGACGTGACCCCCACCCACACCACGCCCAGCCTGCCGCAGACCCTGCCGCCCGCCGGCGGCGACACGCCGCCCGCCCTGCTCGCGCCCGCCCTGCTCGCGCCCGTCGCGCCGCCTGCTGCCCCCCCGGTCGTGCCGCCTGTGTCCCCGCCAGCACAGTCGCCCGCACCCGACCCGCACTGACCGCCGCAACGCTCTGGACCCGCTATACGCCGGCCCGCCCGGCAGTGTAGGGAAGCGGTCCATGACGCGGTTCGTCTTCATCACCGGCGGCGTGGTTTCTTCCTTGGGCAAGGGCGTCGCCTCCGCCGCGCTGGCCGCCCTGCTGCAGGCGCGCGGCTACTCGGTCCGCCTGCGCAAGCTCGATCCCTACCTCAACGTCGATCCCGGCACGATGAGCCCGTACCAGCACGGCGAGGTGTTCGTCACCGACGACGGCGCCGAGACCGACCTCGACCTCGGCCACTACGAGCGGTTCACCGGCGTGCCCGCCACCCGCAGCGACAACGCGACCACGGGGCGCATCTACTCGGAAGTGATCGCCAAGGAGCGCCGGGGCGACTACCTGGGCGCCACCGTGCAGGTCATCCCGCACATCACGGACGCCATCAAGGAGGTGATCGTCGGCGACCTGGAGGGGGTGGATTTCGCACTCATCGAGATCGGCGGCACCGTGGGCGACATCGAGAGCCTGCCGTTCCTCGAAGCCATCCGCCAGCTCGGCAACGAGCTGGGCGCCGGGCGCACCATGTTCGTGCATCTCACCCTGGTGCCCTACATCCCGTCCGCCGGGGAGCTGAAGACCAAGCCGACCCAGCATTCGGTGAAGGAGCTGCAGAACGTCGGCATCCAGCCTGACATGCTGCTGTGCCGCTGCGACCGCCAGATCCCGGACGCCGAGCGGCGCAAGATCGCCTCGTTCTGCAACGTGCGGGTCCAGGCCGTGGTGGCGGCACTGGACGTGGACACGATCTATGCCGTGCCGATCCGCTACCACCAGGAAGGCATGGACGGCGAGGTGCTGCGCCATTTCGGCCTGCCGCAGCACGATTCCAGCCCCGACCTGGCGCGCTGGCAGCGCATCGTGGACATCGTGCGCGCGCCGGAGGGCGAGGTGCGGATCGCCGTGGTGGGCAAGTACACCAACCTGCTCGACAGCTACAAGTCCTTGAACGAGGCGCTGGCCCATGGCGGCATCGCCAACCGGGTGCGGGTGCAGCTGGACTGGGTGGACAGCCAGGTGTTCGAGCAGCCGAACGCCATCGCCCGTCTGGAGGGGGTGCACGGCATCCTGGTGCCCGGCGGCTTCGGCGAGCGCGGCACGGAGGGCAAGATCAAGGCGGTGCAGTTCGCCCGCGAGCACCGGGTGCCGTTCCTCGGCATCTGCTTCGGCATGCAGATGGCGGTGATCGAGGCCGCCCGCCACCTGGCCGGGCTGCCGGGCGCGTCCTCCACCGAGTTCGGCCCGTGCGCCGAGCCGGTGGTGGGACTGCTGACCGAGTGGGCGCGCGGCGACGAGATCGAGCGGCGCGCGCGGGACGGCGACCTCGGCGGCACCATGCGCCTGGGCGCATACCCGGCGGCGCTCGGCGAAGGCAGCCTGGTGCGGGCGGTCTATGGCGCGGCCCACGTCGTCGAGCGGCACCGGCACCGGTTCGAGGTCAACATCCACTACCGCGAGCGGCTGGAGGCGGCCGGGCTGCGGTTCAGCGGGCTGTCGCCGGACGGGATACTGCCGGAGACGGTGGAGCTGCCGGGCCACCCGTGGTTCGTGGGCGTGCAGTACCATCCGGAGCTGAAGAGCAAGCCGCTCGATCCGCACCCGCTGTTCCGCGGCTTTATCGCGGCGGCGGTGAAGCAGGCCCGGCTGGTGTGATGCCCGACGTAACCATCTGCGGCGTCACCGTGGGCAACGCCCTGCCGTTCGCCCTGATCGCCGGCCCCTGCCAGATCGAGAGCGAGGCGCACGCCTTCGAGATGGCGGACGCGCTGACCGGCCTGGCCCGCGCCGCCGGCGTGCCGTTGATCTACAAGAGCAGCTTCGACAAGGCGAACCGCACCAGCGCCGCCGCCGCCCGTGGAGTGGGCATGGCGGCCGGGCTGGCCATCCTGGCGGCAGTGCGCGAGCGGTTCGGCATCCCCGTGCTGACGGACGTGCACGACGCCGCGCAGTGCGCCCCGGCGGCACAGGCGGTCGATGTGCTGCAAATCCCCGCCTTCCTGTGCCGCCAGACCGACCTGCTCATCGCCGCCGGGGAAACCGGCGCCGCGGTCAACGTGAAGAAGGGCCAGTTCCTCGCCCCCTGGGACATGCTTAATGTGGCAGCGAAAATTGCAGCAACGGGCAACCAGCGCATCCTGCTGACCGAGCGCGGCGCGTCGTTCGGCTACAACGCGCTGGTGTCGGACATGCGCTCGCTGCCGATCATGGCCCGCACCGGATACCCGGTGGTGTTCGACGCCACCCACTCCGTGCAGCAGCCCGGCGGCCAGGGCGCCAGCAGCGGCGGGCAGCGCGAGTTCGCGCCCGCGCTGGCCCGCGCCGCCGTGGCCGTGGGCGTGGCGGCGGTGTTCATCGAGTGCCACCCGGACCCGGACCGCGCACCCAGCGACGGCCCCACCATGCTGGCGCTGCGGGACATGCCGGCGCTGGTGGCGCGGCTGGCAGCGTTCGACCGGCTGGCCAAGGCAGGCTAACGCCGACGGAACGGCCAGGTGACGACCTCGCCGGCGAACAGCGCCCACCAGACCAGCACGGGTTGCAGCAGCAGCCGGGGCACGTGGTACCAAAGCCCGAGCTGCAGCTGGCCGCCCGGCAGCCCGCCCATCGCGTGCTTGATGTTCGCCGGATAGACGCACACCGCATACAGCGCCAGCCCGATCCCGGCAGCCCGGCGCAGGCGCACCGTCAGCAATCCCATGGCCCCGGCCAGCTCGCACAGCCCGGTGGCCAGGATCACCTGGCGCGGGAACGGCATCCAATCCGGGATGATCAGCAGGAACGGCTCCGGCGTCGCGATATGGAACACTCCGGCGGCCAGGTAGATCGCGGCCAGCACGCCCCGCGCGGCTGCCCGCCCACGCACCGGCTGGACGGTGGTCGATCCAAGCGCTCGGAACGTGAAGACAGCCATGCTGGCACTCCCTTCAGCCCGCCATCGTGGCGGGCCGCCCAGGCAGCGGCAGGCCGGCCCGTGTCACGGCATGTATCATACCAACGGCCCTTGAGGGTGACCGTCAAGCAAGGCCAGAGGCTCTGCCTCTGGACTCCGC
>CAXTPP010000127.1:0-9803 GCA_964246185.1 uncultured Acetobacteraceae bacterium
GAAGTTCACTCCGAGCCAGCCCCAAGTACGGCGAACTTCCAAATCGGGACACTAGATGCCCTTCCCGCCGAAAGCTGAACCACCGCCCGTTGCCGACGATGATATGGTCCTGCACGTCCAGCCCCACCACCCGGCAGGCGGCCTGCACCAGCTGCGTCATCTCGAAATCGGCCGGGGATGGCGATGGATCGCCGCTGGGATGGTTGTGCACCAGGATCACCGAGCGCGCGCCCAGCTCCAGCGCGCGCCGCACCACCTCGCGCGGGTAGACCGGCGTATGGTTGACGGTGCCGCGCGCCTGCGCCTCGTCCGCTTGCACCTGGCCCTGGGCGTCCAGGAACAGGATGCGGAAATGCTCCAGCGGCTCCCGCGCCAGCACGGCGGTCAGGTAGTGGATCAGGGCGTCGAAGCTGGTCAGCGCCGGTTGCTGCATGATCGCGGCACGGGACATGCGCAGCGCCGCAGCGTGAACCAGCTTGATGGCGGCGACGCTGTGCGCGCCGAAACCGGGCATGGCGAGCAGGTCGCGCGGCGACAGCGCCAGCACGGCCGCGAAGCTGCCATGCCGGGTGACGGCGCGCTGCGCGGCGGCTGCGCCGTCCGGGACCACCCGCGCGAGCAGGGCTGCCAGCAGGTCGGCGTCGCTCGCTTCAGCCAGGGGGGCGGACGTCTCCGGCGACGGCTCGGCCGTCGATTGCTGAACCGCCGGCCAGTCCACGAACGGGGCGGCGGCATCAGCGAAACCGGGCGGCATGGCAACCGCCGGCAGCGCCTGAAGGCGGCCGATCGCGCTGGTGACGGCCGCCTGCACCTCCTGCCGGAGACGATGCAGCGGCGGGCCGCCGGGCTGCGCCGGCGCGACGGCGACGGCCCGTTGCGCAGTGCAGTAAGGCTGGTGCTCGACGGTGACCCAGCGGGCGCCCGGGATCGCGCTGACGGCCTCGCGGGCGGCCGGGATGGCGCGGGCGGGGGTGACGCCATCCGGCAGGTTGTATGACCCGAGGGCAATGACCGCGTCGAAGGCCAGCGGCGCGGCCGGACGCCGCGGGCGCCACCACATCAGGGCTGCCCACTCATGGCAGGCCCGATCATAGCAGACCCAGGCGCTTGAGGCTCACGGCGTTGCCCGCGCCGAACAGCCAGTGGTCGTGCACGGCGATCGACAGCACCGCGGCGGCGCGCAGGATGCAGCCGGTCAGCTCCATGTCCCGGTCCGTCGGCTCCGGCCTGCCCGGCCTGCAGGTGACGAGGATCAGTGCGGTCGCGTGCAGCCGGATCGCGCTTTTAGCGACCGCAAGGCTGATCTCGGAGGGTCGCTCGCCCTCGTCGTGCCGCGCCTCGGCCAGCAGCTGGTTGCGGTTGTTGAGCAACAGGACGGCCAGGTGCGCCGGGCTTTGCAGCCGGGCTGGCAAGCCCAGGTGGTCGGTCAGCCGCTCGAACGTGTTGAGCAGCGGGCGGGAGCGGATTTCGGCTTGCGCGAGCCGCCGGGCGCTCTCGGCCACCAGGTCGAACACGCCAATGGTGGAGTCGTCCAGGCTGGCCCGGCGCAGGTCTGTGGCGGGTGCTGCCAGCGAGCGGTCCAGCGAACCGAACCGGTTTATCACCGCCTTGGCCAGCGGCTTGGTGTCCCGGCGCGGGATGCTCAGGAACAGCAGCATCTCCAGCACCTCGTAGTCCGCAAGCCCATCAGGGCCGTTGGCCAGCAGGCGCGCCCGCATTCGGCCCCTGTGGCCCTGCGGCCCAGTGCTGGCGAACGGCGCATCGCTCGGTGATTTGGGCAAAGGCATGGCGGCAGCAGACCACATCTTACAGTCGTATGCCATTGCGCTGCGACGCTCTTCGATGTCTGCGGCAGACCCTGGTTTATACCGCGCCGCCGCAGGTCGTGGGCTGCCTTGCCCAAACACAAGATTGTGCGCTGCACAAAAAAACGGTTGCTCTCACCGCCGGATGGTGGCCCTATCCTCTCGCGGCGTTGTTTCGACGCGCCGCATTGGACGTTTCCTCCCTAAACTTGGCGGCACCCCCGGGTGCCGCCTTCTTTTTCGACGGAAACCTCATGCGCTCGCGGCTATCCGTAGATGCTCCACGTGGAAGCCGTGCCGCCTCGCCAGCATCTCGCTGACTCGGCAGCGGTGGCAGGTGGCCGGATCGGCTTCGTAGCACAGCAGGCAGGCGTTGCCCTTTGCAGCCATGTCAGCCGCCCGGGCAAGGTCCAGCGTCGCTTCCGCCGTGGCCAGGCGCGCCTCCACGATGTCCCAGAAACGCGGCCATTGCCGGCCGCGGTTGGCCTCCCGTCCCTCCGGCGGAGTGCCCAACGCGCGCAGGTGATGGTAGGCTATGCCTGCATCAGCCAGCCCGGCCGCAAGCTGACGCTTGGAGAAGCCGGGCCGGCGGGACAGCGGCAGGTCCCGCACGTCGATCACCACCGCCACGCCTGCCTGGCGCAGGGCGATGAGGAAATCGGCGAAGGCCGTCTTCTCATAGCCGATGGTATATAGCTTGCGAAGCATCAGCCTGGCCGGTAGCGGGCGGAGAGCACCGAGTCCGACTGCACGGCGGCCAGCACTGCTGGGTCGGGGGAGGCGAGCACGACCCTGGTGAACCACGGCACCTCGCCGCGGACACGTTGCAGGAACAACCGGTCCAGCGCAGCTGCGGCCGGTGCGCGTGCGGCACAGCATGCACAGCCTGCCGCATGGACCGGCCCTGGCTGCGGCGGCAGCACGGCGTCGAGCGGACCAGGCTCGACGCCGAACACGACGGGGATGCGCGCGTCTATGAACACCATCCCATAGACATAAGCATGTCTTTATGTCATAGCAATCCGCATGGATACCCTGCTCGCCGCCCTGCGCGCCGCCGCCGAGCCGACCCGGCTGCGGCTGCTCGCCCTCGCGGCCCGCGGCGCGTTCTGCGTGGTCGAGTTCACCGAGATCCTTGGCCAGTCGCAGCCCCGGCTGTCCCGCCACCTTCGGCTTCTCGTGGAGGCGGGCGTCATGGAGCGGGTGCGAGAGGGCGCCAACGTGTGGTTCACGCTGCCCCCTGGCGACACCATGGTGCGTAACCTGCTCGCCCGGCTGCCCATGGCGGACCCGGTGCTGGAAGCCGACCGCCGCCAGGCCGCCCGCGTGCTGGCCGAGCGCGCCCGCATCGCGTCGGCCAGCTTCCGCCGGCAAGGGGTCGATTGGGACGAGGCGCATGCCCTCGCCCTCCCGGTGACCGACATCGAGCGCGCGGTGCTCGCCGCGGTGGGCCCGGCGCCCGGCCGCCTGCTGGACGTGGGCGCCGGCACTGGCCGCCTGCTCGAGCTGCTTGCCCCCCGGGTGGAGCGCGGCCTGGGGGTGGACGCCAGCCGGGCCATGCTCGCCCTCGCACGCTCGCGCCTGGCCAAGCCGGAGCTGGCCCACTGCGCCGTGCGCCAGGCGGACATGTACCGCCTTCCCCTCGCCGACGCCTCGTTCGACACCATCATCCTGCAGATGGTGCTGCACTATGCCGAAGACCCGGCGGCCGCGATGGCCGAGGCTGCCCGGGTGCTGCGTCCCGGCGGCCTGCTGCTGGTCGTGGACCTGCTGCAGCACGGCCGCACCGACTTGGTGGACCGCCTCGCCCATCGCTGGCCCGGCTTCGACGACGCCGGGGTCACCGCCCTGTTCGACGCCACCGGGCTGATGCCCGGTTCCGCTTGCACCATACCCGGCGCGCTGCCAGTGCGCCTCTGGCCCGCCACCATCCCAGCCCTCATCTCAGCCGGGGCGCCTGCCCTGGCCCTCAAGGAACTCGCATGACCCGGCCACACCTGCTCGACGCCCTGCGTGACCGCGTGCTGCTGTGCGACGGCGGCATGGGCAGCCGGGTGCAGGCGCTGACGCTCGACGTGGAGCGCGACTACTGGGACCGGGAGAACTGCACGGAGGTGCTGAACCTGTCCCGCCCCGACCTGGTGCGGGAAATCCACCGCGGCTACTACGCCGCAGGCGCAGACATGGTGGAGACCAACAGCTTCGGCGGCAGCCCCATCACCCTTGCGGAGTTCGACCTGCAGGACCGCACGCACGAGATCAACAAGTTGGCGGGCGAACTGGCGCGCGAGGCGGCGGACAGCTTCGGCGACGGGCGGCACCGCTGGGTGCTCGGCTCGATCGGGCCGGGCACCAAGCTGCCATCGCTCGGCAACATCGCCTACGACCCGCTGGAGCAGGCGTTGGCCGAGCAGTCCGCCGGGCTGATCGCGGGCGGGGTGGACGCCATTCTGATCGAGACCTGCCAGGACACGCTGCAGATCAAGGCCGCAGTCAACGGCGCCAAGATCGCCCGCGCCGCCGCTGGCAAGGACACGCCTATCTTCGTGCAAGTGACGGTCGAGACCACCGGCACCTTGCTGGTCGGCCCCGACATCGCCGCCGCCGCCACGGTGGTGCACGCGCTGGACGTGCCGTTGATCGGGCTGAACTGCGCCACCGGCCCGCAGGAGATGGCCGAGCATGTGCGCTGGCTCGCGGCGAACTGGCCGGGCCTGCTGAGCATCCAGCCGAACGCCGGGCTGCCCGAGCTGGTGAACGGCGCGACCCATTACCCGCTGGGCGCTGCGGAAATGGCGAGCTGGGTCGAGCGCTTCGTGCTGGAGGACGGGCTGAACCTGGTCGGCGGCTGCTGCGGCACCAGCGTTCCGCACATCGAGGCCCTCGACGCGATGCTGCGCCGGCTGGGAGAGCACCGCCCTGCCCCGGTGGCGCGCAGCCATCACTGGGTGCCGTCGGTCGCCAGCCTGTACGGGCAGACGCCGCTGCGGCAGGAGAACAGCTACTTCTCCATCGGCGAACGCTGCAACGCCAACGGCAGCAAGCGGTGGCGCGAGCTGCAGGAGCGCGGCGACTGGGACGCGGCCGTGTCCGTCGGGCGCGAGCAGGTGACGGAAGGCAGCAACAGCCTCGACGTCTGCACCGCCTTCGTGGGCCGCGATGAGGTGGCGGAGATGAACGAGGTCATCACCCGCTTCACCAGCAGCGTCAACGCGCCCCTGGTGATCGACAGCACCGAGACCAGAGTCCTCGAAAGCGCGCTGAAGCTGCACGGCGGCAAGCCGATCATCAACTCGATCAACCTCGAGGACGGCGAGGCGCACGCTGCCGCCCGGCTCGTGCTGGCGAAGAAGTTCGGCGCCGCCGTCATCGCCGGCACGATCGACGAGGCTGGCATGGCCAAGACGGCGGAGCGCAAGCTGGAGATCGCCGAACGGCTGGTGGCGTTCTGCTGCGGCCAGCACGGCCTGCCGCAATCGGACCTGATGATCGATCCGCTGGCGCTGGTGGTCACGACCGGCAACGAGGACGAGCGCAAGCTCGCACTATGGACGCTGCAAGGCATCCAGGCGATCCACGACAAGTTCCCGGACGTGCAAATCGTCTTAGGGCTGTCCAACGTGAGCTTCGGCCTCAACGCCGCCGCCCGCGTCGTGCTCAACTCCGTGTTCTTGGACATGGCGGTCAAGGCCGGCATGACGGCGGCCATCGTGCACGTCAGCAAAATTCGGCCCCTGCACCAGATTGCGCCGGAGGAGGTGCAGGTCGCCGAGGACCTGCTGCTGGACCGCCGCCGCGAGGGCTACGATCCGCTGCACCGCATGTTGGAGCTATTTACCGACCGCAAGCTGGCCGACGCCGCAAAGAAGACGCGCGCCGAAACGGTCGAGAGCCGCCTGAAGGACCGCATCGTCGATGGCGACCGCAAGGGCCTGTCCGACGAGCTGGACGAGGCGATGCGCACGCTGCCGCCGCTTACCATCATCAACGAAATCCTGCTGGACGGCATGAAGGTGGTGGGCGAGCTGTTCGGCGCGGGCAAGATGCAGCTGCCGTTCGTGCTGCAATCGGCGGAGACCATGAAGGCGGCCGTGGCGCACCTGGAACCCTTCATGGAGAAGGCGGTGGGCCAGGAGAAAGGCACCATCGTGCTCGCCACCGTGAAGGGGGACGTGCACGACATCGGCAAGAACCTGGTCGACATCATTCTGACCAACAACGGCTACCGCGTGGTCAACCTCGGCATCAAGGTGACGCTGGCCGACATGGTGGCCGCCGCCAAGCAGCACCACGCCCACGCCATCGGCATGTCCGGCCTGCTGGTGAAGTCCACGGTGGTGATGCGCGAGAACCTCGAGGAGATGACCCGGCAGGGCCTGGACATCCCCGTCATGCTCGGCGGCGCGGCGCTCACCCGCAACTACGTGGAGGATGACTGCGTGCAGTCCTACGCATGCGGCCGGGTGGTTTACGCGCGCGACGCGTTCGACGGCCTGCACCTGATGGACAAGGTGACCGGCAACGGCTTCGACGACTATCTCGCGGCCATCCAGTCCAAGCGCACCGGAAAGACCCGCAACACGAAGCGCACGCTCGGCCAGGCGGACAAAGCCGCGTTCCGCCCGGTGGACGTGGCCGAGGTGCGCGCCCGTAGGCAAGGCCTAACGCAGGGCGTCCCCGTCGTGCAGCCGCCGTTCTGGGGCGCCAGGGTGCTGGAAAGCACGCCCAAGGCGGTGCTGCCGTTCCTGAACGAGCGCAGCCTGTATCAATTCCAGTGGGGCTTCCGCAAGCAGGGCCGCACGCTGGAGGACTTCCTCGGCTGGGCCAAGCAGGAGCTGCGCCCGGTGATGAAGCGCATGTTCGCGCTCTGCGAGGCGGACGCCATCCTGCGGCCGCAGGCGATCTACGGCTACTGGAAGGCCGCCGGTCAGGGCAACGACCTGATCGTGTTCGACCAGGACGGCACGACCGAGCTGGCCCGCTTCGCCCTGCCCCGGCAGCCGAAGGAGGATGGCGAATGCATCGCTGACTTCTTCCGCGACGTGGACGACGCCGAGCGCGACGTGATCGGGCTGCAGGTGGTGACGGTGGGCCAGAAGGCGTCCGACACGGCGCGAATCTGGTTCGAGGACAACCGCTACCAGGACTACCTCTATCTGCACGGCCTGTCGGTGGAGATGGCGGAGGCGATGGCGGAGTACACCCACAAGCGCATCCGCGCCGAGTGCGGCTTCGCGTCCGAGGATGACCGCGACATGGACAAGATGCTGTCCCAGTCCTACCGCGGCAGCCGCTACAGCTTCGGCTACCCAGCCTGCCCCAAGCTGGAGGACCAGGCGCCGTTGCTGGCCTTGCTGGGAGCGGAGCGCATCGGCGTGGAGATCAGCGACGAGTGGCAGCTCCACCCGGAGCAGAGCACGAGCGCCATCGTGGTGCTGAATCCAAAGGCAAAGTATTTCTCGGTGTGAAATGCCGGCAGCTCCGCGAAAGCAGCTGCCGCAAGCCTCGAACAGCCGAGTCTTGCCCATTGCTTGCCGCCCGCCCTCGCAAGTCGTAGCTGACGGCATCCCAGGCGACGGCATGTTCATCTGCCCATGAAGCTTCCGCCTGGGCAGCCTCGGCGGAGGCGCCGGGCATCCATAAAACCGAGCGGGTCAGGATCGTAGGCATGACAGCGACGGCCGAGTCTGGTTTGGCTTCACCCCCCGGCGCGCGGCCTTCAGGAGCGGATGCAGCCTCCCTGCTCGGCAGCGTCCGCCCTTCCCGCGGCAAAGCCGCGCTGGCGTGGCTGGGAACGCCGGCGGGAGGCCTTGCCTTGCTCATCGTGGCCACTGCGCTGGCCCGCATGGTCTTTGCCGGCTCCCTCGGCCTGGGAATCGACGAGAGCTACATGGTGGCAGCGGGGCGCACCTTGCGGGGCGGCTATTTCGATCACCCGCCGATGGCTTGGTGGCTGGCCTGGGCTGGGTCGCACGTTGCAGGCAGCGAGAGTCCGATCTTCGTGCGCCTGCCGTTCGTCCTGCTGTTTGCCGGCACCACCTGGTTGATGTTCCGCCTCACCACCATGATGTTCGGCGCGTGCGCAGGGCTTTGGGCAGCCGCCCTGCTCAACGCCTCGCCAGTTTTCGGCATCACCGACGGGGCCTGGGTGCTGCCTGACGGCCCGTTGATCACGGCGCTTCTCGGGGCGGCGGCCTGCCTGGCCGCTGCGCTGCCAGCCCAGGGGCGGGCGGCCTGGGGCTGGTGGCTCGGCGCCGGGGCTTGCGCCGGCCTGGCCCTGTTCTCGAAGTACTCCGCCGCGTTGACCATTGCTGGCGCGGTGGTGTTCCTGCTGACCGAACCAGGCGCCCGGCGCTGGCTGCGGCGGCCGCACCCCTACCTCGCCGGCCTGCTCGCGCTGGCGGTGTTCTCTCCCGTTCTGGCCTGGAACGCCAACCACGGCTGGGTTTCGCTGCTGTTCCAGGTCGGCCGTTCCGACAGTGGGCGGCTGCGCCTGTCCGGGCCGCTTTTGACCTTGCTGGGCGAAGCTCTCTTCGTCCTGCCATGGATCTGGGCGCCGCTCATGGTGTGCGCCGCGGGCGCACTTCGGCGAGGACCGCGCGACGCGCATCGCTGGCTCCTGGCATGCCTGGCGCTGCCGCCCATCCTGGCGTTCCTCGTGATCTCCCTGCACAGTCATGTGCTGTTCCACTGGGCAGCGCCGGGTTACCTGATGCTGTTTCCGATGCTGGGCCACGCCATCGGGCGTACGCGGCGGGACAGCCGTTTCGTCCGCACGTACCTGGCCGCCACCGCCGTCGCCGTCACGGCCGGCGCCATGCTTGTCGCCAGCGAGGCACGGTTCAACTGGCTATCTGACGTGACCACGGTCGCGCCAGGCACGGACCCCGATCTCGATGCGGTGGATTGGACATCGGTGCGGACCGACCTGGCCGCCCGTGGCCTGGTCGGCAAGCCGGGGCTGGTCGTCGCATCCACCCGATGGCACGACGCCGGCAAGATCGACTACGCGCTGGGTGGCCTGGCGCGAGTGATCTGCCTCGGCGATGATCCCCGCGAGTACGGGCTGATCACCGATATGGCCGACTATGCCGGGCAAGACGTCCTGTTCGTGGCGCCGCGCGAGACCCTTGCCCGGATTCAGGCACGGTACGGGAGGTCTTTCGATGCGGTCGAGGCTCTCCCAGCGACTTTGGTGCTGCATGCTGGCCGTCCAGCGATGTCGATCCCCCTGTTCATGGGCCATCGTTTCCATTCCGGCGCCGAGGCGTCGCTTCAGCAGGCTGGCTGAGAACTCGTGTCATACCAACCCTTATACCGGTGAGCGGATTTTTTGATTTGCGATGTTGGCTAGGGATTCCGGTTTGGTCTGATCATGTGGTTCTGTGGTGGTTGACCTGGTTGGAGGGCCACGATGCCTGGCTGAGCTCTTTGTATCTCGACCGACCGGTCGGCTGGCGAGCTGCGCTGGCTGGCGCGCAGGCAGGCTGATCCAGCCGCTTCGGCCCGGATGTATGCGATTGCCGACGCGTTGGACGGCCTGTCGCGAGCAGGGGCGGCGCGGCTTGCCGGAATGGAGCGTCAGGCATTGCGCGACGCCGTGGCGCGCTACAACGCCGAAGGTCTGGACGGCGTGCGCGACCGGCCGCGACCGGGCCGCAAGCCGCGGTTGACCGAGGACGAGCGCACGATGGTGGCCAAGCTGATCACCGACGGTCCCGATGCCGGGGCGACTGGCCTGTCAGCCTGGACGCTGGCCGACCTGTGCGCCGAGATCAAGCAGCGCTGGTCCAAGACGCTGCATCCGGCCAGCCTGTCGCGCGTGGTCCGCAGACTTGGCTTTAGACTTGGCTTTAGACTTGGCTTTTCGCGGCGGAAAGCCAGGCAGGTGCATCCGCAAAGCGACACGAAAGCTCAGGCAGCTTTCCAAAAAGGGGGCTCCAGTGGCCTTATCGAGCGAGGACGCGGCGATTGGCGCGGGCGTGTCGGCGCCGGTAG
>CAXTPP010000128.1:0-9748 GCA_964246185.1 uncultured Acetobacteraceae bacterium
GAGCTGGCCAAGGCGATCGCGCGCGACCCCAAGGTGGTGCTGGTGGACGAGCCGTTCGCCGGGCTGACCGCGGGCGAGGTGGCGGCGTTCTCCGCGCTGATCGCCGGGTTCCGCGACGAGGGGCGGGCGGTGCTGCTGGTGGACCACAACGTGAAGGGAGTGGCCGCCCTGGTGGACCGGGTGCTGGCGATGTACCTAGGCGAGTTCGTGGCCGAGGGCAGCGCCGAGCAGGTGATGGCGAACCCGGTGGTGCGCCGGGTCTATCTGGGGGCGGGCACGATCGAAACCTCCGCCCGGCCGGAGCTGGACCGCAAGCCCGGGCCGCCGCTGCTCGAGGTAGCCAGCTTGAGCGTGTTCTACGGCAAGGCGCAGGCGCTGCAGGGTGTGTCCTTGCACGTGCGGGAGGGCGAGTTCGTCTCTGTCGTCGGGCTGAACGGGGCCGGCAAGACGACGCTGTTCAACGCCATTTCCGGCCTGGTGCCCTACACGGGCACCATCGCGTGGGCGGGCGAGGCGCTGGCCGGCCGCACGCCCGCCAGCATCGCGCGCGGGGCTGGGAAGCAGGGGGGCATCGTGCAGTGCCCCGAAAGCCGGGAGCTATTCGGCGCGATGACGGTGCGCGAGAACCTCGATCTCGGCGGCGCGCACCAGCCGGCGACCGAGCGGGCGCGGCAGCTCGACTGGCTGCTGGAGCTGTTCCCCATCCTCAAATCCCGCGCGGGCCAGGCAGCCGGCAAGATGAGCGGCGGGGAGCAGCAGATGCTGGCGATCGCCCGCGCCCTGATGATGCGCCCCCGCCTGCTGATCCTGGACGAGCCGACGCTGGGCCTGGCGCCCGTCATCCTGGAGCAGCTGAGCCACGCGCTGGAGCGGCTGCGCACCACCACGCCGATCACCGTGCTGCTGGGCGAGCAGAACGTCACCTTCGCGCTGCCGCACGCGGACCGGGTCTATGTGCTGGAGCACGCCTGCATCACGTGGGAGGGCGACCCGGCGCGGTTCGCCCAGGAAGCTGGGAAGGCCTACCTGTGACCATACGGGGATGCTTGTGTTTGCTGTTGGTTGCCGCGTTGGCGGCTTGCCAACCGGCGTTGAAAGGGCCGGCTGAAACCAGCCGGCCGATCTACTACGCCTTGAAGCCGGGCATCAGCAGCAATAGTACGACCCTACCCGTCAACTTGGCGCCGTAAGGCGACCGGAGCCCGATCCATGACCATGAAAACCATTGGGCTTGCCCTGCTGTCCTGCATCAGCCTTGCGGCATGTGGCCAAACGGTCAGGCCCGGCGCGGCCCTCTCAAGTGGCGGGAGCCAGGCTGCCAGCACTAGCGCCTTCCCCTATGGAAGCGGCCAGCCTCTCTTTAACGACAATCTGGACGTTGCTTACACCCCATCGTGCCGGACCACCGGGGGCGCTCACTGAACCACGGCGCTGCCGCTTGCTGGACTGAGCACCGCTGGCCTACCTGGGAGGCAGCTGCACCGGCACGGTCATCTGCGGTCCGCCGTCTGCTGCCCTGCCGCGTTCGGTCCCTGCGGCAGATGCACCTTCCCGCCTTCCTCCAGCGTCGGCGGCGGGGTCAGGATCACGTTCTCGCCGCCGGCCAGCCCGCTGCGAAGCTCCACGCTGGTGCCGAAATCCCGGTAGATCGTCACGTCGTGCATGTGGACGACGCCGTCATCGCCCACCGTGGCCACGCGCAGGCCCTTGCCGTTGAACAGGATGGCTTCCGACGGGATGATGACGCCCGGCGCCGTGCGCGGGATGCCGATCTGCACCGTCACGTACAATCCGGGGCGCAGGATGCCGTCCGGGTTCTGCACGTCCACCTCGGACTGCATGGTGCGCGATGCCTGCGCCAGCGCCACCGAGCTGCGGCTCACCTTGCCGTCAAACACCTGGCCGGGCAGCTCCTGCACCAGCACCTTGGCGTTCAGCCCGTCATGGATGCCGATCGCCCCGCTTTGCGGCACGTCCATCTGCACGCGCACCACGTCGTCCCGCGCCAGGGTGAACAGGGTGTTGCCGGCGCCGTTGCTGTCCCCGCTGACCAGGTCGCCCTCATCGACGCTGCGGCTGGTGATAACGCCATTGAACGGGGCGGTCACGTTCTCATAGGCCTTGAGCTGCTGCAGGCGCTGCACGGTGGCGTACTGGGCGGCCAGGTTGGCCTGCGCCACCTTCACGGCGGCTTGCGCGCTGCCGAGGCTCGCCTTGGAGCCGACCGCGCCCAGCCGGGTGTTGTCGGCGTTCTGCCGTGTCTCCCAGCCCAGGTTGGCGAGGGCCGAAGTCCGGCCGTTGGTCACGTTCGCCAAGTTGACGTTGGAAGCAGCCTGATCGACCTGCGCGCTGGCCTGAGCCACGGCAGCCTGGGTCTGCACCAACTGCGCGTTGGCCTGCGCCAGTTGCTGGTCAAGGTCAGGCGCCGAGATGCGGACCAGCAGGTCGCCCTTCTTCACCCGGCTGCCGATATCGACCCGGCGCTCGGCGATGTAGCCGGTGGCCCGGGCGTAGATCGTGGCCTGGTCGAACGCGCTGATGGTGCCGGGCAGGTCGAACGGCACCGGGCCGTCCTCTTTCTTGGCCGTCGCCACCCGCACGTCGGGCACGAAGCTGGCGGTCTGCCGCTGCGTCTGGCTTGCCTCGGCAGCCCGGTCGTAATGCCCCCAGGTGCCCCAGCCCAACGCAACCGCCACGACCACGCCGGCGATCAACAGCGGCCGGCGCGGCACCGGGCCGACCGGCGGGCGCTCGCGCCGGTGCGTCGCGTGCGCCTCGGGCTGGCCCGCCGCGGCGGGCTGCGTGGCGGCTTGGGGCGCGTTCGTCTCGGAACTCATATGTAGTCCTTCACGGAACGGACGGCGCCCCGGCGCAGCGTCGCATACAGGAACGGCACGAACAGCAGGGTCGAGCAGGTGCCGACCGCGACGCCACCTAGCACGGCACGTGCCAGGGCCGCGTTCTGCTCGCTGCCGTCGCCCAGGCCCAGCGCCATCGGGATCAGCCCCACGAACATGGCCCCCGCCGTCATCAGCACGGGGCGCAGCCGGGTTTCGCCCGCCTCCAGCGCCGCCTCGGCCGCGCTGCAGCCGGTCTGTTCCCGGTGCTCCCGCGCGAACGTCACCAGCAGGATGGAGTTCGCCGACGCCACGCCGACGCTCATGATGGCGCCCATCAAAGATGGGATCGACAAGGTGGTCTGGGTGATGAACAGGCTGGCGCAGATGCCGCAGAAGGCCAGCGGCAGGGCCAGGATCACCACCAGCGGGTCCCCCCAGTCCTGGTAGTTGACCACCATCAGCAGGTAGACCGCGATCAGCGCCACTGCCAATCCCAGCCCGATGTTGGCGAAAGCGAGGTTCTTGGACAGGATTTGGCCCCGGATGGTGATGGTGTTGCCGGGCGAGAGCTGCTTCTGCAAATCCCGCACGATCGGGTTCAAATCCGCCTCGACGCCGCCCAGCGGCCGGTCCTGCACGTTGGCCAGGATATCGTAGGTGGGCCGGGTGTTCTCGTGGTTGGCGACGGTCTGCTGGGAGCGCCGGGTCAGGGTGGCGAGATTACTCAGCAGGTTGGGGGCGCTGACGCCGTTGTTGGACACCAGCAGCGGCGTGTTCTGCACCTCGGACATGGTGTCCGTGCGGTACTCCGGCGTCTGCACGGCCAGCTGGTACGGTATGCCGCTCTTGGGATCGGTCCAAAAGTTGGGCGACACCTGGTAGGACGACGACAGCGACGTGTTCAGGTTCTGCGCCACCTGCTGCTCCGTCATGCCGAGCTGGGCGGCGCGGATGCGGTCCACATCGACGAAGAACTCGGGCGCGTCCACGATCTGCTGTAGGTGCACGTCGACAGCGCCCACCACGCCGCGGACCCGGCGCACTGCCTGCTGGGCCACGGCCAGGTTCTTCTCCCGGTCCTGGCCGGACACCTGGATATCGATGGGCGCGGCCACGCCGAAGTTCAGCACCTGAGTGATGATGTCGGCCGGCTGGAAGTAGAACAGCGTGTCCGGGAAGCTTTGCCGCAGCACCACGCGCAGCTTCTTTTGGATCCCGGCTGGCGAGGGGTGGGTCTCCTTCAGGTTGATCAGGATCTGGCCGTCGTTCAGCGCCGCCGCCGTGCCGTCGCCGAACGCCAGGTTATAGTTGTTCGCCGGCAGGCCGATGTTGTCGAGGATCAGGCTGGTGGACGGCACTTGCTGCCGGATGGTGTCCTCGACCTGCTGGAACAGCTTCTCCGTGTCCTCGATCCGCAGCCCGGAGCGGCCGCGTACGTGCAGCGTCAGCTGGCCAGCCTCGATTTGCGGGAAGTAGTCCTCGCCCACGAACATGAACAGCACGCCGCCCATCACGAGCGTGGCGCCGGCCACCCCCAGCGTCACCCAGCGGCGCGCGACCGAGGCGTGCAGCAGCGCGGTGTAGCCGCCGCGGAAACGGTCGAATCCACGCTCGAACCCGGCATGGATGCGGCCGAAGAAGCCAGGCTTGGTCTCTTTCCTGTCCTTGCCGTGCTTGCGCTCGTATTCGGAGCGGACCAGCACGTCGATCAGCACCGGCACCAACGTGCGGGACAGGCCGTAGGACGCCAGCATCGCGAACACCACGGCCAGCGCCTGCGGGGTGAAGATGAACTTGGCCGCGTCGGTCAGGAACAGCACGGAGACGAAGGCGCAGCAGATCGACAGGGTGGAGATCAGCGCCGGCTTGGCGATTCCCGCGCCGCCCTCGACTACGGCGGTCTTGAAATCGACGCCCTCCTCCATCAGCCGGTAGGTGTTCTCGATCGCCACCGTCGCGTCGTCCACCAGGATGCCCACGGCCAGGGCGAGGCCGCCCAGCGTCATGATGTTGAGCGTTTGGCCCAGCACGTCGAGCACGGCCAGCGAGGTCAGGATGGAGAGCGGGATCGACACCAGCACGATCAGCGTCGAGCGCCAGGAGCCGAGGAACATCAGGATCATCAGCCCGGTCAGCCCGGCGGCGATGGTGCCCTCGCGCAGCACGTCGCCGATGGCGCCCGACACGTACACCGACTGGTCGAACAGCGGCGTGATCACCAGATCCTTGGGTGCTGCGGCGCGGATGCCGGGCAGCAGCGATTTCACGCTGTTCACCACCGAGAGGGTGGAGGCGTTGCCGTTCTTCAGGATTTCGAGCAGCACGCCGCGGCTGCCGTTGTCGCGCACGATGTTCTGCTGCACCTGGAAGCCGTCGCGCACGTAGGCCACGTCCTGCATCAGCACGGGCGCGCCGTTCACCACCTTGATCGGGATGCGGTTCAGCGCCTCAATGGTGGTGGGGGTGGCGTTCAGCTCGAACGGGTACTGGATGCTGCCGATCTTGGCCTGACCGCTCGGCTCCGTCAGGTTCTGCGCCGACATGGCGTTCACCACGTCGCTCGGCGCCAGTCCCAGCCCTTGCAGCGCGTGCAGGTCCAAGTCGACCATCACCTGCCGCTGCTTGCCGCCGAACGGGGCGGGCAGCGTGGCGCCCGGCGTGGAGGTGACGGCCTGGCGGACCCGGTACATCCCGTAGTCATACAGCTGCTGCTCGGATTCCTTGTCCGAGGACAGCGCCAGCTGGATCACCGGCACGGCCGAGGCGCTGTAGCGCACCACGATCGGCGGCTGGATGCCGGGCGGCAGCACGGCGCGGATCGAGTTGGTGGAGGAGACGATCTGCGCGATGGCGAGGTCCACCGAAACGTCAGGCTGGAAGTACACCTTCTCGATCGTGACGCCCTGCAGCGTCTGGCTCTCGATGTTCTTGATGCCGTTGACGTTGTTGGACAGCGAGAACTCGGAATAGGTGGTGACCCGCTGCTCCATCTCCCGCGTGTCCAGCCCGGTGTAGGTCCAGATGATGGACACCACGGGGATGTTGACGTTCGGCAGCACGTCCTTCGGCATGGTGAGGATCGCGCCGACGCCGCCGAGCAGGATCAGCACGGACAGCACGTAGATCGAAATCCGGAACTTCAGCGCGAACTTGACTAAACCCATGCGGCGATCCTGACCCGAGGCTTCTTAGCACGTGGTGCGGCCATGCGGGCCACTCCCGGAGATGTTACAAAAGGCCATGGCAGCACAGCAAAGAGGTCTTGGGTTGCCTCGCCGTATTTCACCTGCGGGATTGACCTTCTGCACAGGTTTGTTGATCTATCGCCGATTCAAGGTTGCCGGCTCAGCACGTCCTCGCGGGCAGTTGGGTCTGGCCTGCAAGATCGGGTGCGAATGACGGGTCGAGTACTGGTCACGGGGGGAGCGGGCTTCATTGGCTGCCATCTCGCCCGCTCCCTGCTGCAGGCAGGCCATGAGGTCCGCGTGCTCGACAGCTTGATCGACCAGGTGCATCAACGCGGCGGCAAGCGGAACCCGGTGCTGGGCCACGTGGAACTGATCGAGGCCGACGTGAGGGACCAGGCCGCCGTGTCCGCCGCGCTGAATGGCGTGGACAAGGTGGTCCACCTGGCCGCCGAGGTGGGTGTGGGCCAAAGCATGTACGCGATCGAGCGCTACGTGTCCGTCAACGATGGCGGCACTGCCGTGCTGCTTCAAGCGCTGATCGAGCGCCCGGTGCAGCGCGTGGTGGTGGCCTCGTCCATGAGCATCTACGGCGAGGGCCTGTATCGCAGCGCCGCCGGCGAGGTGCTGGCGGACGTGGCCCGCCCCGCCCGCGCGCCCGGCGCAGGATGGGACCCGGTGGATGCCGACGGCGCGCCACTGCGCCCGGTGGCCACGCCCGAGTGGAAGAAGCCCGATTTGGCTAGCGTCTATGCCATGACCAAGTACACCCAGGAGCGGCTAACCCTGACGGTGGCGCCCGCCTACGGCATGGAGGGCGTGGCGCTGCGGCTATTCAATGTTTATGGCCCGGGCCAGGCGCTCTCGAATCCTTACACCGGCGTGCTCGCCATCTTCGCCTCCCGCCTGCTGCACCGGGAGCGCCCGCTGGTGTTCGAGGACGGCGAGCAGCGGCGGGACTTCGTGCACGTGGACGACGTGGCGCAGGCCTTCATGCTGGCGCTGGAACGCCCGGAGGCGGCGGGCCAGGCGATCAACATCGGCAGCGGCCGGGATGTCAGCATCCTGCAGGTCGGCGACGCCATCGCCCGCGCCATGGGCCTGCCCCACTTGCAGCCGGAGGTGGTGGGCAAGGCGCGCACCGGGGACGTGCGGCACTGCTTCGGCGACATCGGCCTGGCGCACCGCGTGCTGGGCTTCACGCCGACGCGCGGCTTCGACGACAGCCTGGGCGAGCTGGTCGAATGGGTGCGCCGGCAGCAGGCGGTGGACCTGGTGGCGCACGCCCGGCAGGAACTGGAGCAGCGGGGCCTGGTGGCGTGACTGCCATCCTGCGGTCCCGGCCCGCGCTGGTCACTGGCGGCGCAGGGTTCATCGGCGCGAACCTGGCCGACCGGCTGGCGCGGGACGGGCAGGACGTGCTGGTGTTCGACGTGCTGGCCCGGCCCGGCGTCGCGCGCAACCTGGAATGGCTCAAGCGCCGCCACCCGCGCCGGGTCAGCGCCGTTGTCGCGGACATCCGGGACGAGGGCGCGGTGCGCGACGCCGCCATGCGGTGTTCCGCCGTGTTCCACCTCGCGGCCCAGGTGGCGGTCACCACGTCGCTGGCGGCGCCGATGGACGATTTCGACGTGAACGTGCGCGGCACCCTGCACGTGCTGGAGGCCCTGCGCCGCCGGGCGGACCGGATACCGTTAGTGTTCGCCAGCACCAACAAGGTGTATGGTGACCTGCACGGCATCGCCCTGTCGGACGAGAGCGGCGCGTGGCTGCCTACTGACCCAGCGCTCCGTGCCCAGGGCGTGGGGGAAACCCACCCGCTCGACTTCTATACGCCTTACGGCTGCTCCAAGGGCGCTGCGGACCAGTACGTGCTGGATTACGCCCGCTCCTTCGGCCTGCCCGCCTGCGCCATGCGGATGAGCTGCATCTACGGTCCGCGCCAGATGGGCACCGAGGACCAGGGCTGGCTGGCCCACTTCGTCATCTCTGCGCTGGACGGCCGCGACATCAGCCTCTACGGCGACGGCCGTCAGGTGCGCGACGTGCTTTACGTGGACGATGCGGTGGAGGCCTATTTGCGCGCCGCGGCGCAGATGGACTCCGTCTCGGGCCAGGCCTTCAACCTCGGCGGCGGCCCAGCCAACGCCGTGACCCTGCTGGACGTGCTTTCCGCCATCGAGGCCTCCACGGGATGCCGCCCGCGAACCCGGTTCGACGCCTGGCGTCCCGGCGACCAGCGCTACTTCGTGGCCGACACGCGCCGGGTTCGCGCGGCGCTGGACCTGCCGCCCGCCCTCGGCTGGCGAGACGGGCTGGGCCGGCTGGCGCGCTGGTTGCAAGCGGAACGCGACACGCTCGCGGAACGCGCTGCCCCCGCCGAGACGCCGGTGGAAGCGGCGGCCGACGCATGAGGGTCGCCCTCGTCAACCCGCCCTGGGACTTCGCCGGCAGCATCTACTTCGGCTGCCCCGAGCCGCACCTCCCACTGGAGCTGGGAGCCTGCAAGGTGTTGCTGGAGGCGGCCGGGCACGAGGCGCTGCTACTCGACGGCCTGCTCGACGGCCTGTCGCACGCCGGGCTGGCGGAGGCCGTCGCCGCCTTCGCCCC
The DNA here is from genome assembly GCA_964246185.1 of uncultured Acetobacteraceae bacterium. Taxonomy (GTDB): domain Bacteria; phylum Pseudomonadota; class Alphaproteobacteria; order Acetobacterales; family Acetobacteraceae; genus LMUY01. Next base: position 8,636 of record CAXTPP010000128.1, read on the forward strand.
GGGCATGACGGTGGTGACCACGGCGCCCTCCTACCTGTTCTGGCGGTGCGCCCAGCCGGAGCTGCGCGTGCCCCGCGCCACCCTGGACGCGATTGGCCAAGCGTGCGGGCGGCAGGGCTGCCTGACGGTGGCGGTGGGGCCGCACGGCTCGTCCACTCCCAGCCCTGCGCTGCGCAAGCTCGGCTGCGACGCCCTGGTCCGCGGCGAGTGCGAAGAGGCGGTGCTCGCCCTGGCCGAGGGCGGCCGCCCCGCCATCGTGCCCGGCACGGCAATCCTACAGGGTGACGCGCTGCGGATGGCTGGCGGCCCGCAATCGACCAGGTTTACCGACCTGCCGCCGCTGCGCTGGCCCGATGCCTGGGTGCAGCGCCACCACCACCACCACCACCGCTTCGATGGGGTCCCCAACGGATCCGGCGCGGAGGTGGAGGCGTCCCGTGGCTGCCCATACAGCTGCTCGTTCTGCGCCAAAATCGACTTCCGCGACCGCTACCGCCGCCGGGACCTCGCTCCCCTGCTGGCGGAGATCGACGCGCTCGTGGCCCAGGGCGTCACCTATGTTTACTTCATCGACGAGATATTTCTGCCGCGCGAGGACCTGCTGCATGCCCTGACGCCGCGCCCGGTGCAGTTCGGCATCCAGACCCGGATCGACCTGTGGAAGCCGGACCAGCTGGCACTGCTGGGGCAAGCCGGTTGCGTGTCCATCGAGGCGGGGGTGGAAAGCCTCACCGTGGACGGGCGCGCGGCCCTCGACAAGCGCTGCAAGCTGACCACGGACGAGTTGGCCGACCGCCTGATCGCCGCGCGCCGCCATGTCCCGTTCGTGCAGGCCAACCTGATCGAGACCGCGTCCGACGAGGCGGCGTTGGTGGCCGCCTGGCGCAGCCGCCTGCAAGCCGCCGGCGTGTGGGCGAACGACCCGGTGCCGCTCTACCCCTACCCAAGCTCGCCGGACTACCGCCGCCTGTGGGGCGAGCCGGACGATACCGCCTGGGAGCGCGCCCACGGCCACTACCTCGCCCAGTTCAGCCATTTCAGTGACATCCAGGAGGAACGGCCACTGCCGCTGCCGGATCTTGAAGCGGCGTGCCGCCTTCCCGCCCACCACAC
>CAXTPP010000129.1:0-9660 GCA_964246185.1 uncultured Acetobacteraceae bacterium
AACGCGCGCTGGCGGCGGTGCGCGGCAGCCGCCTGCCGTTCGAGGTGCGCGGCACGGGCGCGCCCATGGCCAGGTTCCGGCATTGGCTCGGCCCGCACGTGCGGCTGGCCGACCAGGGCGGCGGCGGACTCGGCGAGCGCATGATGCGGGCGCCGCCGCCGGCCATCATCGTCGGCGCCGACATCCCGGACCTTGCCCCGGCCCACCTGGCCGCCGCCGCCGCCGCGTTGCGCACCTGCCAGGCGGTGATCGGCCCGGCCGAGGATGGCGGCTACTACCTGCTCGGCCTGTCCCGCCCGATGCCGTTCCTGTTCGCGGCGATGCCAGGGGGGACCGCGGACGTGCTCGCCCTCACCCTGCGGCGCATGGCCGCCCACGGCGTGACGCCGGCGGTGCTCGAAACCTTGGCCGACCTGGACCGGCCGGAGGACCTGGCCCGCTGGCCCGGCCTGCTGCCGTGACCAGCGAACCTGGCGTTGCACCCGGCTTGGCGATCGTCATCCCCATGCTGAACGAGGCCGCGGCGCTGCCCCGCCTGCTGCGCTGCCTGGCCGCGCTGCACCCGGCGCCGGACGAAATCCTGCTGGTGGACGGCGGCAGCGGCGACGCCTCCGCCGCCATCGCGCAGGCGGCCGGGCTGCGCGTCGTGCGGCACCTCGTCCGGGGCCGGGCGGCGCAGATCAACCGCGGCGTGGCCGAGGTGGCCGCGCCGCTGGTCTGCATCCTGCACGCCGACACCATCCTGCCGGACGACGCCGTGGCCGTCATGCGCGCCACCCTGGCCGACCCGCGGACCGTGCTGGCCGGCTTCACCCCCCTGCTGTGCGGGCCGCACTCGATCCGCTGGGGCACCAGCCTGCACAACTGGGCAAAGACCTGGTACGCGCCGCTGCTGTTCCGCCCGCTGCTGTTCCTGCGCGGGGCGCGGCTGCTGTTCGGCGACCACGCGATGTTCTTCCGCCGCGCCGACTTCCTGGCCGTCGGCGGCTGCGACCCGGCGTTGCTCGTGATGGAGGAGGCGGACCTCTGCATCCGGTTCACCCGCCTCGGGCGCACCCGGCTGGTCAACCGCGTGGTGCTCACCTCCGACCGGCGCGTGGCAGAGTGGGGCAGCCTGCGGGCTAACTGGATCTACCTCAAGATCGGCGTGCTCTGGGGCCTGGGCTTCCGCAAGGGGCTGCACCGCAGCTACCCTGACGTGCGATGACGCGATGGACGCACGACCTCATCGTGATCGGCGCGGGCGCGGCCGAGCCGGGCCGCGCCGCCCGCCGGGCGCACGCGATGCAGGGCGATGCCCTGGGCGTCTCGGCATACGGCGTGGCGATCGACTTCGCCCAGGTCCGCGCCCACGTCCAGGGGGCCATCGCCGCCATCGCGCCGCACGATTCCGCCGAGCGGTTCCAGGCCTGGGGCGTCGAGGTCATCGCCGGCACGGCCCGCTTCACCGGGCGGCACGGCGTGGCGGTGGACGGCAGGGCGTTGGCCGCCCCGCGCATCGTGGTGGCCGCCGGGTCGCGGCCGGCCATCCCGGCGGTGGAGGGCCTGCAAGGCGTGCCCGCCCTCACCAATGAGACCCTGTTCGATCTGGCGGAACTGCCGCGCCACCTGCTGGTCCTGGGCGGCGGGGCGATGGGGCTGGAGATGGCGCAGGCCTTCCGCCGGCTGGGTTCCGCGGTCACAGTCATCGAACCCGGCCGCCTGCTCGCGGGCGCGGACCCCGAGGCCGCCGCGCTGGTGGCGGCGCAGCTCGCGGCGGAGGGCATGGATCTGCGCCCGCAGACCCGGGCCGTGCGGGCCGCCGCGGCGCCGGACGGCATCCGGCTGGACGTCGAGCCGGGCGGCGCGGTGTTCGGCAGCCACCTCCTGCTCGCGGCCGGGCGCACGCCGGCGCTGGAGGGGCTGGGGCTGGCGACGGCCGGCGTGTCGGCGACGGCGGCCGGCATCCAGGTGGACCGGCGGCGGCGGCCCCGCAACCGGCACGTGACCGCCATCGGCGATTGCCGTGACGGGCCGCGGCTGACCCACGCCGCCGGGTACGAGGGCACGCTCGCCGTGGCCAACATCGCCCTGGGCCTGCCCATGCCGGCCCGCTACGCCGCGCTGCCGTCCGTGCTCTATACCGATCCGGAGCTGGCGCAGGTCGGCCTGACCGAGGCCGCGGCGCGGGCGCGGCACGGCGCTGTGCAGGTCCACCGGACGGAGTTCGCGGATAATGACCGCGCCGTCGCGGACGGCGCCGCCGCGGGTTTCCTCAAGCTCGTCCGGGCGCGGGGCCGCCTGGTCGGCGTCACCATCGTGGGTGCCGGGGCCGGCGAGCTTGCGCTGCCCTGGGTGCTGGCGATGACCGGCAAGGCGTCGGCCTGGGCGGTCTCGGGCGCGGTCGTGCCCTACCCGACCCGCTCGGACGCCAGCAAGGCCGCCGCGTTCTCCGCCTACGAGGGGTTGATCTTCGGCCGCGCGGCGCGAGGCTGGGCGCAGGCGCTCGCCCGGCTGCGCAGCGCCCGGACCCGCCCGGAGTAGCCCGATGTCCTCCTTCGACACCCCCGCCTTTGACACAATCGTCATCGGCCTGGGCGCAGTGGGCAGCGCCACGCTGCTGCAGCTGGCCGGGCGCGGCCAGCGCGTCCTCGGCCTCGACCGCTGGGACCCGCCGCACGCCTGGGGCAGCAGCCACGGCGACACCCGCATCACCCGCTGCGGCATCGGCGAGGGCGAGCGTTACGGCCCGCTGGCGCTCCGCTCCCACGAGATCTGGCGGCAGCTGGAGGCGGAGACCGGCGCAGACCTGCTCACCCAGTGCGGCGCGCTGATCCTGGCGCCGCGCACGGGCAAGGCGATGGTCCACGGCAAGCCCGGCTTCGTTCAGGCCACCATCGCCGCCGCCGAGCGCCACGCCATCCCGCACGAGGTGCTGGACGCCGGCGAGGTCATGCGCCGCTTCCCGCAATTCCAGCTCCAGGGAGACGAGGCCGCCTACTACGAACCCGGCGGCGGCTATGTCCGCCCGGAACGCTGCATCGCGGCGCAGCTGGCGCTCGCCCGCCGCCATGGCGCTGCCATCCGGCCCAACACCCAGGTCGTCGCCATCGCCCGGGACGGCGCCGGGGTGCGCGTCAGCACCGCCGCGGGCGAAAGCTTCCTGGCGGCCGAGGCCGTGCTGTCTGCCGGCGCATGGTCCGCCGGCCTGGCCGGCCTTGCCCTCGCCCCGCACATGGCGGTCACGCGGCAGGTCCTGCACTGGTTTCCAGCCCGCGACCCCGCCGCCTTCGCGCCCGGCGCCTGCCCGGTCTACATCTGGGCCTACGGCGACACCGCCGAGGATGGGTTTTACGGCTTTCCCATCCCGCCGGATGCCGAGGGCGTGAAGGTCGCGATGGAGCAGCATGCCGTCACCGCCGACCCCGACCGGCTGCAACGCCGGGTCGGCCCGGCGGAAGCGGCGGCCATGCACCGCGTCCACCTTGCCGGCCGCCTGCCGGGCCTGCTGCCCCGGGCGCTGCGCAGCGCCGTCTGCCCCTACACCATGACCCCCGACGGAGATTTCCTGATTGCCCGCGTGCCCGGCAACGACCGGGTGCTGCTGGTGTCCGCCTGCTCCGGCCACGGCTTCAAGCACTCGGCGGGCTTGGGCGAGCAGGTGGCGGAAACGCTGGCTGCCGGCACGCTGCCGGCCGGCTTGGCCGGGTTTGACGCCGCCCGCCTGGCCGCCAAGGCTTGTTAGAGAGCAAGGCTGGGCGCTGCCCAGACCCGCAAAGGCCGGAGGCCTTTGGAAACCGTTTTGTTAAGTGAAGGATTCCGAAGGCTCCGCCTTTGGCGGTGTCCAGAGGCAGAGCCTTTGGCCTGGCTTGCTTGACGGTCACACTCAAGAGCCATCGCTCGCCACAGCGCGGACACGATCAATGCGGCAGCTGCGAGCCTAGCTGCCCGAAGGACGCCGCCAGGCTGTTCTGCGCGTCGTCCGGGCTGCAGCGCCCGCTGTCGGCCATCCCGTTGCGCCAGCCATGGCAGTATGAGCGTGACCGGTTGGACCCCGGGGCAGCGCCGCCGTCGAAGCCGTCCATGTAGCCGATCAGCACCTCGGCCTCGTCGAGAGTAAGGAAGTCCGCGATCGTGCTCACCGGCGGGAATTCGGGCAAGGCTATCTCCCTCACGGCCAACGATGCCGCTTGAACGCGATCGTGTGCAGCCATTACCATTATGCCGCGCGACTATTAACCGTGCGCAAACCGGAGTGGCCCAGATTGCGCGAATGCATCGTGACAGCACCAACCACGGACCTGCAACGTTCCGGCTTGTCCGCCGCCCCGCCTGCCCCCCCGCTTGTCTTGGGCGAGGCGGCGCGCAGCGGGTCCGACGGCGGTTACGAGGCCAGGATCGCCCTGGACGCGGCGACCAGGGCGGACGCCTACGCCCTGCGCTACCGGTGCTACCTGGCGGGCGGGCACATCGCTCCCAACCAGGCGCAAAGCTTCAGTGACCGGTTCGACGACATGCCGAACGCCACCACGATCGTGGTCTACCAGGCCGGGCACGCCGTGGCGTCGGTCCGGGTGTGCCTGGTGCGCCGTGGGCCTGGCACCGCGTCGCCGGGCCGCGAGGCCTACCCGGACGAGGTGGAGGCGCTGTTGCGGGAGAGCGGGCCGGAGGGTCCTGGCTTCGAGGGCGTCGAGGTCAACCGGCTGGTGTGCGCGCCTGAGGCCGCCAACGACCAGTCGCTGGTGTTCGTGCTGTACCGGCTGGCTGGCCGGCTCACGCTGGCAGCCGGGTCGCGGGTCGGGTTCGCCTGCGTGAGGCGCAACCACCTGCCGTTCTATCGCCGCATCCACTTCCGCGAGGTGGCGGGTCCCCGGCCGTACCCTGGGCTGAGCTGCCCGATGCAGCTGCTGTCCAGCACGCGCGCCGCCTGGGACGATGTGCGCGCGACGTTCAAGCTGATCGACCCGGACGCGGAGCCGGACGGCGCGCTGGAGGGGCTGGAGCACGGCAAGACGGTCCGGCCGCGCCTGATGCGCCGGATGGGCGGCCAGATGAGCAGACAAAAGCCGTGATCGCTGCCCTGCTCACGGCGGCGCTGGCATCCGCCTGCTTCGTGTATTTCGCCTGGGGCATCGCGGCGCATTTCCGCTGGGACGGCCCCATGCCCGTGGGCATGCGGGCGATCGGGCTGGCGAACCTGGCCGGCTTCGCCTGGTTCCTCGGCGGACAGCTTGCCGAAGCTTGGCACGGCGCGCGCCCCGGCATCGCCGCCGGCATCGCGGGAGCAGCCTTGATGATGGCGGCAGCGGCCCTGTTTCATTGGGCGGTCGCCGTGAACCGGGCACGGCCGCTGACCCTGGCCGGCAGCCGCGACCAGCCGCTGTTCGTGCAGCGGGCAGGCCCGTACGCCTATGTGCGCCACCCGTTCTACCTCTCCTATGTCGTCTTCTGGACAGGGACGGCGGCCGCGTCGGCCGGGCTGGCGCATTGGCTGGTCCAGTGGCTGGCCACCGGCGTCCTGGCGCTGCTCTACTACCGTGCCGCGAGCGCCGAGGAAGCCAAGTTCGCCGGCTCCCCGCTGGCAGGCGAGTACAGCTCCTACCAGGCCGTCACCGGCATGTTGCTGCCCCTGCCCCGGCGGCGCGCCGCAGGATGAAGTCCGCCGCCAGGCGCAAGCAGCGCCGTCCAGCCGCCTTCGCCACGGCCGCATCCGCTCCGTTCCAAGCTGGCCCGGCCCAAGCTGGCCTGGCCCAAGCTGGCCTGGCCATGCCGCGCGGATCGTGGCGCTTGCTGGCCGGCCCGCGGCGGCAAGGGCCGGCGCTCTCCTATGCGGACCTGGTCCGCCTGTTGCAGGACAAGCTTCGCAGCGCGTTCAAGGGGCGGCTCGGCCTGTTCCTGCCGCCAGACATGGCCGAGCTGCGGGAGGAGCAGTGCCGGGGGCTGCGCACAAACACCCTCGTGTTCTCCGGGCTGGGCCTCAACACCATCATCATGGTGATGCTGGATTTCGGCAGGCAGGTCGGCCATTACGGCCTGCTGCTCTCCTTCGCGATCAGCCTGGGCTACACAACCTGGATCGGGCTCGCGGCCTGCTGCCGCGGCACCAGGGCCTTCATGCGCCTTTCGGTGGGGCTGCTGCTGCTGCTGGGTCTTCTGTGGGGGCTGATGATCTGTCAGCTGGCCAGCGTGGTGGAGCCGGGCCAGGACAAGTTCGTGACCGGGATCATCATGGCCGTCGTCTCGACGGCGATGCTGGGTTCGCCGGTCGCCATCGCCGTCGCGTTCTGGCTTCCCGCGGCGATCGGCTCGGTCCTGGCCGTCGTGTTCGAGCTGCGCCCGACCGACGGCTACATGGCGCTGGGCTTCGCCGGCTACCTGGCCTTCAGCCTCGCCGGCATCGTGGTGATCAACCGCACCCTGCTGGAACGCCTGGTGATCCGCGCGACGCTGCGGCGGCAGAACGGCACGGTCCGGCTGCTGCTGCGGGACTACGAGGAGAACGCCGCCGACTGGCTGTGGGAGACGGACCAGGACCTGCGCCTGCGCCGGGTGACGCCGCGGTTCGCGCAGGTTCTCGCCCGGGCCGCCGACGCGGCCGAGGGCCGGGGCATGCACGAGGTGCTGGACCTGCTGCGCTCGAAGGACGCCGGCGCTGCGGCGGTGATGTTGGCGATGTCGTCCCGGCTGCCGTTCCGCGACGTGACGGCGCAGGTCGCCATCGGCGGCGAGGCGCGGTGGTGGGCTGTCACGGGCAGGCCGGTCACCGATGCGGGCGGCCGTTTCATGGGCTACCGCGGCGTCGGCTCCGACATCACCGAGGTGAAGCGGGCCGACGACCTGGCGCGGTTCCTGGCGACCCATGACAGCCTGACCGGGCTCGGCAACCGGCGCATGTTCCTCGACGCGCTCGAGATGGCGTGCGGCGGGGCGGCGGACGCCCCCCGCCGGGCCTTCGCGCTGCTGATGATGGACCTGGACCGGTTCAAGGAGGTCAACGACGATTACGGCCATGCCTCCGGCGATGCGGTGCTGGTGGCCATCGCGGCAAGGATCGGCCAGGCCTTGCGGGACGGCGACACCGTCGCCCGCCTGGGCGGGGACGAGTTCGCCATGCTGCTGCCCGCGGCGAGCGAGCCGGAGGCGGCGGCGGCGGCGGAACGCCTGATCGCGGCCGTCGGCGAGCGGATCGGCGTGGGCGACGTCTGGCTCGGCGTCGGCGCCAGCGTGGGCATCGCGATGTTCCCGCGCGACGGACGCACGCCGACCGAGATCATGCGCAGCGTCGACCTGGCGCTGTACCGGGCCAAGGGGGCGGACCGCGGCACCTACCACGTGTTCGATCCCGCGCTCGGGACGGAGTTCCAGGACCGCGTGGCGCTGCTGGCCGAATTGCGCACGGCCATCACCGAGGGCGGGCTGGCGGTGCAGTACCAGCCCATCGTCGATCTCGCCACCGGGCGCGTGGCGTCCATGGAGGCGCTGTCGCGCTGGGACCACCCGGTCCGCGGGATGGTGCCGCCGTCCATCTTCATACCGCTGGCGGAGGAGTGCGGGCTGATCGGCAGCCTAGGGCGCGCCGTGCTGAACGAGGCGTGCCAGGCCGCTTCCGGCTGGGACCTCTCGACCCGCATCGCGGTCAACCTGTCGCCGGTGCAGTTCAAGAACCCGGAGCTGCCGGAGGTCGTGGCCGAGGCGCTGCGCACGACCGGGCTCGACCCGCGCCGGCTGGAGCTGGAGATCACCGAAAGCGCCTGGCTCGGCGCCAACCAGCAGACCACGAACCAGCTTGCCAAGCTCGAGGCGTTGGGCGTCGGCATCGTGATGGACGATTTCGGCACCGGCTTCTCGTCCCTGTCCTCGTTGCAGGCGTTCCGCTTCGACGGCCTCAAGATCGACGCGGGGTTCATCAGGAACGTCGAGACCGACGCCAAAGCCGCTGCGATCGTCCGGCTGGTGGCGGCGCTGGCGGCGGAACTCGGCATCCCCGTCACCGCGGAGGGGATCGAGACGGACGGCCAGCTCGCCATCGTCAGGCAGCTCGGCATCAATCGCGTCCAGGGCTTCCTGCTGGGACGGCCGCGGACCTTGAACGGCGCCGACTTCGGATCGGAACGCAGGTCCGTGCCCGCCAGCAGGCTGGTGGACGCGGTCGGGCAGCTGCGGCGATAGGCTTGTGCCAACGGCCTCTGATATTGACTTGTTAGGAAGCAAGGCTGGGCTCCCCCTGCGTGGCCCTTCCAATTGCCTGAAGAAGGCAATCGGAACCTTGGGCCACTCCGCCCAGACCCGCCAAAGGCCGGAGGCCTTTGGAAACCTATTTATGTAAATGGATTCAAGGCTCTGCCTTTGGCGGAGGCCACAGGCAGAGCCTCTGGCCTTGCTTGACGGTCGCCCTCAAGCCCCGCCCGTTGCCGGAGCCGCATCCGGAGCCGCGTCCCCTGGAACGGCCTTGGGCGGGAACGGCACCTCCATCTCCCGGGTCTCCTCCAGCCACAGCGCCACGGCGAGGGCCAGGACGCCCGGCGCCGCCAGGGCGAGCAGCGCGCCGGCCCAGCCCAGCCAATCCACCAGCACCCCGCTGAACACGCCGGACAGCGCGCCGCCGACGCCTTGCAGGCCGTTGACCGTGCCCAGCGCCGTCTGGGTCCGCCCGCTGCCCCAGGTGAGGTCCGCCACCAGCACCGGCACCGCCACCCCGAGCAGGCCGGAGGACACGCCGTCCAGCACCTCGGCCGGGATCAGCCACGCCGGATGGCTGACCAGGGCCGACAGGGCCGCCCGCACCACCAGCACGGCGCAGGCGGCCATCAGCAGGTGGCGGCGGCCCTGCTGGTCCGCCAGCGACCCGGCCCACAGCGCCACCGGGATCATCGTCAGCTGGGCGACGACGACGTAGGCGGCCACCCACCCCGTGGCGGCCTGCACGCCATCCGCCACCAGGCGCTGCGCCACCAGCGAGAGCATGGCGCCGTTGCCCAGGTTGAACAGCGCCAAGGCCAGCGCCAGCAGCAGCAGCCGGCGGTTGGCCAGCACCGCGAGCGTGGGATGCGAGCGGTCGGCCGCGTCCGGCTCCTGCACCTGCCAGCCATGGGCGCGGCGGCCGTTCCACGCCTTGCCCGGCATGGCCGCGATGGCCGCCATCGCCGCAATTGCCATCAGCCCCAGGGTCAGGAAGGCGACGCCGGGTCCGACGAACCGTATCCCGCCGGCGATCAGCAGCGCGGCCGACAGGATGCCGGCATGGTTGAACGCCTGGTTGCGGCCCTGCTGGCGGGGGAAGGCCGCCTTGCCGACGATCCCCAGGGTCAGCGAGGTGAGGGCCGGCACGACCAGGGTGCCGCCGCACGCCGCCAGCCCCTGGGCCAGCAGCACCGCCGCGAAGCTGCGCGCCGGCAGCAGCAGGACGGTCCCGGCCAGGATGGCGGCGCAGGCCAGCCCGAGCAGCAGCCGCGGCCGGCCCGTCCGGTCCGCCAGCGCCCCGGCGGGCGTGTTCAGGGCCAGGGTGGCGAAGCCCACGGCGGTCGTGACCAGGCCGATCCGCGCCGGGGTCCAGTGCCCGGCCTGCGCCAGCCAGGTGGACAGGAAAGGCCCCAGCCCGCCCTGGATGTCGCCCACGAAGAAGTTGATGGCGGCGAGGTGGGCGGAAGGGGACATGATGGCGGCAGGCCTGCGGGAGTGAGG
>CAXTPP010000130.1:0-9593 GCA_964246185.1 uncultured Acetobacteraceae bacterium
GGTGGAAACCGGCCTGCGCCTGCTGGAGGCGGGGCGGGGCGGGCTGCTGCTGGTGTCCGGCGTGGCGCCCGGGGCCGCATTGCCCAGCCTGGTCCGCCGGGTCGGCATGGACCCGGCGCCGCTTGCCTCGCGGATCACGCTGGGGCGCACTGCCACCACGACTTGGGGCAATGCCGAGGAGACGGCGGAGTGGGCGCGGGCGAACGGCCTGCGCTCGCTGCTGGTGGTCACGGCGGGCTACCACATGCCGCGGGCGATGCTGGAGTTGCGCCGCACGATGCCGGACATGATGCTGTACCCGCAGCCGGTGCGGCGGCAGCCGATGTCGCAGCCCGGCACCTGGCGGCTGCTGGCTGTGGAGTACGTCAAGCTGCTGGCGGCCTGGGCTGGCCTGTCGTCCCGCACCCCTGTGGGTAACTCTGTGAGCGGCTGAGCGGTTCAGCTAGCAATGCGGGCGAGAAAGCATGTGCAACCCGCTCATACAGCACGGTTTCAGGCGTGAAAACTTAGTCACCGACGCCACCCCGCGACGGTTTCTCGCAGGTCGATTCTAAGCTATCCCATTGATAAGCAATGGTTTGCCTTCGAGGCGGCGAGGCAGGCAGCCCCAACGCAACGGATTCAGCTGTCCCAGGGCTGGGGATATCTTTTCCGCAGCCGCCGCTCTGTGGATGATCGCATCACCGAGGCGTCCGGCCTCCATGGAAAAGGCCCCATGCGCTCCGTCAGTCGCTTCAGGATGGCGATCACGGTCGTCGCAGGTTTGCTGGTTCTGGACACCGCAGGATGGTGGCTTGGCACCGGCCGCCTGGCTGCCGATCCTGCTCCCTTGACCGCCTCGGCGCGCGGTTGAAATCCCTTGATCCCGGTATTACCTGTGATTTCAGAAATTACTGAAATAGGAAAAACCAAGTGCGCCTGCCTCCCGTCATCGAGAAGTTCGTGCTGCATTTCGGCGAGATGGGCGGCCGCTGGGGGATCAACCGCACCGTCGGCCAGATCTACGCCCTGCTGTTCCTGTCCGACCGCCCGCTGAACGCGGAGGAGGTCACCGACCTGCTCGGCGTGTCGCGCTCCAACGTCAGCATGGGCATCAAGGAGCTCGAGGCGTGGCGGCTGGTGCGCAAGCGGCACCTGCCCAGCGACCGGCGGGACTACTTCGAGGCGCCGGACGACATCTGGCAGATCGTCCGCACCCTGGCGGAGGAGCGCCGCAAGCGTGAGGTGGACCCTACGCTGTCCATGCTGCGCGACGTGCTGATGGAGACGCCGAGCAGCCCCGAGGAGCGGCACGCGCAGGACAAGATGCGCGAGATGCACGACCTGATCGAGGTGCTGGTCGGCTGGGCGGACGACGTGCAGCGGCTCGACAACGACAGTCTGATGCAGCTGCTCTCGCTCGGCGCAGGCGTGTCCAAGCTGCTGGACATCAAGAGCAAGGTTTCCGTGTTCGTCGGCGGCAAGCCCCGCTCCCGCTCGAACAATGCCAATACTGAGGACTGACCTAATGATCGACGCCTTCCATCTCGCGCGCGCCCAGTTCGGGTTCACCGTCGCGTTCCACATCATCTTCCCGGCCTTCTCCATCGGCCTGGCCAGCTACCTCATGGTGCTGGAGGGGCTTTGGCTGCGCACCGGCAAGCCGGTCTACCTCGACCTGTTCCGCTACTGGGTGAAGATCTTCTCGCTCGGCTTCGCCATGGGCGTCGTGTCCGGCTTGGTCATGTCCTACCAGTTCGGCACCAACTGGTCGCAGTACGCCGACAAGGCCGGCCCGGTGATCGGCCCGGTGATGGCCTACGAGGTGCTGACCGCGTTCTTCCTGGAAGCCGGCTTCCTCGGCGTCATGCTGTTCGGCATGGAGCGCGTCGGCCGCAAGCTGCACTTCGTCGCCACCTGCATGGTGGCGTTCGGCACGCTGCTGTCCGGCTTCTGGATCCTATCGGTCAACAGCTGGATGCAGACGCCCGCCGGGTTCGGCGTGGGCCCCGACGGCCGCATGTTCCCGACCGACTACTGGCAGGTGATCTTCAATCCGTCCGTGTTCGTGCGCGCCCCGCACATGATGCTGGCCTCGTATCTGACGGTCGCGTTCATCGTCGGCGGCGTCGGCGCGTGGCACTTGCTGCACGGGCGGGCCACCCCGGCGGTGCGCACCATGTTCAGCATGGCGATGTGGATGGCCGCCATCGTGGCGCCGTTGCAGATCGGCATGGGCGACCTGCACGGGCTCAACACGCTCGAGCACCAGCCGATGAAGATCGCCGCCATGGAGGGCGACTGGGCGCCGAGCGGCAAGGACGGCGCGCCGCTGATCCTGTTCGGGCTGCCCAACATGGCCAAGCAGCGCACCGACTACAAGATCGAGATTCCGCACGCCTCCTCGCTGATCCTGACGCATAGCTGGAACGGCCGGGTGCCGGGCCTGCTGGAAGTGCCGCCCGCCGACCGGCCCTATGCCCCGGCGATCTTCTGGACCTTCCGCGCCATGGTCGGCATCGGCTTCGCCATGTTCGGCCTGGGCGCGCTCAGCCTGCTCGCCCGCTGGCGCGGCACGCTGTTCACCAATCTCTGGCTGCACCGGCTGGCGCTGCTGATGTCGCCCGCCGGCATCGTCGCCATCCTGTGCGGCTGGGTGACGACGGAAGTCGGCCGGCAGCCCTACACGGTCTATGGCCAGCTGCGCACCATCGACAGCATCTCGCCCATCGCGCTGTCCGGCGTCGCCACCTCGCTGGCCGTGTTCGCCGTGGTGTACTTCGTGGTGTTCGGCGCCGGCATCATGATCATCCTGCACCTGATGGCCAAGCCCCCGGTGGCAGGCGAGACCGGCCCGCGCACGGAGCTGCCGATCCGCTCGGCCGGCATCCACCCCGGCCTGCCCGGCGCCGTGCCGGCCGCCGCCTACGCGGCGGGAGACTAGCCATGAGCGCAGAGACCATCGCCACCATCTGGGCGGGGCTGATCGCCTTCGCCGTGCTGGCCTACGTCGTGCTGGACGGGTTCGACCTCGGCGTCGGCATCCTGTTCGCCGCCGAGCGCGGCTCCGAGGACCGGGACACCATGGTCAACACCATCGCCCCCATGTGGGACGGCAACGAGACCTGGCTGGTGCTCGGCGGGGCCGGGCTGTTCGCGGTGTTCCCGCTGGCCTACGCGGTCATCATGCCGGCGCTGTACCCGGTGATCCTGGGCATGCTGTTCGCGCTGATCTTCCGCGGCGTCGCGTTCGAGTTCCGCTTCCGCGCCGAGACCAAGCTGGGCCGCAAGCTGTGGGACCTGTCGTTCTTCGGCGGCTCCACCCTGGCCGCCCTGTGCCAGGGCCTGGCGCTGGGCGGCCTGATGCAGGGCATCCACGTGGTGGACCGCCAGTACGCCGGCGGCTGGTGGGACTGGCTGACGCCGTTCACCGTGCTGACCGGCGTGGCAGTGGTGGTCGGCTACGCCTGGCTCGGGGCGTGCTGGCTGATCTGGCGCACCGAAGGCAGCTTGCAGCAGCGCGCCCGCAAGCAGGCCACCGTGCTGGCCTGGGCCATGCTGGCGCTGATCGTGGCCGTCAGCCTGTGGACGCCGTTCCTGGACCCGGCGTTCGCCCGCCGCTGGTTCCACTGGCCCGGCATCGCGCTCACCAGCCCGGTGCCGGCGCTGGTAGCGCTGATCGCCGTGGCGTTCCATGCCGGCATCGCCCGCAAGCACGACCTCACGCCGTTCCTGTGCGCGCTCGGCATCTTCGCGCTGTGCTTCGCCGGCCTCGGCATCAGCTTTTATCCGCACATCGTGCCGCCCGGCATCACCATCTGGCAGGCGGCGGCCCCCCGGGCGAGCCAGGTGTTCATCCTGGTCGGCGCGGTGGTGCTGACCCCGCTGATCCTCTGCTACTCGGGGCTGAGCTACTGGGTGTTCCGTGGAAAGGTCCAAGCCGGTGCGCACTACCACTAGCCGCTTGCTCTGGTTCGTCGGCCTGTGGGCGGCGAGCGTCTCGACGATCACGGTCGTGGCAGGGGCGCTGCGCTGGCTGCTGCATCCCTGAGCGTCCGTGCTAGATGATCGGCCATGGATGCGCCGTTCTGGACCACCAAGCACCTCGACCAGATGACCACGGAGGAGTGGGAGTCGCTGTGCGACGGCTGCGGCCGCTGCTGCCTGCACAAGCTGCGGGACGACGAGACGGAGGCGCTGAGCTTCACCAACGTCGCCTGCCGCCTGCTGGACCTGGAGAGCTGCGCGTGCAGCGACTACGCCTGCCGCCAGGCCAAGGTGCCCGACTGCATCTCCCTCACGCCCGAGGCGCTGGAGGAGATCGACTGGCTGCCGCCGAGCTGCGCCTACCGCCGGGTGCAGGAAGGCCGCGGCCTGGCCTGGTGGCACCCGCTCGTCTCGGGGGACCCGGCGACGGTGCACGAGGCCGGCGTCTCGGTCCGCGGCCGGGTGGTGAGCGAGGAGCGCTCCGGTCCGTTGCACCGCCACGTGGTGGAATGGCCCGGGCGGGTGCCGCGAGGGCGCCGGCCCGTGGCGAAGGGCTGACGCCGGGGTTTGCCACGGCTCCGGCAAGCCGGCATCTTGCGCCGGCCATGGCCGCGCTCCTCGCTGAAACGGTTCACCTGCCGCACGGCCCGACCGCCGTGCTGTGGCGGCTCAGCGCGCGGGCACGCCGGGTCAGCTTGCGCATCGATGCGCGCACGGCCGCAGTGGTGGTGACGCTTCCTGTCCGCGCCGGGCGTTCGGCGGGGTTGCGCCTGCTGACGAGCCATGCCGCCTGGGTCGAGGCGAAGCTGGCCGCGTTGCCGCGTCCGCTCGCGTTCATCGATGGCGGGGTGATACCGATCGGTGGCGAGCCGCACACGATCCGCCATGTCCCGGGCGGACGCGGCGGGGCCTGGATCGCTGCCGGGGAAGTCCAGGTCGGTGGCGACCAGGCCTTCCTGGCCCGCCGGGTCGCGGATTTGCTGCGCAACGAGGCCAAACGCCGCTTTCTCGCCTTGGCCGGGCTTATCGGGGCCGAAGCGGGCCTTAAGCCAGCCAAGCTGGTCGTGAGAGACACGCGCAGCCGCTGGGGCAGCTGCACCGGCAAGCAGACAGTTATGTTGAACTGGCGGTTGATCATGGCGCCCGACCAGGTTCAACGCTACGTGGTGGCGCATGAACTGGCCCATTTGCGATACATGAACCATGGCGCGTCGTTCTGGCGGCTTGTTGACGAGCTGGTGACAAACCGAGGGGAATGTACTGCTTGGTTGAGCCAGCGAGGGGCGGTTTTGTTGCGGGCCGGTCACCCGCAGCTGAATGGGCGCGAGCAAGCCTTGCCCGCAAGCGAGCGTTTAGAAGCATGCTAGGCAGCAGATTACGGCGCTTTGCTCATCAAACTATTGGTTTAGGCGCTCGTCACACAGCCATTTCGCAGAGTGTCGTCGCAGTGCGCGACACGCCGGCGGAGCTGCCCGTGTTTGTCGGTCCATCGGGTCCCGGAGTTGCCGCTCTCTCTGACGAGAACCGACGTTTCGAGAGGGCGCGCATCCACCGGACGATTCAGGCGGTGCTTGAGGCTGAGCCGGAGCAGCTGGCTAATCGCGCGTTCCTGCTCGAGATCGTCAAAGGCGTCGGGGTGCCGTTCAACATTTGGCAAGGCTACGACAGCCTGCATCCTTGGGTGAATTCCTCGGATCTAGGGATCATCCAGATTCCCAGCGAGTACGTTGATTTCCTGCTCCTGCTGCGGCGCTACCCGATCCGGACGTTCTGCGAGGTGGGATGCGACTTCGGCGGCTTCAGCATCCTGACAGCCGCCTACCTGACGCGCGCCTGCGGGTTGCGTGAATACCATTGCCTCGACGTTCAGGAGCGGTTCATTGACCGCGACATCTACCAGCAGCTTCTGCCGCTGCATTTCCACGTCCCTGCGACGTCGAACGATCTTTGCGGCCGGCCCTTCGATGCCGTGTTCATCGATGGCGACCATTCCTACTGGTGGACCAAGCGCGACTTCCTGAACCTCGGCCGTCACGCACGCATCTTCGCGCTCCACGACATCCGGGCGCACGAATACGACCATCTCGATGGCGGAGTGGTGCGGTTCTGGAACGAGTTCAAGGAAACCTACAGAGCGACGGCAAGCATCTTCGAAATCGCTCATTCCGGACCGGCTTGGATGGGAATCGGCGTCGGTTTTCTCAACCAAGATGTTTAGGGGCCTCTGAGCACGGATTGCCAGTGACGCACGATCCCGCAGAATCTTCCGCCGCGGAGCGCCGATCCTGGCGGCTGGCCGGGGCATTGGACCCGGGTCAGGCAGAGTGCGCCGCCTGGCTGAACCGGCACGGCGCCAGGCTGTTGCACGCAGGCCAATGACAAGCGGGGCACTGACGTTGTGAATGACATGGCCCCTTCCACGACCGTTCCAGCTCCGTGTCCGCCTTCGTCAGCCGCGCTCGACCGGCGGCACCGCGGCAATCCCGAGATCGAGTGCCTCCGCGCCCTCGCGATGCTGCTCGTGATCCTGACGCACGCGTCGCTGATGTACCTCCCTTATCCAGCAAGCGGCCTGAAGCGGCTGCAGGAATGGATTCAACCCGCGACCGGGGTTGACCTGTTCTTCGTCATCTCGGGCTACCTGATAGGGCGGTCGTTCGTGGGTCCGTTCGAGGCGCATGAGCATGATGGCGAACGGGTGGCGCGCATCGCGGCCTACTGGGTCCGGCGGATCTACCGGCTTCTTCCTGCCTCGTGCTTCTGGATCGGGCTGACCTTCGCCGGAAGCGTCGTCTTCTCCGACCCGGCGCTCTGGCTGCCGCCACATGCGATGTTCTTCAAGTCCATGGCCTCGCTGATGTCCGTGCGCAATTTCGAGGAGAGCTGGGCGCATAGCAATTTCGGGTACTACTGGAGCCTGTCGGTCGAGAACCAGTTCTACCTGGCCCTGCCCGTGCTGCTGCTGATCGTGCCCCGGCGCTGGCGCGTGCCGGGGATGGTGGCGCTGTGCGCCGTGAACGCCGCCTGGCGTCCAGGCGGCGAGGGATGGTGGCTGTTCCGCTACGACGGCCTCGTCTATGGCCTGTTGCTGTTCGAGCTGGAACGGTCAGGACATGCGGCCACGCTGGCGCGCTGCCTGCCTGCGAGTGCGGCGGGTCGGGTCGGGCTCATGCTCGCCGCCGGCGCCGTATTGGTGGTTGCCCCCTTGGCGCTGATCCACTTCGAGCCGCTCGCGTGGACCCTGGTGAATTGGGCCGGCTTCGCGCTGGTGTTCTCTGCCAGCCGGGAGCTGGGAGCGATCGTGGTCCCGCGCGGCCTGCGCACCGCCACTCTCTGGCTGGGATCGCGGTCGTACTCGCTTTACCTCTGCCACATCCCGGTCTGGTTCACGGTGATCGAGCTGATGCAGCGGGCGGGACTGGGTTCCGAACGCCTTGTTCCGATGCGCTTTGCCTTGGGGCTGCTTTGCAGCCTGCTGGCGGCGGATGCCACCTACCGCAAGGTTGAGCTGCCCTTGCAGGCTCGCGGGCGGGACCGGGCGCGCGCAGTCCAAGCCGCACCGGGGGCGAAGCTGGCCAAGCCTGGTTGATCCAAGCGGCTGCGATGCGCCGCGAGCGTCAGCCTTTCCTGCCAAGCACCTTAAACACGACCCTTTTAGTAGAAAAGACGGGGATTTTCCGCCGTGGCCATTCCGATTGCCTGAAGAAGGCAAGAGGCCGTTTAGCCCAGGCCCGCCAAGGGCCGGAGACCCTTGAAACCCCTTCATCAAGTAAAAGGATTCCAAAGGCCCTGCCTTTGGCGGAGTCCAAAGGCAGAGCCTCTGGCCTGGCTTGCTTGACGCTTAACCCTCAAGGGCCGTTGGCGTCAGATGCGGCCGAGCACCAGCAGCACGACCAGGATCAGCACGATCAGTCCGATGCCGCCCGTAGGCCCGTAGCCCCAGCCGGAACTGTAGCCGTAGCCGCCGCCGCCCAGCAGCAGGACGATGAGGATGATGACGAGGATTGTACCCATGGCGGACACCCCTTCAGGTGTTGTTACGCGGAGCCAACGCACTTAGCTCAGCTTAGTTCTCACGCCCTCGTGGCCGGGGGTTGACCTTCCCGCCGCCATCCAGGCCATGGCATGCTGCCGCTATGGGAGAAGTCGTCAACCTGAAAAATGCGCGCAAGGCCAGGCGGCGGGAGGCAAAGGCCGTTGAAGCCGAGTCCAACCGGACTCGCCATGGTAGAACCGCCGCCGAACGGGAGCGAGAGAGGCTGCAATGCGAACGGGCCAAGCGCCTCTTGGACGGCAGCCAGCGCGAGGACGCCTAATAGCCGAGACAACCCGCGGCCAGCCTGCCATAGCTGCGACGCTGCTTCATCTCACGCTGGCGAGGACATCGCGTGTCGTCAACATCGCTCTCGCAACGCCGCCCGTTCCCGTCCGGCGCCGAATCCGCGCCCCGGGCCGAAGGCAGGCGCGCGCTGCCCATCATGACGCTCGGCGCGCTGGGCGTCGTGTTCGGCGACATCGGCACCAGCCCGCTCTACGCCGTGCAGCAGTGCTTCACTGACCATCCGGCGTTCGCGCAGGACCCGGCGCTGGTCATCGGCATCCTGTCGCTCATCGTCTGGTCGATCATCCTGGTGGTCTGCGTCAAGTACGTGGGCTTCATCCTGCGCGCCGACCATGACGGCGAGGGCGGCACGCTCGCCATGCTGGGCCTGATCCGCACCCGCGTGCCGGCGCAGCCCTTCGCCCGGCCCGGCCTGCTCACCCTGCTCGTGCTGTTCGGCTCCGCCCTGCTGTATGGCGACGGCGTCGTCACCCCCGCCATCTCCGTGCTGTCGGCGGTCGAGGGCCTGGAGGTCGCCAGCGCCAGCTTCAAGCCATTCGTGGTGCCGCTCGCCGCCGGCATCCTGGTGGCGTTGTTCCTGGTGCAGCACTGGGGCACGGAGAAGGTCGGCCGGTTCTTCGGCCCGGTCATGCTGCTGTGGTTTGGCATGATCGCGGCCGCCGGGGTGGCCAGCGCCTTGCAACACCCGGCGGTGCTGGCGGCGTTCAACCCGTTGGCCGGGCTGCGCCTGCTCACCGGCAACGGCTGGGCCGGCTATGCCGTGCTCGGCGCGGTGGTGCTGTGCTTCTCCGGCACCGAGGCGCTGTTCGCAGACCTCGGGCACTTCGGCCGCCGGCCCATCGTGCTCGCCTGGTACTGCATCGTGCTGCCGGCGCTCGGGCTGAACTACCTCGGCCAGGGCGCGCGCCTGCTGCAGGACCCGGGTGCGGCCAGCAACCCGTTCTTCTCCATCATGCCGGGCTGGGCGCTTTACCCGGCGGTGGCGATCTCCACCGCCGCCACGGTGATCGCGTCCCAGGCGCTGATCTCCGGCGCGTTCTCGCTCACGCAGCAGGCCATCAACATGGGGTTCGCCCCGCGCTACGCCGTGGTGCACACGTCCGAGCAGGAGAAGGGGCAGATCTACATGCCCATGATCAACTACGCCCTGATGATCGGCTGCCTGGCGCTGGTGCTCGGCTTCCGCTCGTCGGCGGCGCTCGGCTCGGCCTACGGCTTGGCGGTGATCGGCACCATGACGGTCACCTCCGTCACCTTCTTCGTGGTGACGCGCCGGGTCTGGGGC
>CAXTPP010000131.1:0-9423 GCA_964246185.1 uncultured Acetobacteraceae bacterium
AACCCGTGGCCCGGCTACGTGGACGCGCTGTCCACGCTGCTGATGGTCATCATCTTCGTGCTGCTGGTGTTCGTGCTGGCGCAGGCCTTCCTCTCGGTCGCGATCACCGGCAAGGACCGGGCGCTCGACCGGCTGAACCAGCAGATGGCGGAGCTGACCGACATGCTCGCGCTGGAGCGGGGCCATAGCGCCACGTTGCAGGCGGCGGTGGCCAGCCTCACCCAGGACCTCGGAACCGTGACGGAAGCGCGTGACCGGCTGGACGCGCAGGCCGGCGCGCTGCGCTCCCAGGCCGCGGACGCCGCTGCGCAGCGCGACTCGCTGGCGGCGGAACGGGGGCGGCTCACGGCGCAGGCGACGGCGGACAAGGCCACCATGGAGGCGCGGCTGGCGGACCTGGCCAAGCTCGCCGACCAGGTGCGCGCCCTGAGCGCCCTGCGTGACAAGCTGGGCGACGAGCTGGAGGCGCAGGCCCGCACGGCCGCGGCGCAGGTGGCGGGCGGGCAGAAGCTGGCCGAGTCCGCCCAGGCGCAGATGGCCCTGATGAACCGCCAGCTGGCCGAGCTGCGCGACCAGATGGCCCAGATGTCCGCCGCCCTGAACCTGTCGGAGCAGGCGGACAAGGCGAAGGACGTGCAGATCGCCAACCTGGGCGCCCGGCTGAATGCCGCGTTGGCCTCCAAGGTGGAGGAGCTGCAGCGCTACCGCAGCGAGTTCTTCGGACGGCTGCGCGAGGTGCTGGCCAACCGGCCCGGCGTCCAGGTGGTGGGCGACCGCTTCGTGTTCCAGTCCGAGGTGCTGTTCCCGGCCGGCAGCGCGGAGCTGAGTGCGGCGGGGCAGGACGAGGTCCATGCCCTGGCGGGCACCATCAAGGACGTGGCGGCGGACATTCCGCCCGGCCTGCCCTGGATCCTGCGCGTCGATGGCCACGCCGACCGGCTGCCGGTCACCCGTGGCGCGTTCCCATCGAACTGGGAGCTGTCCTCGCAACGGGCCATCAACGTGGTCAAGCTGCTGATCGAGCAGGGAGTGCCGCCGGGTCACCTCGCCGCCACCGGGTTCGCGGATTTCCAGCCGTTGGACGCCGCGGACACTCCGGACTCCTATGCCAAGAACCGGCGGATCGAGCTGCGGCTGACCGATCGCTGACCCCGTGCATTATGCTGGGGTTTACGGCATGGTGCGGCGCAACCTCATGAGGCGGCGCGGTGCCTGCATCCATTCGTTCCAGGTTCGTTCAAGTCGCGTGCGCCGCCGCGGCGTGCCTTGCCGGAGGCCCGGCGTTGGCGGACCAGCTCGTGCTGCAGGTCGGCCGCATCGGGGAGGTGGCGGCGCAGGAGGCCGGGCCGAAGGAGCCGCCGCGCCCTGGCAACCTCGCAGGTTCGTCGTCCGTGTACGACCCGCGGTTTCTCAAGCTTGGCGCTGACGTTGACGGCACGTTCTGCCGCCAGTTCGGCATGGAGTTCAAGGCCGCCAACCTGCGCCCTGGCGACGTGGAGCCGGTCATGGTGCAGCTGGACCATCCGCTGTGGACCTTGCCGGACGGCCAGAGCGGCACGACGGAAACCAACCTGAGCAGCGCCAGCGCCGACCGGTGGAGCTACACCGGCTACACGCTGGAGGAGCCATGGTCCCTGGTGCCGGGAACCTGGACCTTCACGGTTTTCCAGGGGCCGCGCGTTCTGGCTAAAGCCAGCTTCAACGTGACGGTCGAGCCAGGCCAGAAAGTGCCGTCAGCTGGCTGCGACGCTCCTACGTCTTGAAACTAGATCATAAATCGCAGGGCTCTGCCCTGCACCCGGAGGGGGATAGTCATCCCCTTCACCCCCTTTATGTAAACAGGTGTCCAGAGGACGAATATCCTATGGCGGGGTGCGGGGCAGCGCCCCGCTCTGACTAGAAACCCTCGCGCTCCAGGCGCTTGCGCTCCATCTTGCGGGCACGGCGCACGGCTTCGGCGGCCTCGCGCGCCCGGCGCTCCGACGGCTTCTCGAAGTGGCGGCGCAGCTTCATCTCGCGGAAGATGCCTTCGCGCTGCATCTTCTTCTTCAGGGCCTTCAGAGCCTGATCGACGTTGTTGTCTCGGACTAGAACCTGCACTCGACGCCTTCTCCTACCGCGACGCCCAAAAGTGGACGTGATAAAGGGATCCAGCGGGCTGACGCACCGTGGAGGCCGGGTCTATATCACGCGCACCGCTTGCCGCCAAAGCCTTTCGCAGATCAGGTCCAGCCCGCCATGTCCATCCTCAAGATCGCCCGCATGGGCCACCCCGTCCTGTTGCAGCGCGCCGAGCCGGTGACGGACCCCGGCGCGCCCGCCATCCGCCACCTGGTCGCGGACATGACGGAGACGATGCAGGACGCATCCGGCGCCGGGCTTGCCGCGCCGCAGGTCCATGTCCCGCTTAGGCTGTTCGTCTTCCGCGTGCCGGCTTCCCGCCTGACCGCTGGCGAGGACGAAGCGCCGGTGCCAAACTCGGTGGTGATCAACCCGGTGGTCGAGCCGGTTGGGGAGGAGCGGGTGCTCAACTGGGAGGGCTGCCTGTCCATCCCCGGGATGCGGGCCGGGGTGCCGCGCTGGGCCAGGGTCCGCTACACGGGGGTGGACTGCGACGGCAACCCGGTCGGCGGCGAAGTCGGCGGATTCCATGCCGCCGTCATCCAGCACGAGAACGACCATCTGGATGGCATCCTCTACCCCATGCGGATGACCGATTGGCGGCTGTTCGGCTTCAGCGAGGAACTGGCGAGGGCCAACGCATGACCTACCCTGAACGGTCGGACGAGCGGGACGCGGCGCTGGACGCGCTGGTGGCGGTGACGCCGTTCCCGGGCTGGAACCTGGCCGCCCTGCGGGACGCCGCCGGGCTGGACGCGGACTTGCTGTTCCCCATCGGCGCCACGGACATGGTGGAGAGCTGGGCCGACCTGGCCGACCGCCGCATGGCCGGCACCGCCGGGGAGGGCCGCGTGCCTGAGCGCGTGCGGGCGGTCATCGCCCGCCGCCTGGAGGCGAGCCGTCCGGCCAAGGAGGCGGTGCGCCGCGGCCTGGCCGTGCTGAGCAGGAACCCGGCGGCGGCGGCCAGGGTCACGGCCCGCACCACGGACGCCATCTGGCACGCCGCCGGGGACCGCAGCGCGGACTGGAACTGGTATTCCAAGCGCGCCCTGCTGGCCGGGGTGTATGGCCTGACCCTGCTGTTCTGGGTGCGGGACGACAGCGAGGACGGCGCGGCGACCCTGGCCTTCCTGGACCGCCGGCTTGCCGGAATCGGGCGCATCGGCCGAATCCGCCGCTCCCTGGGTCGCCGCTTCAGCCGCAACCCAGCTTAGGCGCCGGTTCCTGCCCCGGGTCGAAGTCGTCCACGAGACGGAATACCGCTACGTCCAGCCCGTGCGCCTGCTGGGCCACCGGCTGATGATCCGCCCGCGCGACAGCCACGACCTTCGCCTGCTGGAGACCAAGCTGTCGGTGTCGCCCCCGGCCCGGCACACGCGCTGGGCGCATGACGTGTTCGGCAACTCCGTCTGCTTCCTGGCCTTCGCGGAGGATCAGCTGACCGAGCGGCTGCGGATCGTCTCGACCTTGCAGCTGCACCACTATCCCAGCCGCGCCGAGCTTCCGCTCGACCCGCGGGCGGAGAGCTTCCCGTTCACCTACAGCGCCGTCGAGGTGCCTGACCTCGCACGTTCCATCGAGCGGCACTACGCCGATCCGGAGGGCCGGGTGGACGAGTGGGCGCGCCGCTTCCTCGTGGCCCGCGCCCCCACCGGCACCCTGGCGATGCTGACCGCGATGACGGAGGCAATCCGGGCGGAGTTCCGCTACGAGGCCCGGCAGGCGGAAGGCACCAACGACCCGGTGCTGACTCTCGCCACCGGCGCCGGGGCATGCCGGGACCTGACGCTGCTGATGATGGAGGCGGTCCGCTCGCTCGGCCTCGCCGCCCGGTTCGTCAGCGGATACTTGTACGACGAACGGCCGGTGGCGCGCGCGCCCCCCGTGGTGGGCGGTGGTGCGACCCATGCCTGGGCGGAGGTTTACCTGCCCGGCGCAGGCTGGGTGGAGTTCGATCCCACCAACGGCTCGGTGGCGGGCTGCAACCTGATCCGGGTCAGCGTCGCCCGCACGCCGCAGCAGGCGGTGCCGGTTGCGGGGAGTTTCGTGGGGCCGCCGCACTCGTTTGGCAGCATGACGGTGGACGTGCAGGTGGCCGTCGGATGAGGCTGCGTCCAGCAGTGGGCTGGCTTGGATGTTTGCAGATGTGGAAAGGAGCCTGACCGCTTGCGGCTTAGACGGCAAAAAGAAGCCCCGTTCCACGCCGCTGAACTTACCGCAAGATAATCTCCACCCGACGGTTCTGCGGTTCGCGCACACCGGCCTGTGTAGGGACCAACGGACGGCTATCGCCAAAGCCCACGACGCTGATTTCCGCCGTTGGCACTCCGCGGCTAACCAGCTCGCCGGCCACGGCGCGCGCGCGCCGCAACGACAGGCTCTGGTTGTATGCCGGCGTGCCGCTGCGGTCGGCATTGCCTTGCACCTCGATGCGGGTGGTCTGCACCTGCGTGGCTGCAGCCGCGGCCGCGGCAACGATCTGGCGCGCGCGGTCGGTGAGGTCAGCGCGGTCCCAGTCGAAAAACACGAGGTAGGTGCGGGAGGCCTCTGTCGGAGTGGTCGGTGGCGCAACCGGCACCGGCGAGGGCGGCGGCGGGTAGTTGAATGCATACCGGATGGCTGCGGCCACTATGCTGTGGTTCAGGTCATTGCCTTCGGTGAGCCGTGTGCGTCCGCTGATCCCTGGCGCGAAGACTTGTCCTTGTGATACCCGGTTTGCCACGACGCCGGTGAACCGGTACTCGGCTGTGAAGGCCAGGCCGGGGACTGCGCTGATCGGGAACGCCAATCCGACGATGCCCTGGTAAGCGAAGTTGCCATCGTTGCCGGTGCTCCTGATCAGGATCTGGCCCGGGCCGGCAATGCTCAGATTCTGGTTATGCGATTGGAGGTACCCCGCCCCGATGCCGAGGTAAGGTGTGATTGCAAGCGGCAACGAGCCAAGACCGAGCAGGTTGGGATTGATGTCGTATATGGTGTTGACGAACCCGCCGAACTTTTCTTCGGCACCCTGCGCAGAGGCGGGCAGGCCGATGACCCTATTGGGCGCGGCGCCCGAAACCGTCTGTCCAACTCGGGACAGGGAATTGCGGAAATAGTCGCCTTCGATCTCAAGCCGCAGCCCATTGCCAAGACCGTAGCCAACGCTGCCCAAGGCACGGAACCCGGGGTCGAACCGTAAACGCGCCTGGTCCAGGCCCGCGTTGGCTCCTGCAACGCCATTCAACCGTACGCGTTCGTCCTGTATAAAGTTCGCGCCGACGCCAGCGCCTATGTATATCCCACTTATAGGCTGCGCTTGAGTGATGAAAGGCATGGTCAGAAGACTCGCTGTAAGCAAGGTCGTGCGCAGCGTCATATGCCATCCTCAAGAGTCGTTCGATGAGTTTGCAGCCGTGTCTGCACGATCACTGCGCCGATGAGCCATACAACTTCGTGCGTGCCTCCCCAGTGCCGGTGCATTTCCCTTCCGTTGTTGCAGGGTAGGTACAGTAAGCTGTTGCGGGTGTGTCCGGTTCACGGGTTGGATCGCGGCTGTTCGACCAAGATGCCCATCACCGGTTCCCGATCAGGAGCCGGGCTATCAGGCAGCACGTGTTGCAATTGCCATTTGGTCTTCAAGCCCGGCAATATGGGACGCGGGGAATGCAGCAGAGAGGCGCGCCCAGATGTGTTTTCAAGGCTGCTGCTTCCATTCAAGGCAATCCCAAGGGATAGTGGAAACTGGGGAGTCAACAGTGGATGCGTCGAGTTCAATACTTTCGTATGAGGCGTGACCGCGTCGTCCTGTGGCTTCTTCTGGTCTTGCTTGAGGGCTGTGCCGCCATCCATCCGGCCCACCTGCCAGTCCCGCCAATTCGGTCGGAGCTGGTTCCTGAGCCGCCAAGGTCTAACGTCTCGATGATTTGGAAGCCTGGGCACTACGACTGGAACGGCGCCGGTTACGCCTGGACTCCTGGCGAGTGGGTGGACCGAGCCGGTCATGGAACGTTGTGGCAAGACGGGTATTGGCAGCAAACCAACACATCGTCGGTTTGGGTCCCGGGACACTGGATATAAGCCCGCACAACTGTGCTCCTGGAGAACATGCCTCCGGAGAACCTGCTCCTCGAGAAAACATCCTGCCGCCTTGGCGCATGACGTGCCTCGGCGAAACTCAATACGTGGCCGAACCTTGCGCGAGACTGCCCTTGGCCACTGAGAGCGCCTGGCAGAACTTCAATTTTAGCAAGCTGACATGTTGATAATACTAGCTTTAGGCAGGTTTTGATAGGCGCTCCTGATCTTGCGCCCGCTTTGAAAGCCTCGGTGCTCAACGGGCATGGCGGACATCGATCAAAAGCGAAGTTCCAGCCTGACCCGCAACCCCGCATCCCCTTGAGTTGACCAGGCCGGTTGCCCAAATCGTTTCGCTGGGACGTTGCCTGATGAGGGACGTGCCAAGCTGATCCTGTCGCCTGCTGAAAAGGGACATTTATGAACATCGAGAAATTCACCGAACGCGCCCGCGGCTTCCTGCAAGCCGCCCAGACCATCGCCGTGCGCGACTTCCACCAGCGCCTCACCCCCGAGCACCTGCTCAAGGCCCTGCTGGACGACGAGGAGGGTGCGGCGGCCGGGTTGCTGCGCGCCGCCGGGGCGGACCCGAAGGCGGCCCAGGTCGCGGTCGATGCCGAGGTGGCGCGCAACCCGCGCGTGCAGGGCGGCGGCGCAGGCCAGCCGCAGGCCACCCCCGAGCTGGTCCGCGTGCTGGACGCCGCCGAGCGCGCCGCCGCCAAGGCCGGCGACGAATACGTGGCGCAGGACCGGCTGCTGCTCGCGCTGGCCGCGTCCGACGGACCCGGCGCACGCGCGCTGGTTCAGGCCGGCGCCAACCCGCAGGCCCTGGACAAGGCCGTGGCCGACATCCGCAAGGGCCGCAAGGTGACCAGCGCCAACGCCGAGGCGAACTTCGACTCGCTGAACAAATACGCCCGCGACGTCACCGCCGTGGCGCGCGAAGGCAAGCTCGACCCGGTGATCGGCCGCGACGAGGAGATCCGCCGCGCCATCCAAGTGCTCGCCCGCCGCACCAAGAACAACCCGGTGCTGATCGGCGAGCCAGGCGTCGGCAAGACCGCCATCGTCGAGGGCCTCGCCCTGCGCATCGTCAACGGCGACGTGCCGGAATCATTGCGCAACAAGCGGGTCATGGCGCTCGACCTCGGCGCGCTGGTGGCCGGCGCGAAGTATCGCGGCGAGTTCGAGGAGCGGCTGAAGTCGGTCCTGAAGGAGATCGAGGCGGCTGACGGCGAGGTCATCCTGTTCATCGACGAGATGCACACCTTGGTCGGCGCCGGCAAGGCGGACGGCGCGATGGACGCCTCCAACCTGCTGAAGCCGGAGCTGGCCCGCGGCGCGCTGCACTGCATCGGCGCCACCACGCTCGACGAGTATCGCAAGCACGTCGAGAAGGACGCGGCCCTGGCCCGGCGCTTCCAGCCGGTGTTCGTGGGCGAGCCGTCCATCGAGGACACGATCAGCATCCTGCGCGGCATCAAGGAGAAGTACGAGCTGCACCACGGCGTCCGCATCACGGACGGCGCGCTGGTGGCGGCCGCGACGCTGTCCAGCCGCTACATCGCCGACCGCTTCCTGCCGGACAAGGCGATCGACCTGATGGACGAGGCCGCCAGCCGGCTGCGGATGCAGGTGGACAGCAAGCCCGAGGCGTTGGACGAGCTGGACCGCCGGCTGCTGCAGCTTAGGATCGAGCGGGAGGCGCTCAAGCGCGAGGAGGACCCGGCGTCACGCGACCGGCTGGAGAAGCTGCAGCACGAGCTGGCGGAGATCGAGGAGCGCTCCAACGCGATGACGGCGGCCTGGCATGCCGAGAAGGACCAGCTCGCCGGGTCGCAGAAGCTGAAGGAGCAGCTGGACGCCGCACGGAGCGAGGTCGAGGTCGCGCAGCGCCGGGGCGACTTGGGCCGGGCTTCCGAGCTGATGTACGGCGTGATCCCGCAGCTGGAGCAGCGGATCGCGGCTGGCCAGTCCAACGGGAGGCTGGTGAACGAGGCGGTGGGCGAGGACCAGATCGCCGCCGTGGTCAGCCGCTGGACCGGCGTGCCGGTGGACCGGATGCTGGAAGGCGAGCGGTCCAAGCTGTTGCGCATGGAGGACGAGTTGCGCCGCCGGGTCGTGGGGCAGGAGGACGCGCTCAAGGCGGTGGCCCATGCGGTGCGGCGTGCGCGGGCCGGCTTGCAGGACCCGAACCGGCCGATCGGCTCGTTCCTGTTCCTCGGCCCCACGGGCGTGGGCAAGACGGAGCTGACCAAGGCGCTGGCTTCGTTCCTGTTCGACGATGACCGGGCGATGGTGCGGATCGACATGAGCGAGTTCATGGAGAAGCACTCGGTCAGCCGGCTGATCGGCGCGCCGCCGGGCTACGTCGGCTACGACGAGGGCGGGGTGCTGACGGAGGCGGTGCGGCGCAGGCCCTACCAGGTCATCCTGTTCGACGAGGTGGAGAAGGCGCACGAGGACGTGTTCAACGTGCTGCTGCAAGTGCTGGACGACGGGCGGCTGACGGACGGGCAGGGGCGGACGGTGGATTTCCGCAACACCATCATCGTGCTCACCTCCAACCTTGGCAGTGACTTGCTGGCAGCCCAGCCGGATGGCGACACGACGGCGCTGGTGCAGGCGCAGGTCATGCGGGTGGTGCGCGAGCATTTCCGGCCGGAGTTCCTGAACCGGCTCGACGAGATCGTGCAGTTCCACCGTTTGGCGCGCACCGACATGGCGGCGATCGTGCGCATCCAGCTGGGACGGCTGCAGGCGTTGCTGACTGGCCGGCACATCACGCTGGATTTGGACGAGCGCGCGACCAGCTGGCTCGGCGAGGCTGGCTACGACCCGGTGTATGGCGCGCGGCCGCTGAAGCGGGTGATCCAGCGCACGTTGCAGAACCCGCTGGCGGGCTTGTTGCTGGAGGGCGCCATCCAGGACGGGGAAACGGTGCATGTCAGCGCGGATCGGGATGGTATGGTGATCAACGGCCGGTTGGCCGAAGCCGCGTAACGAGGAGCTTTCGTTTTCAACGGGTAAGCAGCCAGTTTGCACGAGGAAGGCTGGCAAGCGCGATGTTTGCATGGCTGCTCGCCGGGGTGGGGCGGAAAACCTGCTGTCATCGCGTTGACACGCCTGGGCCGCCTCACTAGATAGCGGCTCTCGGAACGCGCTGCGGACCGAAGCCTCTGAAAAGAGGATGTTCCTTGAAAATTGCATCAGATGTTGGAAGGGATATGTTGGCGGCGTCCTGAG
>CAXTPP010000132.1:0-9311 GCA_964246185.1 uncultured Acetobacteraceae bacterium
CTGCCCACGGCACCAACCCGGCGAGCGCCGTGATGGCGGGGCTGCGGGTGGTGGTGGTCGGCTGCGACCGCGACGGCAACGTGGACCTCGCCGACCTGCGGGCGAAGGCGCTGCTGCACGCGGACCGGCTGGCGGCGCTGATGGTGACGTATCCCTCGACCCACGGCGTGTTCGAGGGCGAAATCCGCGCCATTTGCGCCACGGTGCACGAGCATGGCGGCCAGGTGTATATGGACGGTGCCAACATGAACGCGCAGCTCGGCCTGACCAGCCCGGCGGCGATCGGCGCGGATGTGTGCCACCTCAACCTGCACAAGACATTCTGCATCCCGCACGGCGGCGGCGGACCCGGCGTCGGCCCGATCGGGGTGGCCGCACACCTGGCGCCGCACCTGCCGAACCACCCGGCGCGGGCGGATGCCGGCCCGGTGGGCGGCTATGGGCCGGTGAGCGCTGCGCCGTTCGGCTCGGCGTTGATCCTGCCGATCTCCTACGCCTACATCCGGATGATGGGCGCCGCCGGGCTGACCCGGGCGTCGCAGGTTGCAATCCTGAACGCGAACTACATGGCGGCCCGGCTCCGCGACGCTTTCCCGGTGCTGTATGCCGGGCAGGGCGGCCGGGTGGCGCACGAGTGCATCATCGACTGCCGCGCCTTCCAGACGGAGGCGGGCATCATGGTGGAGGATATTGCCAAGCGCCTACAGGATTACGGCTTCCATGCCCCCACCATGTCCTGGCCGGTCGCCGGCACGCTGATGATCGAGCCGACCGAGAGCGAGCCGAAAGCTGAGCTGGACCGGTTCTGCGACGCGATGCTGGCGATCCGGGCGGAGATCGCCGCGGTGGGCGAGGGCAGGGCGGACCGGGTGGACAACGCGCTGAAGAACGCCCCGCACACCGCGACCGAGGCGATGGCGGAGGTTTGGACGCACGGCTACAAGCGGGAGATGGCGGTGTTCCCGTTGCCCTGGGTGTGCGCCAACAAGTACTGGCCGCCGGTCAAGCGGGTGGACAACGTATACGGCGACCGCAACCTGGTCTGCACGTGCGAACCGCTGGAGGCCTACGCGATGGCGGCCGAATAGCCGTCCGCGGCGGTCAGGGCGGCGTACTGCCGCCGGTGCGCGCGATGAAGCCGGCGACGTTTTCATGCAGCGTCCGCAACGCGTCCGGCATGGCGTAGACCATGTGGCCGGACTCGTATTGCCGGTATTCGATGTTGGCCTGAAGCGCCGGCGCCATCGGCAGATGGTGCATCTCGTAGGCGCCCTGGTAAAACGGCGTCGCCAGGTCGAAGTAGCCGGCGTTCAGCTGGATTTTGAGCGTGGGGTTGTACTTGAGGGCGTGCGCCAGGTCGGGCATCACGTTGGCCGATTGGTCGATCGGCTGGTTGGCCCCCGGCGGCTTGTGCTTGAAATCCCACTTGTTGTCTGTGTCGGCAAACAGCCGGTAGGTCTTGCCCTCGCCGTAGCGCAGCACCCTGCGCACGTAGTCGTTGAACCCTGCGACGTAGGCCGAGGAGATCGCCGCCGATTGCGGATCGTAGTCTGCTTCCTTGCTGAGCCGGTCCATCGCCGGGCCGGTGAACCGCGTGTCCAGCCGTCCGGTCGTGATGCCCTGGTCGCCTTGCAGCGTCTGCTCGAACTCGCCGCCACTCACCCGTAGGTTGGCGCGGTCGATGTAGTCCGCGGGCAGCCCGGTGTAATCGTGCAGCTTGGCCACGATGGCAGCCCGCTGCGCCGGGTCGAGCACAGCGCCCGCCGTGAGCGCCGCGGCATAGTCGCCCATCGCGAACGCCTCCACTTCCGCCAGCAGGGAAGGCAGGTCCTTGAACCGGGCGTCGAGCCGGTGGTGGTACCAGGCGGTTGCGGCATAGGTCGGCAGCGCCAGCTGATAGGGCAGCTCGATTCCGGGATTGGTCTCCGGACCGTCCGGGCTGAGGTCGAAGTTCAGGATTTGCGACAGCATGATGACGCCGTTGAAGTCCACGGCTCGCTGCGCTTCCAGCAAGTCGACCAGCACGGCGCTGCGCGTGGTTCCATAGCTCTCGCCGAAGAGGTATTTCGGCGAGGCCCACCGGTCGTATTTTGACAGGAATGCGGTGATGAACTCGGCAAAGGCGTAGGCGTCTGCATCGATGCCGTAAAATGCCTTCTCCTTGTCGTGGCCAGCGATCCGGCTGAAACCAGCGCCGGGCGCATCGATGAACACGAGGTCGCTGGCATCCAGGAGGCTCTGATCGTTCTCGACCAGCCGGTATGGAGCAGGGAGCGAATGCGCTGCGTCGGCCGTGACCACGCGCTGCGGCCCGAAAGCGCCCATGTGCAGCCACACCGTCGCGGACCCAGGACCGCCGTTGAACAGGAAGGTGACTGGCCGGGTCGTGGCTGGCACATTGCGGCGGAAGTAGGCCACGTAGAACATGGATGCTTCCGCGTCTGGGTTCCGGGCCTCGTTGCCGGGGGACGCGGCATGTCCTGGCGGATCGTTGGACGGTGCGGCATCGTCCCAGCCCTTTGGATGCACGACCAGGGTGCCGGCCACCGCTTGGTAGTCGATACGGGCGCCGCCAACAGTGACCGCCCCGTCGCTGGATACCGAGTCGGGGCTGAAGGCTGGCGGTTTAGCGGCATCTTGCCGGGCCTCCGGACCGGGTTCGGCTGCGGTCGCGGACTGCCACGCCGCGAGTGCCAGCGCGAGGCCGAGCCGAGTCAGCCTTGCCTTGGCGGCGATTGGGTTCATGCTGCTGCGATAGGCCGTTCATGCCAGCTTCGGCAATGCGAAGGATGCGATCACCGATGAATTGGCTGGCATGCATCAGCAGCGTGATGGCTCTGTCGGCTGCCATGCCAAGCACCGCTGCAAACGCCAAGGTCCGGGCCGTCGTGGTGCAGTGGGGCGAGGTCGAGGTCGTGGAGTCCGACAAGGTGTTGGGTTCGGAATACCAGGAACACTCGTTGAGCCATGGGCGTGAGGTGACGTTCGGTAAGTACATCAGCAACAGCGACCATGTCCTGGCTCAACTCTGCCGCAGCTTCGGCTTCGAAGCATGGCTGGCCGGCGGTGCGGGCGACACGCTGCCGAACCGCATCCTCATGCGGGTGAGCCACCCGATGCAGACCCGCCCCGATGGTGCGACGAGCACGCAGGACACGTTGATGCTGCCGGTGCGCGGCAGGGTTGTGGGCTCTTCCTACACGTTCGACGATGCGTGGGAAATTCAACCTGGCGACTGGACTTTCGACTTGGTTTTGGAGGGCGAGGTCGTCGCGTCCAAGACGTTCGTGCTGACAGCGCCAGAACCCGGCAGCCCAGGGCCGGACTGCCCGGGGCGGGCGGTCAGCTGAGCGGCGCAGCACAAGTTCGCTTAAGCGGCGCAGCGCAAGTTCAGTTAGGCGGCGCGGCGCGAGTTCAGCTAAGCGGCGCGGCGCGCCAGGGCAGCCGGCAGCCCGGCGATTGCCCGGTCGATGATCGATGCGTCGGCTTCCACGGACAGGGTGGCCGCGATCACGTCGCGCGCCGCCTGGGTCGCGATGTCGGCGGCGGCCAGGCGCACGTCGGTCACTGCGGCCTTCTCGGCGGCAGAGATGCGATCCATGGCCATCTGCTCGCGCCGACGCCCGGCTGCCGCGGCGTCCACCTGGGCCTGCTCGCCCACGCGAGCCGCCTCGGCATGGGCGGATTCGATCAGCGAGCGAGCCTCGGCGGTCGCCTGCTCGCGCCGGGCCGTGGCGTCCTTGAGCATGGCCTCAGCCTCGGACCGCAGGCGGCTGGCTTCGTCCAGGTCGGTGCGGATGACGGCTGCGTGACGGTCCAGCATGATTGCCAGGGCATGCCAAATCCTGCGTCCGAACAGCACGAAGAAGATGACGAAGGCGACCGCGACCCAGGATCGCGGCTCAGCGAAGAAATGGTGCATGGAGTGCCCCTCAGCCCTGCGCGGTGGACGGCAGCAACCTGCTCACGGCTTGATCGATCCGCGCCGCATCCGGGACTTGCCCGGTAAGTCGGGTCACCACGGTAGTGGCCGCTTCTCCGGCCACCTGCCGCAGGGCGCCCATTGCGGCGTTCCGGGCGGCGGCGATGCGGCCCTCGGCTTCGGCCAGTTGGGCGTCCAACGCCTCGTTCATCGTGGCGGCCTGCACGGCGGCGTCCGCCTTGGCCTGTTGCGTGGCGGCAGCGATGGAGGATTGCGCCTCCGCCCGCGCGCGGCGGGTCGCCTCCGTCAGCTCGGCCACCGCAGCGTCCGCCTCCATCTTGGCGGCACGGGCCGTATCCAGGTCGTCGCCGATGCGCGCCCGCCGCTCCTGCACGACGCTGCCGACCTTGGGCAGCGCCCAGCGGGAAAACAGGGTGTAGAGCAGGGCGAAGATGATCGCGCCCCACACCACCTGGCTGATCGTGAGCGGGCTCTTGAAGTTGAGCTGCGGCATGCCTTCGTGCTCCGGCCTGGCGGCCATGAGCATGAGGGCGGTGCCCGCCAAGGCGAGGCGGCGCGTCACGAGCTTAGGTGAACAGGATCAGGAACGAGATCAGCAACGCGAACAGCGCCACCGCTTCCGTCAGCGCGAAGCCAAGGATGCCGAGGCCGAACACCTGGTCCCGGGCAGAGGGGTTGCGCGCCACGCTGGTGACCAGCGCGGAGAAGATGTTGCCGATGCCGATGCCCACGCCGGCGAGCGCGATCACGGCGATACCGGCGCCAAGGGCCTTAGCTGCAGCGACGTCCATGTGATGAAGTCCTTCGTTGTTGAGAAAGGTCTGACAGACGGCCTAGTGCAGGTGCACCGCGTCGTGCAGGTAGATGCAGGTGAGGATGGCGAACACGTAGGCCTGCAGGAAGGCCACCAGCAGTTCGAAACCCACCAGCAAGACGTTGATGGCCAGCGGCCCGACGGCGCCGATGGTGCCCAGCACGCCGGCAGCCGACAGCATCAGGATGAAGGTGGCGAACACCTCGAACATCACGTGGCCGGCGACCATGTTGGCGAACAGCCGGATCGACAGGCTGACGGGCCGCGACAGGTAGGAGATGACCTCGACCGGGATGATCAGCGGCGCCAGCAGCTTGGGCGCGCCCGGCGGGAAGAAGTACTCGGTGAAGAAGTGGCTGCCGTTCTCACGGATGGCCACGAAGGTCACGAACACGATGACCATGAGCGCCAGCGCCCCGGTGACCGCGATGTGGCTGGTGTAGGTGAAGGCGAAGGGCAGCAGGCCGAGCAGGTTGCCCATGAGCACGAAGAAGAACAGCGTGAAGATGAACGGGAAGAACCGCCGCCCTTCCTCGCCAATCTGGTCCACGCACATCTTCTCGATGAACTCGTAGCTCATCTCCGCCAGGGACTGCAGCCGATCCGGCACCACGGAGCGCTTGCGCACGCCATAGACCAGCAGGAACAGCGTGATCACGCCGCCGGCGACCATCCAGGCGTTGGACTGGGTGAAGTTGACCGACTTGCCGAGCAGGCCCCAGCCGTCGTGCAGCTTAAACTGCCCGAGCGCGTCAATCGCCGGTGCGCCCTGCTCCGTCGGCTCAGCCACTGTTCCGTTCCTTCTTCGGCGCCATCAAGCGCCACACGTTCGCAATTCCCGCCGCGCCGCCCAGCAGCACGAACAGCACCAGCATCAGCGGCGTCGTATGCAGCCAGCGGTCCAGCGCCCAGCCGATGCCGAGGCCCACGACCAGGGCGGACAGCAGTTCGACCCCGACCCGCATGCCCACGCCCCAGGCGGAAGCAGGCACGGACCGAGTCGCGCTGGCGACCGGGATGCGGCCGCGCGCCGCACGCAACCGGCGCTCGAAATCCGCTGTGTCCTCGTCAACCAACCCACTCTCCGCACCTGGCGAACATCCGCCGGCAGGCGAGGGCTTGCTAACCGGGGGTTACAGGGGTGTCAAGAATAGGCAATGCGCGGAAACCGCCGGATTGCCGCCGCCAAAGCCGGGCATACACGCCGTCCGCCGCCAGCAGCGCGGCGTGGGCGCCTTGCTCCGCGATCCGGCCCTGCTCCATCACCACGATGCGGTCCATGCGGGCCAGCGTGGACAGCCGGTGCGCGATGGCGATGACGGTCCGGCCCTCCATCAGCCCGTCCAGCTGCTCCTGGATGGCGGCCTCGACCTCCGAGTCGAGCGCGCTGGTCGCCTCGTCCAGCACCAGGATCGGCGCATCCTTCAGGATCACCCGCGCGATCGCCACCCGCTGCCGCTGCCCGCCCGACAACTTGACGCCGCGTTCGCCCACGTGCGCGTCATAGCCGCGGCGGCCGTTCCAGTCCTCCAGCGTGCCGATGAACTCGTCCGCATGGGCGCGCTGGGCTGCGTCCGCCACCTCCTCCTGGCCAGCTTGGGGCCGACCGTAGCGGATATTGTCCCGGATGGAGCGGTGCAGCAGGGAGGTGTCCTGCGTCACCATGCCGATCTGCCCGCGCAGGCTCTCCTGCGTCACGGCACCGATGTCCTGGCCATCGATGGTGATGCGGCCGGCTTCCGGCGCGTAGAAGCCGAGCAGCAGGTTGACCAGGGTCGATTTGCCCGCGCCCGACTGGCCGACCAGCCCCACTCGCTCGCCGGGCCGGATGTCGAGGTCGAGCCCGTGCAGCACCCCGCGCTGCGTGCCGTAGCCGAACCGCACCCCCTCGAACCGGATGGCGCCTTCGCTCACGATGAGTGGACGCGCGCCGGGCAGGTCCGGATGCTGGCGCGGCCCGGCGATGGAGCGCATCGAGTCCTGCACCACGCCCACGTTCTCGAAGATGCTGGTCACGCTGTCCGACACCCAGCCCGCGATGTTGTTGACCTGCCAGGCGAGCGGCAGCGCCATCGCCACCACGTCCACCCCCACCCGGCCTTCGCGCCACAGCCAGATCGACAGCCCGGCGGTGCCGACCACCATGCAGGCGTTGGTCACCTGCAGCATCAGCGCCCAGGCGGTCAGCAGCCGGGTGCTGCTCTTGTAGATCACCGTCTGGTCGTCCACGAGCCCGGAGACATAGGCGTCCTCGTCCGACGCGCGGGCGAACAGCTTGACGGTGAGGATGTTGGTGTAGCTGTCCACCACGCCGCCGGTGACCAGGGACCGCGCCTCGGAGTTGCGGCGGGAGCGGTTGCGCGCCAGCGGCACGAACCATCGCAGCAGCACCGCGTAGGCCACGAACCACAGCGCCATCGGGATCGCCAGCCAGGAATCGGCATGGCCCATCAGCAGCATCGCGCTGCCGCCGTAGATCACGATATACCAGACCGCGTTGGTGGTGGCGACCACGCTTTCGCGCAGCGCCGGGCCGACCTGCATCACTCGGTTCGCCACCCGGCCCGCGAAGTCGTTCTGGAAGAAGGTCCAGCTCTGCCGCACCACGTGCCAGTGCGACTGCCAGCGCACCAGGTTGGTCAGGCCCGGCGTGATGGCCTGGTTGGTGACGAGGTTGCGCAGCAGCATGCCGCCGGGCCGCACCACCAGCAGCACGGCCGCCATGCCCACGAGCTGCCACCCGGCCTGCGTCCACAGCTCCGTCGGCTGGTACCGAGTGGTCAGCGCCACCACGCGGCCCAGGAAGGCGGGGATAAGGCTGTCCAGCAGCGCCGTCAGCGTGCCCACCGCGAACAGCGCCACCACCAGCGCGCGCGATTGGCGGACGAAGTGCCAGTAGAACGCCGCCAGGCTGTCGGGCGGCTGACCCGGCGGCGGCGGCGCCGTGGGCGTCAGTATAGTCTCGAACCATCGGAACATGGGTGGGGAGTTGCGCGCGGGCCGCGCCGGGTCAAGCCAAGCTCTCGTCATCGCTCACCTAGACGCGAGGCTGGGCGACCTATAACGAACGATGGATGGGGCAGGTGAACCAGGCGCTCGGAACGGTGGTGAGCTGGCTGCGGGCGCTGTTTGGCCTGTTCCTCGGGCTTTTCGGCGTGATCGACGTCTTCCTTCGTCACGCCCTGTCCCGTGCCGGCGTGCCCGGGAGCGCGCAGGCGGTCGTCATCCTGTTGGTGGCCGTGCTGTTCATCGTGGGCGTGCTCCGCGTGTTCGGCGGCGCGCTCCGCATTCTGCTGGTGGTGTTCCTGATCCTGCTTGTGCTGCACGTCCTGGTTCCCGGGACAGGCTTTTGACTAAGTCACCGTTAGGCCCTGGCAGCCCAGCCTGGCCGGCAACCCCACGATCCTGAAGGATTCCTGATCATCGTCACCCCCTCTGTCGCCCGGCTGGACGCACATGCCTTGACGCCTGGCGAACGGCCTGCTGCCGGGAAGCGTTTCGACAGCGCCCGGCTGCACCGCCTCATCGCCGCCAGCCGGACCGTCCGGTCCTTGTCGATCGGCCTGCTCGCGCGGCTGGAGCTGGCGTTCCTGGCTGGCCACAAGGAGCGGGACGTGCTGAGGGCCATCAAGGCAGCCCGGCGCGAGCGCGAGTCGCTGCTGAGCGGCAACGAGGCCTTCTCGCTCTACTCGATCGCCCGCGCGCAAAGCCGCCTGGATGGCGAGATGGCCGAGGTGGGCGTCTACCAGGGCGTGTCAGCCAAGATCATCAGCGTGGCGAGCGGCGGCGTTCCGTTGCACCTGTTCGACACCTTCGCCGGACTGCCGGCACCCGACGCGGACGAGTTCGCCCGGATGCGGGAAGGCCACTATGCGGCGTCTCTGCCGTCGGTGCAGGCCTTCATGGCGGACCGGCCTGCCGTGAGCTTCTACCCCGGCCTGTTCCCGGACACTGCGCCGCCCTGCACGGAACGGCGCTTCTCGTTCGTGCATTTGGATGTGGACCTGAAATCAAGCACGCTCGGCTGCCTCGAGTTCTTCTACCCGCGGATGGTGCCCGGCGGCATCATCCTGACCCACGACTATTCCTACCTGGATGGCGTGCGCGCCGCCTACGCCAAGTTCCTAGATGCCCGGCGTGAGCGGCCAATCGAGCTGCCGTCGTCCCAGGCCATGCTCATCAAGCTTTGAGGGGCCAATCGGGCGCAGCCAGACAGCCTGGACGCAGGACCGGCGCAAGTCTAGTGTGATGGTTCTGCGGTTCGCCCGAGTATGCCGCCGCCGCCGAAGGCGAATTTCAGAACCGTAAGCCACACTAGAAACAGAGGCTTGCTAGTGTCTTTTATCAATTTGGAAGTTCACTCCGAGCCAGCCCCAAGTACGGCGAACTTCCAAATCGGGACACTAGGGCACTTCCAGCTTGCGACGCCCAGCCACAAGCGTCTTGAATCCGACATGCTAGCTTAGAGCATCTAACAAAGCCCGGGATGTAAGTAATTTCATACCGATTTGGATGGCATGGCAAAGCCTTGTTTGACCGATGAATTGTGGGCGC